>JAGQMN010000002.1 GCA_020428645.1 Patescibacteria group bacterium
ATGTTGGATAAACTGTTTTTTAAATTCTTGAAAAGTATTGTCGTAGATTGATTCCCTAATATCATCAACTAATTTCACGAGAAAATAGAGGTTATGAATTGAACCCAAGGTCTGTCCTAACATCTCGCCTGATTTTAACAAATGGTGCACGTAGGCACGGGTATAGTTTTTACAGGTGTAACACGCACACCCTGGCTCCAGTGCGGTAAAGTCCTGTTTGAATCGTGCGTTGGTAACATTGTACTGCCCACCCCGCGCGTAGATGCGACCATGACGCGCAACACGTGTTGGCGATACACAATCAAAGAGATCACATCCATTTTCTACTCCAGCGAAAATATCCATCGGTTCACCAATACCGAGCATATGCCGAGGTTTGTCTTCAGGAAGAATACTATTCACCCATCCTACTGCAGACGCCATATCGTCTTTATTAAACGATCCACCAATACCGTACCCATCGAAATCCATAGCACCGAGGACGCGTGCGGACTCTTCACGGAGATCTTTGAACCGTCCTCCCTGAACTACCCCAAACAAGGCCTGAACATTATCAGGATCAAGTTCCTGATGTCGTTTGAGTGATCGGTCTGCCCAGCGATGCGTTCTATCCATGGCTTCTTTTTGGTAATCATGATTAGCAAGAGGGCTCGTACATTCATCGAAGGCAAAAATCATATCAGCACCGAGGTTCCATTGAATTTCCATCGATCGTTCTGGGGTAAAACGATGTTTGTCACCATTGATGTATGATTTGAACGTTACCCCATCTTCATCGATGAAGGCTTGTTTGTTTGATTTTGCATATCCTTTCCGTTCTGAAACGACGATGTCTTCACCATTTGCGACTTTTGAAACACCAGTACCAAACGCCTCGCCAAGTGAGAATACCTGAAATCCACCACTGTCGGTCATGGTCGGACCATTCCAGTTCATCATATTTGGAAATCCACCCGCCTCTCTAACCACATCATCACCAGGTTCAAGATAGAGGTGATACGTGTTCGCCAACACCACCTGTGCACCGAGGTCACGCACCATTTCAGGAGTCACACCTTTTACCGTTGCCTTTGTACCAACAACAACAAACGCTGGTGTCTGAATATCGCCGTGTGGAGTCGAGATAGTCCCTGCACGTCCTAATCCTTCCATTTTTTTTGTGATCTTGAATGAGAATCGATTCATGTCATGAGTGTACCTTAAAGAGGAGTAATGAAAAGAAAAACAACTACGAGTTAACTCGTGGTTGTTTTTTTACTCCAACCATTTGGATATCATTCACATTCGTTGGATACGACAAGTACACCTTCTTGAATGGATCACGAGAATCAAATACTACCTCGCGAACGATCGCAATAATATTTCCTGGTGATTCGAGTGAGTACAAAATGTCACCCTCGGTAACATCAATCTCACGTGGCGAGTCTATACGAAAGCTTCCGTTTCCATCACCTGATGCAGTGACCGTAACGCCGTGCGGAAACAGTACCCCATGAACCTGTTGTGCTGGATAGGAATATAGGGTCACGAGTGCTGTCGTGTCGTAGACCTCGGTGATAGTACCAAGAAGTACGTTATCATACCCAAACACCACATCCCCTACGGCATAACCCGTATCAGTACCTTTGTTTATTAACAGGATATCTTGTTGTCCTTGTACACCGTGGTGTAACACTGATGCTACCGTGAGGTTACCTGATGAAGTTATACCAGCGACACGGTCAAGCTGTTCAGCGAGATACTGGGTACGCAGGTTATCAATTTCAAGCCGTGCAACATCATCACGGAGTGCTTGGTTTTCTTTGGTGAGTTGTTCTTTACCATAGAATCCTGAGAAAAATGTCGTGGTTTGATCAAACACCTCACCTTGACGTTCCCACATATGTTGGAGTGGTCGCTCAACAAGGTGAAAGAGCCACGTATACATAGGGGTAACAAGGGCGAGCACAACGAGTACCGTACCAATGAGGTACCAACGTCCCCGTTGTTTTTTTTGTTTATCGTAGCGGTAACTCATCATCTTCGTGAATTAATACTTCTTTGTAATCATCAATACGATCGAGCACCAAACCAGTTCCTACAACAACTGAATACAATGGATCATCAGCTACGTACACGGGAATATCGAGTTCGTGTTCAAGGAGTTCATCAAGACCACCAATGAGGGCTCCCCCACCAACGAGGTAGATACCCCGTTGCATGACATCGGAAACAATTTCAGGTGGTGTACGTTCGAGTACCTCTTTGACGCCATCAACGAGTGTTTCAATTGAGTGTGCAATAGCTTCACGAATGTCGTGGTTGTTCACTAAAATCTGACGTGGCAGACCAGTGATGATATCACGTCCACGAATTTCTGATTCGAGGCGTTCGTGATCACTGATTGCACCAATTTTAATTTTGATGTCTTCTGCGGTCTTTTCACCAACGAGGAGTTTAAACTCATCACGGAGGTACGAGATGATATCTTGATTCAATCGGTCACCAGCAATTTTCAGATTCTTTGATTGCACAACACCTGCAAGCGAAATCACCGCGATATCAGTCGTACCACCACCAATATCAATAACCATTGACCCCAACGGTTCGAGTACGGGTAGCCCAAGACCTACGGCTGCAGCCATTGGTTCCTCGATGATGTACACTTCGCGAGCTCCCGCATTGTGAGCTGCATCGTAGACGGCACGATGTTCAACATTCGTAATACCTGATGGTACTCCAACAATAACCCGTGGACGAAAAAATTTCTTTGATTTAGATTCTGCTTTTCGGATGAGGTACGAGAGCATTTCTTCGGTAACATCAAAATCAGAAATCACTCCATCAACGAGTGGACGCACCACCTCGATGTGCCCTGGGTTTCGACCGAGCATTTCTTTTGCCTCAGCACCAACAGCGACGACACGATTGGTTTTGGTATTCATAGCAACGACTGATGGTTCATTGATTAAAACACCTTGCCCTTTCACGTGGACAAGCGTATTTGCCGTTCCTAAATCGATACCAATATCATTTGAAAAACGATTATACAGTTGTTGCATGAGTGTGTTCATAATTTCACTAAGATAGTACGTGTGTTTACCCTTCGGTAAAGTACGCGATGAGACGTGCCGGGTCAACAAATTCGACATCTCCTGTGGCACGTTTGGTGATTTCAACACCACCTTTTTCAGCAGATTTTTCCGATACGACAATGCGGTATGGCATACCCATGAGGTCAGCATCATTCAACTTTTGACCAGGACCGAGGTCTCGATCATCAAACAGTACCTCAATACCCGCATTCTCTAAATCATGGTACAAGCTCTCGGCTTCGCGAAAAATATTTTCGTTGTTACCAAAGGTAAGAAGGTGGATCGTAAACGGTGCGATTTCTTCCGGCCATACAATACCCTTGTCATCAGCGAGGTTTTCAACAATGACACCCATTACACGTGTAATGCCAATACCATATGAACCAAGATACACAGGAATCTGTTTTCCTTCTTCACTGGTTACCAACAAATTCATATCCGCACATTTTTGAGTTCCAAAATTAAAAATATTTCCTACTTCGGCAGTTGTTACTTTTTCAAGTTCACCTGCGGTAACCCCTAATTTTTTCAAGGTGTCATCGTTGTACACTTCATCATTAATAGCAATTCCTTTTTCACGATTAATGTAAATTTCATCTTCACCGGTATCACAAATCGTTTGAAATTCATGGCTAAATTCAGTAAACGCTCCACCTCCTGCAAAGGTAATAAACGTATCATTACCGATACCTAAGCGATCGTAGCAGCGCTGGTATGCCTGAATAGTTTTTTGGTAGAAATCTTCATGGTGTTCTGCATCCAAAGAAAATGAATACATATCTTTCATGATAAATTCTCGTCCACGCATCATTCCCGCTTTTGCACGTAGTTCATTTCTAAATTTATTTTGAAACTGATACACGTATGCGGGAAGATCTTTATATGAAGAGAGGTGGCTCTTCATCATTTCAGTAATTGGTTCTTCGTGTGACCAACCAAACCCTACCTCACCACCAGCGTTCAAAGTTGACTTAAACCATACATCTACAACATCATCATCCCAGCGTTTCGTTGCTGTCCATACATCCTTTGATTGTAGGCTCGACATAATGAATTCTTGACCACCAATCGCATTCATTTCTTGGCGTACAATTTCTTTGATATTTTCAACAACCTTACTACCAAGTGGCAACAGATCGTACACACCAGCCATCTCCTTGTGAATATATCCAGCACGTATCAAAAGCTGTGCATTCTTTGATGTTTCATCACTCGGTGCTTCTTTACGAGTTTTGGTGAACAACTTGGACTGTTTCATATTCTGTATACTACGCGAAAGCCTGTATATTTCAATAGAACTAGGGGTTGTAAAAATAGCTATTATCAGTAATATACTTCCTGTAAAAACTTGTGGAATGAGACCATACAGATCCCGTTGCCCGTTGTATTCCCTCGCCTTCGAATGCGAGATGAAACGGTAGCTCCATTATTCGTTATCGCTACTGTGCAAGTTTTACTAATTAATTATTTATACAATGTCAAACGTAAACGAAACACTCGTGAACGAACTCTTTGAAGCAGGTTGTTACGTTGGGTACTCAAAAACACGGCGACACCCTTCAGCACAACAATTTATTTTTGAGTCACGAAAGAAGAAAGATATCATCGACCTTGAAATGACTGCACGCCAGCTTGAGTCTGCACTCACATTTCTTAAGGATCTTCAGGGAACTGATAAACAGGTGCTCTTTGTAGGAACAAAACCTGAGGCACGCCGACTCGTGCGCGAAGCAGCTGAACTCATTGATATGCCGTTCGTGACTGAACGATGGCTCGGAGGAACACTTACCAACAACGCTGAAATTAAAAAGCGTGTAGAGCGACTTGCGACTCTCAGCGATCAAGCTGCGAAGGGAGAGCTCGTTGCTGCAAACAAGCGTGAAAAACTCATGCTTGAACGCGAAATTGAACGATTAGAAGTAAAATTTGGTGGTATTAAAACTATGAAGAAAACGCCAGCAGCACTCTTTATTGTTGATCCACAAAAAGAAGATATCGCGGTGACCGAAGCACGACAGATGAACATTCCAGTAATTGCACTCGCGAACACTGATTGTGATATATCAATTCTCACCTATCCGATTGTTGCAAACGATACGAACGTGTCATCAATTGCCTTGATTACCAAGAAAGTAGCGGACGCACTTAAATAAAATATACATATGGAAATTTCAGTAGAACAAATCAAAGCACTGCGTGAAGAAACTGGTGTATCAATTGGAAAATGTAAGGAAGCACTCACCGAGGCAAGTGGTGATATGGAAAAGGCACGAGAACTCTTGCGAGACATCTCAGCAAAAGCAGCAGCAAAAAAAGCAGATCGCGAATTGGGGGCTGGTGTTGTTGCATCGTACATTCACTCAAACAATACTATTGGCGTACTCATCAAGTTAGCGTGTGAAACCGATTATGTAGCGAAAAACGATGACTTTATGACGTTAGCAAACGATATCGCTATGCACATTGCAGCCATGGGAACTGAATCAATTGAGGAACTTCTCGAACAACCATTTGTAAAAAATCCTGATGTTACCATTATGAAGCTCATCGAAGAGGCAACATTGAAAATTGGTGAACGTATTGAGGTTGCTGAGTTTGTACGCTACACGGTATAATCAGCACTATGGTCTTTACCTACCTCTTACTCATATCAGTTATTGGATTCGCTCTCGTCGTATTCCTCGAACATAAGAAATCAGGAAAAACATTGAGACAAGTAATACGCACCCTCGTACATTTCAATGGAACACGATACGAACAGTATATGCGTGACGCTCATGCAGTATCAAAGCGTGTTACGAACCGAGCACTCAGAACTGGTAAGAACAAGGTACACCATGTACATTCACACATGAAACAACACGGGAACAGTATGCGATCATTGGTACGAAAAAAATTACATCCTGAAACCGTAGCACAAGAAACGTCTCTGTTCATGAAGAGTATTAGTGATAAAGAGTAACGTTTTCTACGCCACCTTAGCTCAGTTGGTAGAGGCGAGGGGTGACTGAATGTCACGCCGAGCAGTTTTGTAAACGTGCGCGAGCACAACAAAACCGTTGCCAAACTAACGAGCTAGGGTATGCTGTAGCCGTTAGGCTACAATGCCACCTTAGCTCAGTTGGTAGAGCAACGGTTTTGTAAACCGTCGGTCGTCGGTTCGAGTCCGACAGGTGGCTCCAAAAAAATAACATTAAGTGTTATTTTTTTCTGAAAGAAATGTCTCATCCATAACCTTCACCAAATAACGCCGTTGTTCTTTCGAGAGAGCAAGGATAAATTTAATGTGCGCCCATGGTCTTTTTTCTAATTGTTCCCTAATTTCTTGTTCACCAAAAAACAACTCCCCCAAATCAGTGAGTACTACTTCCCCATCTAATATTCCAAAGTTTTTGAGGAAATTAAAGCTTTTATCAATAAATCCCTGTTCATACAAATAATAGGTAAGGCGAGCATAATCATCTACGAGTTCCTCAAATTTCTCTTTTGAAAGATTTTCAACATACCGATACACAGGTATCGCTCTTGATTGATAATATGCTCCCGATGATTCAATAACCGGATGAGCGAGGTATTTTGATAAGTGGATATAGTTTGCAATGACTCGCAATGATGCGAGTTGTCGCTGCTGAACAATTCTTCGCCACCGATGGAGTTTTAAGGGTTGCAATATAAGCGGAGGAAAATCTTTCAGAATTGTCATGCACACAAAAAAATAACTGGTATGTGGTTTTTTATAGACATAATGCGTACCATATTCATACACAGCAACTTGCCATCCATGGCCGATGCGCTTCATACACTTATTCATCGAGTGAGAACTCGTTCGTTACTGGATCAAAGACGAGACGTAGTACCATATCAGTATCGCTACCACTAATCGTGTAGGTGTATACTTCACTCATTACGTTTGTATTCTCAATATCCTTTGATTGCACACCATCGTACTCAGGAAGTGAGAGAATGTAGTTACGTCCTTCGTCGATACGATCCTGCAACACCTGTGCTGCGACAATCTCTGGAAGTAATGCCTCAAGATTATCCAAGGTCTGGAATGATTGGTAGACCTTGTTGTTAATAATCAAAGTTGGGTAGACTGCATCAAAATCATAGAGTCCAGCAAACGTATCAATCACCGAGAAATCAAGGTCAGTATCGAAAGAATAAATGCGAATTTCTGGGTACCGTTTTTTAAACTCAGTAAGAACGTATCCCTGTTTGATACAATCCTCACACTCAGTTGCATAAAAGTAGAGAATCGCATCAATGTGGGTACCACACTTATCAGCAATTTCCTGCATGAGGAGGTAATCCTTTACCTGAAGCAGTGAATAATATTTTTTCAACTGCTGTACATCTGGGTCATCAGCACCTTGGGATTGTGCGAATTCAAGTTTCTGCCCAAATTCACCGAGCTCACGAGAGAGCACGCTTCCTTTTTCAAGCACTTCACACGGTGCGGTTTTTAACAGGTCAAACTGTGTTTCAGTTGCAATGAGGTCAGCGGTAATACTCTGTTGGAGGTCTTCAATTGATGCAATGCGTCGATTGTTAATGGTATTTACGAGGGTAAACACTACAAAAAACACACCCATGGTAATTAAGAGTACAACAAGGTATTTTTGATAATCAGTTCTTTTCATATACCAACTATTCTAACCAGTCAGTGCAAAAAAACAAATGCTCGGTTCTCTAGCGCCATGTTCCTTTTCGCGACACTAGTGCATTGTACGTTGATTGCAACAGCCATAGTGGAGCAATGAACGTGTACATGAAAAACATGTAGAAAATATCAATGGTAAACTTGCGTCGATCACCAACCAGTTCACGTCCGATCCAAATCGTCATGATAGATATAAATACTCCAACAACAGCGAGTAACTGTACCTGACTGACACCCACAAAAAACCAATCAACATTCCACGACCACGTTGGATTCCAACCTACAACAGAAACTTTTTGATACCATTTCCACAACGGAACAAACAACAACCATACAGACAAAGGGAACAAAATTACACTAATGAAAATGCGGAAAATACCTACTGGTAATACGATGAGTCCGAGGTGCTGATACCTTTTTTTGAAGAGAAGTCCACGATAATCAAACATATTCTTCAAAAATCCATACGTCCAGCGTACACGTTGTTTAATGAGCGGTTTGGTTGTTTTTGGACCAACAGTGTACACGATTGAATTATCACTGTAGGCAATTTTATACCCGTGCACCTGCATACGCAGTGCAATTTCTGCGTCTTCGGTATGATGGGCTTCTTGGTACGGTCCTAACGTATCAAAGACGTATTTCCGAAACACCGAGAATGGACCTGGGGTAATGTAGATAGAGTTCAGGTTCGCAAAGCTCTTTCGCGCAAAAAGACCAATATCGTACTCTGCCTTTTGGGCACGTCGCATAGGTGAATCGGGATCAGCAATAACCATTGATGGGATGGTTGCCATGACTTCAGGATCGGCAAAGAACTCCATATAGTTCTTGAGTGCCTGTGGTTCAACCCACGAATCTGCATCGAGCACCCCAACCAACTCAGTGTTCACGTGATCAAGGGCGTAATTTAATGCTGCAAACTTTGATCCCTCGTTCTGTTTTTGGTAGAGACGAATGCGCGGATCATTCACAAACTGTTGAATCACCTGCCACGTGGTATCAGTTGAACCGTCATCAATGATCATGATAATGAGTTTGTCTTTGGGATAATCGAGCGCCAAGAGTGAATTAATCGTTCGGACAACAGTGGATTCCTCGTTGTAACATGGCACAATGATCGTCGTTGTTAACAGGTCATATTCTTTTGTATCGGTATCTGATGATCCATCGACTTTCTTTTCAAAAAAACTTACGAGGAGGAAAATTTGAAAGTAGAGGCTGATAAACAGAAACACGTAAAAAACGTACTCCATAGGTATCACCAGCTTACCTGAGTCGGGTTTTTTTTCAAATCATGTGTAGCTCTATAGGGTATTCTTTCGCGAGCTCATATATTTCATTACGAGAAGCACCAATGCGAGAACAACCAGAATACCAATCGTCAATGGAATTGAGTGAATTTTTGCACTGTAGCCTAACAATGTGACGAGTACGTTTACAAAGAAAATAGCAATCATCCACGAACGGATGTACACACGAAACGGTACTCCCGACATACCCGCTACGTACCCGGTAAAGTTTGATGTTCCCACAGGTACCAGCCCAAGAAGAAAAATGTGAAATGGTTTCAGATACCCGCCATACTTTTCAACGATACGCCTGACCTTTGGAAACTTTGCCATGAGGTACTGTTTACCAAGTTTTTTTCCAATAAAGAAATTTCCCGTTCCGCCAATAAATTCACCGAGAATGTTTAAAAAAATAGCTACCAATGGATGGAACAAGTACCCGCCGATGAGTGCAATGGTTGAACTCGTAATGGGACCGAGCACCGCCACCACTACCAGTGCGAGGTACACCAACCATGAAAACACACCTGCGCTCTTGATGAATGCCTCAATGCGTGCCTGCGAGAAGAGTGCACTGGTTTGGCGAATTTCAGCACTGAAATGGTACAACACAAAAATAATAATTCCAAAAATAACAACATACTTTACGATGACCTGTGTTGATGGAAGGTACGTCGTCGTTTGTTTAGCATGTTTGTTGTTCATGAATGGTGTGTCTGAGAGAAAAACATCAACTATTCGTTGATGAGTTTATTCACCTCTTCTTTGGCATCTTGGTGTGCCTTGCCGAGCATTGCTTCACCCTTATCAATAGCAGCATCAATTGTGTCGTGTGCTTTGTCAGTCACCTCAGCTACTTTTTTGGCAATTTTCTTTGCATGTTTTTTGACGGCATTAGTGGTCTCAACAATATCTTCGTCCATACGCTCTGCTTCGATGTGTTCTTCTTCAGCGAGTCTCTGCGGGAATACTCGTTTTACAATCAATACCGCAACAAAAACATAGAGGATTCCAAAGAACAGACTGCTAATAAATCCAAGTCCAATAATCCTAAGCAAGTACGCAAACACGTGCATATCGATGCCGAGAACGAGCCCAACTCCGGAGCTTGCAATATCAATCGCCACGAGTACCTTTACCCAATCAACCCAATTTTTTGTCTGTAATTCTTTCCAGTAATTCATACCGATATTATACCAAATAAAATACCCTTTCGGGTACGTTGCTATTTTCCTCCCATGTTGTAGAAGAATTCTTCGTACACGATTTTACCATTAGCTACCTTGTAGACTGCCAATTCTGTCATCTCTTCACGGTTACCTGATGGTTTGTGCGTGGTGTCCATGGTGATTGAAACCGAGAAGTAGTCGTCCGCGACAACGGGTTGGGACATGCTCGCGCTGTGTACCTCGAAATTCTCGTGCCACCACTCGCCTTTTTTCATCACCTGCGCCATTCCTTCACACCGTGACATGTCATCGTTCCCTTCGTGTTCGACACTAATAATATCCTGGCTGTACAGTTCCTCATACGGTTTTTCCATCTCCCCCGCGTTGAACATATCTACTAATTGATTTGCAATTTCTTGTGTGGTCATAACGGATCCATTGTATCACACAGAGAATAATTTCAGGATTAAATTTTATAATTTGGAGGTTTTTAATTAAACATGATATAATATAAATATCCAGTTCATACTTTGTCAAATAACTATAATAAAATCAGCTTAATAAAAGTAACTGTTATAAAAAACTGGGGGAAGTCTAAACCAAACCTTGTTCTTTAAATTTTTAGTAAAGCGATACTCATGTGCATGACACATCATCCCTTGGTATGAATGAAGTGATTGAAACACCTTTTCTTCACCAAGTCTACCAGATTGATACGCTTCTATACGAGCATTCATACAACGAATCAAGCGTTTACGTGTTTTTGTTCTTAAGATGCGGTAATGCGGCTTAACAACATAACCCAAGAAATCAATACCCTGATGTAAAGTACGTACGTTTACCTTGTGTTTATGCAACGAAAGGTGAAGTTTTTCTTGGAGAAACATTTTCACTTGTAAAAGTAATGTATCAAACTCATCTTTTGAATCAGAAAGAATGATGAAATCATCGGTGTAACGTAAGTAGTGTTGAACCTTCAATTGATGTTTTATAAACTGGTCAAACTCATTCATATAGATATTGGCAAAAAGTTGGGATGTTAAATTTCCAATCGGAATCCCCTGTCTGTGAAAGAGATCAGTTTGCGAAACATAGTAACTTCCGACAATATCTCGCACGAGATCCATAGTGGCAACATCACGCACACGTTTTGTCATAATGGATAACAAAATTTGATGATCGACACTATCAAAAAATTTCTTGATATCACATTTGAGAGCAAAACATGGTTTCGTATAGTTTTGACTCACTTTTCTCGCTAACTGTGCTAGCACTTCAACACCCTCATGATTCCCCTTCCCGATTTGGCATGAGAAAGAGGTAGCGATAAAAGTAGGTTCAAATATTGTACTCAACACACGAAACAAGGCATGATGTACAATTCGATCACGAACTGACGCTTTGGAAATGTAGCGTACTTTTGGATCACGTATATAAAAATTCGTGTACGAACCATGCTGGTAAATCTTCGCCTTTAATTCTCTATGTAATGCAAAGATATTTTCTTCAAGGTGACGTTCAAAAAACGCCACATCGGGTTTGCCACGTTTTCCTTTACTAAATTTTTCCCAAGAGAGAAAAAGGTTTTCAACCGAAATTATTTGACCATATAACTGCCTGTAAATTTTCATGAATGAATTCGATGTTCCTATACTTCAAAAATCGTATGACCTGTACAAACAACTTCATAGTTATCGAAGGTTGGTACCAAAACAAGATCGATACACACTCTTTGAACGAGCTGATAATACCATGCTCGAGGTACTCTCTGGTATTTTTACAGCCAGCAATCAACCAAAAGTACAAAAATTAAAAACACTTGAAGAAGTAAGTAACAACTTGAACCTTTTACGACTGTCAGTACGACTGATGAAAGACATAAAAGCGCTTGATAACAAGAAGTACCTCAACCTCCAATCAGACATTGAAGAAGTTGGGCGCATGCTTGGTGGTTGGATACGATCTTTAAAAGAATAAAAGGGGTTACATATACGTAATAGAAAAGCACCATTTTGGTGCTTTTTTAAATGGGTGGGTATTTCGGAAGGAAGAACGAGGCGGAGCCATACTTCGCGTTCACATTCGAAACCGAGTTGGTGCCAGCCTTGACCTTGCCATCGTTGAAGTCCAGATACGGAGCGTGACCGAAGCCAAAAAGTTGTCCTCACCCATCTGTACCACCAGAGTACGAAAATAATCTCTACTGGAAATAGAGTACCCTCATAACCCTTGTATTTTACCTGAGAGCAGTCACGAACGTGACACCTCTACCAGATGAGGACAAGCAATACCCCTCCAAAAGACAACACGCTCTCGGAAACCGTAGTCGCCGTGATTCTGGTCGTCATTCTCTTTGAAGAGAGAGTTCGGTGACGATGATCCGTAGACAATCGTTCAGAAACCTAATCTCAAACACATTATAAAAGAAAAAGCCGAGTTGTCCATAATGTGAACAACTCGGCAAAGATTTTCCGCTTCGCGGAAATAAAGGTTCAAGACCTCCACAGTATCAAGATTGCAAGCAATCAAGATTCCTGCGGAAGGAAGAACGAGGCGGAGCCATACCCCGCGTACACAGGCGAAACCGAGAGGGTGCCAGCCAAGACCTTGCCATCGACGAAGACCAGAAACGGAGCGAGATCGAAGGACTCGTCCGATGGGGAATCTTTGAATTCATCCCCCGGGCAGTCAATCCACAGGTCATCGTAGTGTCGAAGACGATCGGCGTGCAGTAACACTGCAACCAACGCCTCGAACCAACCCACGCCAAATTCATCAACGCGGAACACCTCACGAGCGCGACGTATCGAACGTCCAGCGTGACGAAGACCAAACTGCATCCATACGATTTTGATTTCGCCCTCCTGGGATGTTGATACTTCATCAAACATCGAGGTCGAGCGTGCGGATTTCTTCAGCTGGTCAGCTCCGAGCTGACCAGCACGAAGGTTTTCAAACTTTCCTTTACGATCTTTGTTCAATAACTCCATGGCACGCTCTACTGCTGCACCGTAAGTGTCAGCGACCAAGTTCCATGGGACAACGAGCGTCCAACGTCCAGCAACTCCATTCGGTGGGGTTACCTCACCAGATGCGATACGTGCCAGATATTTACGGTCAACGTCCAGCTTTCTCAATTCAGGGAAGAGCTTCTTGAGGGTTACTAATTCCTTTTCGAGGTCGGCAATGTTTTCAAACAAGGTGAAATCATCACCCTCTCGGTAACCGGAAAGGTAGCCGTACGTGGACGTTACCTCTTCAGATTCGTACTTGTTCGAGATCGTCAGGTCGGCAATGATCATCATACTGGCCTCTTCTAATCGGGTTTTAAATTCAGCCCCGTCGCCGAGGATACCAGTTTGAGTACCGTCTTTGGAGGGGCTTACCTTTCGTATTGCATTCTTCACCGCTTGCGTGGCGAGAATTACAACAGCGTCTGTTTGTTTAGACGTGATCAACGCTTCTTTTCTTGTTGTCATCGTTTTACAAATTTAGTGAAAATTTTCCCAGACTTACTGGATGAGCAGCTGTCTCACTATGAGACGAGCTCTGTACCGTCAACACTGTTCACTCCACAGAGCTCGTCTCATATCCTTGAACCTATGTATTTAAGAAAGAACCCATTGAGGTCAATATTATCATAAATCTATATATATGTCAAATTACAACTCTTAATACAAAAACCCTATTTGGGGTTTTACTAATAATCTTGGAGTTTTTTGATTTTTTCGTTCACTCTGATTTTCTCATGCACCTTCGCCTCAATCTGACGAATACGTTCACGCGTTACATCAAACTTGCGCCCCACTTCTTCTAAGGTATGTGAGATACCATCATTTAATCCATAGCGAAGCTCAATGATCGTACGTTCCTTGTCGGTCAATTCATCGAGGATCTCTTCGAGCTGGTCTTTCAAAATTTGTTTTGATGAATCTCGATCAGGAGACGGAATGGTTTCGTCTGCAATAAATTCACCCCGCGTTGACTTCTCTTCCCCGTCTGAACCAATCGGTTCTTCAAGTGACATAGTCGTCTGATTGATTTTGCCAATGAGGTGAATCTTGTCGATGTCGAGTTCCATCTCTTCGGCAATTTCCTCTGGGGTTGGTTCGCGACCCATGTCCTGGCTCATGCGCTTGAACACCTGCTTGTACTTTGAAATGGTTTCAACCATGTGTACTGGAATACGGATGGTTCGTGATTGATCAGCCAATGCACGGGTAATTGACTGGCGAATCCACCAGGTCGCGTAGGTTGAAAACTTGTACCCACGTTTCCAGTCAAACTTTTCAACCGCCTTAAAGAGTCCAATGTTCCCTTCTTGGATCAGATCAAGGAGCGTCAAATCAGGACTGCGTCCTACGTACTTTTTAGCCAGTGATACCACCAAACGGAGGTTAGCCTTCGCCAAGAGATTCTTTGCCTCTTCATCGCCTGCCTCGATGCGCTTTGCGAGCGACACCTCGTCAGCTGCCTTGATGAGTGGATACTTTCCAATTTCACGGAGGTACATTTGAATTGAGTCCTTGGTTTCTGGTTGGCGTTTGGTTGAGAAATCCTTTTCGAGGAGCTCTTCATCCGTCATATCAAGGAGTCCTCCACCACCTGCCTGCGTTCCCCCCTCAACGACCTCGACCTCAGCATCAGCGAGGCGAGCATAGAGTTCGTCGAGGAATAAGATATCATCTTCAATATCTGGGAACACTTTGAGAATCTCAGCGTAGGTCAAAAACCGGCGCTTCTTACCTTTTTCGATCAGCTCTTGGGCGAGTTTGTCGCGTGCCTCTGCTTCACGTTGTTCTTCGATGTAGGTTTTCTCTTGTGCTGGTTTTTTCTTCTTTGGAGCTTTTTTCTTTACTGAAGTTTTCGCTTTTGATATTGTTGTTTTTTTCACCGATGGTTTTTTCTTTACAACAGGTTTCTTTTTTGCTGTAGTTGAAACCTTCTTTGCAGGTGACTTTTTAGCTGGTTTTTTAGTCGCTGAAGAAGACGATTTTTTTGCCGTCGTCTTTTTCAGAGTAGTTTTCTTTGTTGAGGTTGATTTCTTTGGCATGTTAGCTATCTCGTTGGGCGATTAATGTTTCAATGCGTTCTTTGGTGGTTTGGATGTCTTTAGTGATCGATCGTACGGTATCACTGTTTCCTTCTGATTCTGCAACACGTGATGTATACAGGAGGTCGTCTACCTGCTTCTTTAATGTTGCAATGAGCGCGTCGAAGATTTTGGTAATGAGGATGGTGTGGAGAGTTGTTGGATTGGCATCACCGTAGCGTTCTTCGTAGACGAAGAGGTGCATGTTCGTGAGCGTTTCGTCGAGCTGTTTCAGGTCATCCTCAATCGTCGTTCCGTATGTTTCTTCGTAGCGCTGGTGTATCTGGTCACTATCAGGAATGGTATTGAGGTATCCCTTCTCAGCTAGGTACATGTAAGTAAAGAGGATATCGTCGTGAAGTGATGTTGTACGTTCGCTCGGTTTCGTATGTGCTAGTGATTCAGGACGCGCAGTAATCGTATCATCTTGATCAGGACGAAATCCTGCAAAATCGGTCCGTATTGCCTCAACACTGACACCGAGAAACAATCCAAGTTTCTGGAGAATACGATCCTGCACCATAGCACTCTTGGTATAGTACACAAAGGTGAAGAGATCATGGGTCACGAGCGATTTCCTCTGTTCAAAGGTGAGGTTCTGGTGACCAGCAAGCTCAAGGCGATAGTCAATGTAGTCTTTGGCATCGGTCACACACACATCCCACTGTGCTTTGCTTTTTGCGATGGTATCAGCAGGATCCATACCATTCGGTAGGGTGATTACCCTGACCTGCATGTTATTACGGTAGGCGGCAAGGACACTGCGCCGCGTTGCCTTGATACCTGCCTGGTCTGAATCGAGTGCAAGAAGCACGGTGTCAGTAAAGCGTTTAATCATCGCAACGTGATCGTCAGTTAATCCCGTTCCTGAAATCGCAACCGTATTGAGGTATCCAGCCTGTTGTGCCAAGAGCACATCAAATTGTCCCTCTACGAGAATACAATTTCCTGCTTTTGCCATGGCGTTCTTGGCAATATGATACCCATAGAGCACCTTTGATTTATCAAACAGGGGTCCTTCGGGGCTGTTGATGTACTTTGCACTTTTGACATCAGGATCATCGGTAAAGATGCGTCCTGAAAATCCAATGACGCGACCACGACTATCAAAGAGCGGGAACATGATACGTGACCGAAATCGATCGTAGTAATCACCACCATCTTTTTTCAATACTAATCCTGCAGCTACAATATCAGCATCAGTGTGTTTACGACTTTTGAGGTAACGGTATGCATCGCGCCAATCGTCGATAGCAAACCCAATGCGGAATTGCACGATGGTGTCCTTGGTCAATCCACGTTGTGTGAGGTAGTTAACGACCTCGGTGTTTTTGCGGAGGTGTACCTCGTACCATTTCGTAACATCATCTAAAATAGTGTAGTACCGCTTCTCTTGGGTTTGATCTTCGAGGGATATTTTCCCAAGATCAACACCAGCCTTTTCGGCAAGTATCGCAAGGGCTTCTTTAAAATCAACCCGTTCAATCTCTTCTATAAAGGTGAAGATGTCACCTCCCTTACCACTTGAAAAACAGTAGAAAAAACCCTTCTCCGGTGAGACGAAGAACGATGGGGTTTTTTCATTCGTAAAGGGTGATGTTCCCTTGTAGGTTTTGCCTGCTTTTTCAAGCTTTACGTATGAGCCAACCACATCCAGGATATTAAGTTTATCTTTGATGATGTCGGTGCTCTTCATAGTAGTGTACGTGGTTAGGCAATGGGGATATCTTCAGACAACTCGGCTTCGAGTTCTTCGAGTTCTTCCTGTCGTTGTCGCGATGGCATGGTATCGAACGGAATGAAATCCGTGCGGAAACCAGTTCCTGCTGGAATCAAGTTTCCAACGATAACATTTTCTTTGAGACCACGGAGCTCATCTTTTTCAGCGCTCGCTGCAGCTGAAACGAGAATTCTGGTGGTGTGTTGGAATGATGCAGATGAGAGCCAACTCTTGGTTGAGAGGGCTACCTCTGAAATTCCACGAACCACAACGGTTCCTTTTGCACGTAGTTTACCTTCAGCTTCAACACGTTCATTTTCCTGAACAAGTTCGATGTGTTCAACAACATCACCGGTCGAGAATTTGGTATCTCCTGGGTGAACAATCTTTCGTCGTGAGAACATCAGTCGCGTGATAATCTCAATGTGCTTTTTCGCAACAGGTGCAGAGTTGAGTTCGTACACACGTGCAACTTCAGATACCACATAGGCTTGCGCACGGTCAGCTCCTGCGATTTTGAAAAGTTTATCAATAAGTGCTGAACCATCGGTCAAGAGGTCACCAACGGCAACACGATCACCTGCTTTGACGAGTGGGGTTCGGCGACGGTCAACTTCATACTCAACAGTTTTAGTTTTTTTCTTGTTGATGAGGACTTCTGCATCTGAGAGTACTTCGATGATTTTCGTTCCATCTTTGGTAGTAACGCTCGCAACCACACCATCGGTTTTTGAAATAACTGCTGGTGACTTAATGTTTGAACGCTTTTCAAAGAGCTCTTCAATACGTGGCAGACCAGTGGTTATGTCCTGACCAGTAACTCCTCCCGCGTGGAAAGTTCGCAGAGTCAACTGGGTTCCCGGCTCCCCGATTGATTGTGATGCAATGGTTCCTACCGCTTCCCCTACCTTTACCAATTCATTACGTCCAAGATCAAGTCCGTAACACTTTTGACAGATACCGTGAAGACTTGAACACTTGATAGGTGTTCGAATAGGTACTTCGGTAATACCAGCCGCAACAATAGCTTTGGCATCATCACGTTCAAGGAGATCATTTCGTTTGTAGAGAATGTTTCCGTTCGCATCTTTGACCGTTTGCGCAACAACGCGACCAACGAGGTTATCTTCGAGTGATTTAATAATACCGTCAAAGTTTTCTTCTCTCGCTATGTTGCAGTCTTTGGTACCACAATCTTCTTCGGTTACCACCACATCCTGCGCAACATCGTGTAAGCGACGGGTAAGGTATCCTGCTGACGCAGTCTTGAGTGCCGTATCGGTCAATCCTTTACGTGAACCGTGGGTCGTAATGAAGTATTCAATCGGAGTGAGTCCTTCCTTGAATGAATGTAAAATAGGGAAATCAATCGCTCGCCCTGATGCGTTAACAATCACCCCTTTCATTCCTGCCATCTGGAGCATGTTCGAAGTTGTTCCTCGAGCTCCTGAGGTCACCATATCGTAAATCGATTCTGATGATGAAAGATTTTCACCGATAACTTTTTCAACGTCTACCTTGACGCTCTCCCAAAGTTCAATGGTTTTTCGGTAACGCTCACCGTCAGAGATGAGTCCTTCATCGTACTGATTTTGAATTTCAAGTGATTGCTTGCGCCCTTCCTCGATAATGTCTTGTTTTGCCTCTGGCACAAGTGCATCAGAGTACGCAAACGTTGACCCTGAGAACGTAACGTACTTGAATCCAAAGTTCTTGATTTTGTCGAGTACCGGTGCGGTTTCATCAATACCATACTTTTCAATCAAACGCGCAATGATCTTTGAAATATCTTTCTTCTTGATGTCTTGGTTGAGATACCCAAAGTCCTTTGGCATGATGCTGTTGAAGAGGAGTCGTCCAACCGTCGTTTCAAATGGCTTACCATCAAATTCATGGTAACGTTCTGAATCGGTCGGCATAACGTAAATTTTTGCCCGGAAATCAACCTTCTCGAAGTCGTAGGCTGAAATCGCCTCATTTGGTGATGAGAACATCTTTCCTTCACCTTTGGCACCATCAATTGCCTTGGTCATCCAGTATACACCAAGCACCATATCCTGTGATGGTGATACAATTGGGTTTCCTGATGATGGGGAGAGGAGATTTTTTCCTGATGCCATGAGCTCCTGTGCTTCGAACTGTGCTTCTTCAGAGAGTGGCACGTGTACTGCCATTTGGTCTCCGTCGAAGTCGGCGTTAAACCCTGCACATGAGAGTGGGTGGAGTTGAATTGCCTTTCCTTCAATAAGGATTGGCTGGAAGGCACGAATTGAAAGTCGGTGCAACGTTGGTGCACGGTTTAAGAGTACGTACTTCCCTTGGATCACTTCTTCGAGGATTTCCCAAATGTCATCGGTTGGCTGTTCGAGGAGTTTTCCTGCACCACGAACGTTGAATGCCATTTCGCGTTCAATCACCTTTGCGATGACAAATGGACGAAAGAGTTCAAGCGCCATGTTTTTCGGAAGTCCACATTGGTTCATACCAAGTTTTGGACCAACTACGATCACCGAACGCCCTGAGTAGTCAACACGCTTTCCGAGGAGGTTTTGCCTAAAGAGTCCCTGTTTTCCTTTCAAACTATCTGAGAGTGATTTGAGGTTTCGTTTTTGTGATGATGACTTTGCAATCGTTCCTGAGTGCTTGCGAATTGAATTATCAATCAATGAGTCAACGGCTTCTTGGAGAATACGTTTTTCGTTACGTAAAATAACATCAGGAGCCCCGATTGAGAGGAGTTTCTTGAGTCGGTTGTTTCGGTTAATAACACGACGATAGAGGTCATTCACATCTGAGGTTGCGTAACGTCCACCTTCGAGCGCCACCATAGGGCGAAGCGCTGGTGGAATAACAGGAATAACTTCGAGGAACATCCACTCTGGTTTCGTGTCTTGACGGTTCAATGAACGAATAAGTGAAAGTCGTTTTTCAACCTTAACGCGCTTGGCAACAGAACGTGTTGCGTGCGTTTCTTTTTCAAGTTCAGCTTCAATAGCAGTGAGGTCAAGTTTCGTAAAAATGTAGTGAATTGCCTCAGCACCAATACCTGCCTCAAAAATTGAACCAAACTTTAATGAGAAAAGGTTGTACTCGTCTTCCGAAATCACCTTGTGAAGTTCAATGTCTTGGATTTGCTTTTTGGCAGTATCAAAGAGATCTTTGAGTTTCTCTTTATCTTCTTTTGATTCCAAACTTTTCTGTTTTGCTTTGTACTCGCGCTGGAGTTCTTGCAGTACCTTCGCCTTAGCTTCTTCATCAACGTCAGTAATGATGTAGCTCGCAAAGTAGATAACTTTTTCTAATTTTGAAACAGGAATATCGAGAATGAGTCCCATACGTGATGGAATACCACGAAGAAACCAAATGTGTGCCACCGGTGATGCAAGGTCAATGTGACCCATGCGAGATCGGCGAACAATTGAACGGGTTACCTCAACGCCACACTTTTCACACACGATGTCCCGGTAGCGAATTCCTTTATATTTACCACAGTAACACTCATAGTCTTTTTCCGGACCAAAAATACGTTCATCAAAGAGTCCGTGTCGTTCCGAACGACCGGTTCGGTAGTTAATCGTTTCTGGTTTAGCAACTTCACCGTGTGACCATGAACGAATCGTTTCAGGTGATGCGAGGCGAATGGAAACAGATTTGTCTTGCTGTAATTGAGTTGTTGTTTCTGATGTTTGCATAGTTCTAGCGTGAATTAGCCTCGTCTCCTGTTAATACGGGTTCAGTATCGTGCGAACCATCGAACGGATCAACATCGACGTACTCGGTATTATCGCGAATTGTTTTCAGGTCAACATCAAGCGAGAGTCCACGAAGGTAGTTGATGAGTACGTTAAACGATGCTGGGGTATTCTGTTGACCAATCTTGTGTCGTTTAATAATTGAATCAAACGCAGCTGATCGTCCCATGACGTCGTCAGATTTAATCGTGAGCATTTCACGGAGCGTGTGTGCAGCACCGTACCCTTCGAGTGCCCACACCTCCATTTCTCCAAATCGTTGTCCTCCTGATTGTGCTTTACCTCCGAGCGGTTGTTGGGTAATCAAACTGTATGGTCCAATTGAACGCGCGTGCATTTTGTCGTCGATCATGTGATGGAGTTTCAAGATGTACATGTAGCCAACTGCAACTTGCTGATCAAATTTTTCTCCGGTTCGCCCATCGAACAGTGTTACCTTTCCTGAACCTGAGAATCCTGCTGATTCAAGTTCAGCAGCGATTTCGTCAGCGCTCGCTCCTGCAAACGACGGAACTATTGCCTGATACCCCAAGGTATTCGCAGCAAGTCCGAGGTGCATTTCGAGAATCTGTCCAAGGTTCATACGTGAAGGAATACCAAGCGGTGTCAAAATAACATCAATCGGTGTTCCGTCTTCCATGTACGGCATGTCTTCCTCTGGAAGAACAATTGAAATAACTCCTTTATTTCCGTGTCGTCCTGCAAGCTTGTCTCCCACCTTGATGTTACGGAGTTGCGCGACTTCGATGTAAACCTTTTTCAACACGCCTGATTCGAGTTTATGTCCGGCATCACGAGAGAATACCTTCACCCCAATAACACGTCCTTTCTTTCCGTAACCGAGGCGAAGTGAAGTGTCTTTGACGTCTCGTGATTTCTCTCCAAAGATTGAGCGGAGAAGTTTTTCTTCTGGGGTGAGTTCTGTTTCACCCTTTGGTGTTACCTTGCCAACGAGAATGTCGTTCTCACCAACGTACGCACCAACCCGCACAACACCATCTTCATCGAGGTTTGCGAGTTTTGATTCACCAACATTTGGAATATCAGTGGTGGTTTGTTCCTCACCGAGTTTCGTATCACGAACAACACACTCGTACTCATCAATACGAATTGAGGTAAAAATTGAGTTCTTGACGAGTTTCTCTGACAGAATAATTGCATCCTCAAAGTTCTGACCATTCCAACACATGAATGCAACGAGTACGTTCTGACCAATCGCGAGCTGTCCTCCTTCGGTTGTTGACGTGTCAGCGAGTACCTGCCCTTTCTTTACCTTTTCACCAACGGTAACAATCGTTCGCTGGTGGAAGAATGAGTTTGAGTTCGTTCGAATAAAGTTAATGAGGTTGTAGGTTTCTTTGTTCCCTTTTGCATCTTTGACGACAATCTTTTTACCATCAGCTTCAAGAACCGTTCCTGAGCTGCGAGAAACCACCACACGACCTGTGTCGAGTGCAGCTTTTTCTTCCATACCAGTACCCACGAGTGGTGCCTGCGGTACCACGAGTGGTACCGCCTGCTTCATCATGTTTGATCCCATGAGCGATCGGTTTGCATCGTCAGCTTCGAGGAATGGAATGAGTGATGTCGCTACCGAGAACGCAGCGTTCGTTGCAACATCAATGTAGTCCACCTCATTGCGTGCACAAATTCCTGGTCGCGTCTTAATGCGCGCTTCCACAATATCGTTTACAAACTTTCCATTTTTATCAACAGCGTTTGATGCATGGGCGATGTTGTATCGCTCTTCATCCATAGCATTGAGGTATTCGATTTCGTTAGTCACTTTTCCTTTAACTACCTTTGCGTACGGTGCCTCGATCATACCGAAATGGTTAATGCGCGCATACACACTCATACGAAGGATGAGTCCGATGTTCTGACCTTCTGGGGTATGGATTGGACACACACGACCGTAGTGAGATGGGTGTACGTCACGCACCTCAAACCCAGCTCGTTCACGAGTGAGTCCACCAGGACCGAGCGCTGAGAGCGTACGGAGGTGTGAAATTTCAGAGAGTGCGTTCTCTTGATCCATATACTGTGACAACTGTGAGGTCGCAAAGAACTCTTTGATGCGAGCCTGGAATGGACGCTGATTAACAAGCGTCATTGCTGCCATAGTATCGTTATCTACGGTCGACATGCGGTCCTTGATGTTACGCTTCATCTGTGATAGTGCCTGACGAACTTTTTGTTCGAGGAGTTCCCCAACGAACCGAACACGACGTGAACCGAGGTGGTCAATATCGTCTTCTTTGGCGTGTGGATCAACGTTCATTTCCGCAATACGCGTCATGATCGTTACGAGATCTTCTACGCTGAGAGTTTGTTCATACGCACCACCTTTCTTTGGTAGTACCTTATCAAAACGCTTATTGAAGTGGTAGCGACCAACCTCTGACAAGTCGTACAGGGTTTCACCAAAAATTGCCTCGAAGTATTCAACGAGTGCATCTGGTGACGCCACCTCACCGTCACGAATACGTCGGTACACATCGACGTACGCTTCTTGTTTGTTCTTTGATCCATCTTTTGCGAGCGTTTCCTTGATGTACTTGAGTGCAACATCATTCCCCTTAAACGCAGCTTCAATTTCTTTGTTGGTTTCGAGACCGAAAATACGCAACAGTGCGGTTGCAGCAAATTTTCTCTTCTTGTCGATGCGAACGTAAATAGCACCATCTTTGTTTGATTCAAATTCAATCCATGCACCACGAGCTGGAATCACCTTGGCACCAAAGAATGGCCCCTTTGGGTGATCGTCCACGGTGAAAAAGACACCGTAGCTACGCGCGAGCTGTGGCACAATCACACGTTCAATACCATTTATAATGAACGTACCGTGCGGGGTCATGTATGGGATTTCACTCAAGAAAATTTCCTCTTCTTTGGTTTTGTCGAGGGTCTTGTTGTGGAGTGATACTCGTGCCTTGAGGCGTGCTTGGTAGGTTTCTTTGTTCTCACGAGCGTAGTACTCGTCAAATTCAGGATCTTCGATCTCAAACCCTAGGAATTTCAACTCGAACTTCTTCTCAGAGTAGTCTTCAATAGGTGAAAACTCCATGATGGCACCTTGGATGCCTCCGTTAATAAATGCTTCGAATGAGGTGATTTGATTTTCAACCAAATTTGGCACTTCAATCAGCGGGTCTTTATACTTAGAAAAATATTTTTTTTCGCGTGTAGTCATAACAACAGTAAATAGTGATAATACGTGGATACACCAACAAACAGAAAAGCACCGGGGGCATGCTCGCCTTCGGTGTCTTTTTTATTGGTTTGTTAGGATGTGTGAATAATGGATCAACATACGTGAACAAACCCAAAACAGCAGAAACTCAATCAGATATTAGGTATCTCGTATACTACGGATATTTTGTTTTCTGTCAAAGGAAAAGCGACCATTGGATCGCTTTCTATTAAAAGTTAAATTTTTTTTACAAGTCAGTAACAAGGATAGGAGATTTTCATCTCGAACACCCCCTTTCTATTTGGGGTTAAACAATTGGAATACACGAGTGTTTTCATAGACCTTGTTTTTTAATTAATAATTGTTGAACTTGAATCGTTTTAATTATAGCAAATTTTAACCCCACGACAAAACTAGTTTGTGTGAGGTTGGTTAGACGCTGTAAATTTAATTTCTTGTGTGTACACCCTGATGTCTATGGTTGGGTTTGTTGTAAAACTTAGGCTTAGGTGATTTAACATCTTTTTTTTCAGAGCTTTCTGTACTTGATTGAGATATTACTTTTTCGTTTGCCACGTATAAATTAATTTTAAGGTTAAACTTAAATTACTATAACATTAAAATAAAAAAATACAAACTAATGATGGTTACGCCATTCATCAATGAGCTTGTGATTTCCTGATTGCAATACATCAGGTACGGTGTACTTCTTTCCCTGGTGTTCAACTACAAGTGGTCTCGTATACATTTCATGTGATGAGATGCGTTCTTCTTCGAGAGATTGTTTATTGCCGAGTACCCCATCAACCTGCCGACTGATTGAATCAATCATCACCATAGCCGCCAGTTCTCCGCCCGTTAGGACATAGTTTCCAATTGATACCTCTTCTGCCTGTTTGTCGATGATTTTTTTTACCCGTGCATCGATACCCTCGTAGCGACCACAGATGAAAATAATATCAGTATATTTTTTTACCGATTGTTTTGCGTATGCGGTCGTAAACTCAGTACCACCTGGCGAGAGAATAATCGTTTTGAATTTCTTTTTCTGACTGCGTCCGCGTGCCTTTTTCCAAGCGTCAATAATTGGCTGAACCGTCATAATCATTCCAGGACCCCCACCGTAGGGAATGTCGTCCACCTTATTATGTTTATTGGTGGTGAAATCTCGTGGATTATAGAACTTCACACTAATGTTTTTGGATGCAATAGCACGCTTCATCATTGAATCTGCAAGGTAGGATTCAAAGAGGTTTGGGAAAATGGTGATGATATGAAATGTCATACAACATAAGTCTAGTTGCTAAACATCAAAGAATCAAGGTAATAAAAAAAACCAGGTCTCGCGACCTAGTTTTTCAAAAAATGTAAAATTAATACCACTCTAATACCTCGGTCGTTTTCGAATAGGTAGGCGACCAAAGTTCAACTGTTTTGATTGCTTCTCCTTTTGGAAAATCTATCGGGTCATTAGGGGTTGATTGCCTTTTTGCTATCACACTTTGGGAATATAACTCACCGTCTTTCCACTGACGTTTAATTTGATGCTTTTCATAAGGTCCGACATTCTTTTCTGTAAGTTCTTCGAAAGCCAGTTTCCCGTTATACCAAGATCGTCGATGATCAAATTCCAAATAAACATTCCATTCCCTTATGGATTTTAAGGAACCATCGGGGTTAAACTTTTTCTCAATTTGATTACCGTCAGAATCCATCGAATAGGTATACTTGAAACCTCCATCTAAGTAATGTTCCACACTGCTAGATACACCATTAGGTTTAAAGTATCTAGACCTGGACTTTAGTTGCCCTGTCTCATACCACTTTTCAACCATTACGACATTATGTTCACTATCATAAGTCGCACGGTCTCTTAACATTTTATTTTCGTAAAATGTCTGCTCAGTGGTAAAACCTGAACTGCAAGAAGATGACAGTCCAAGGATTGCAATAATCACCAATAAAGATGTCAAAAAAGTTTTCATTGTTATTGTTTTAAAAAGTTAATATTTCAGGTAAATTTTAACAAATTATAATAAATAGTCAAATTTCTATTGAAAAAATTTTGTGAGCTGATATCTTGGGTCTGTCTGCATCAGGTGATCGCGCGACCCCCCACAACTTTTAATAGTATATACGTGATATATTTTAACTATGTATTACGTATACGTTCTCAAGAGTGAAAAAGATAGTAAACATTATATTGGTTACACAAACGACCTCAAGAGAAGGTTTGAAGAACATAATCAAGGTAATAATCTTTCAACAAGAAACAGAATTCCGTTTGAGTTAATATATTATGAAGCGTATACGCATAAATCACTAGCAATACGTAGAGAAAATAAATTAAAGGAGTTTAAAAATTCTTACACTCAATTATTCAAGAGAATATATGAATAGTATTAAAAGTTGTGGGGGGAGTGAGGAAAGTCCGGACACGTACCTTTTATAGGTAAAACGGTAGCAGGTAACGCCTGCCGGGAGCAATTCTAGGGATGCGAGCAGTGACGCCCAAGCCGAGAGGCGATGGCTCCCCCACCATAGCATGGTGGGGGATGAATCCTCTGGTAACAGAGGGGTGAAACGGCAAAATTCCTACCTACGTGCAAGGTCGTACCCCCCACAATTCTTTGTGGGGGGAGTGCCGCAAAGAATCGCATGGCGACATGTGGTCAAGATAAATGATCATCCCAGACAGAATCCGGCTTATCGATGCAAACAGTATGAAAAATCACAGGTATTCCCTGTGATTTTTTACTTACCAATCAAATACACTACCGAGCGTAACACCGTAGGTATCAGCAAATCCCGCAATCGTTTCTACAACGTACAGCGCCGGCATGGATGGTTGGTACGTCTCTGGGTAATCATTTGGATCTGCATTCTGTTTCATGAAGACCACCTCTCTATCAGCATTCAACCACAACATATCGATCTGAAAATCCATATCTTTCATCCAAAAACTATAGCGACCTGGTGTATCAAACACAAAGAGCATAGCTTGGTTTTCCTGTAGTAATGTATGTCCTGAGAGTCCACGTGCACGTTCGTTTGGCTGATCAGCAATCATTGTTTCAAGCTCAATACCATTAATTGTTAGTATGCGATCCACGTGGTGTACACCAGTGCTAGGAGGGGTTGTACGTATAGGAGAAATAACTATAAATAGACCAATAGCGAGTACCACAAGTATTGCACCAATGGTACGAAAGGTTGTTGTATCTATGCGCCTTTGGCGAATGGGTGTCATGTGCTAAGATTGTACCATGAATTCGGAATCAAATGCTCCTCAAAAAAAATCATTTGGACGCGAGGTTGTAGAACTCTTTCGCTTTGTCCTGATCGTACTGGCTATTGTCGTACCTATACGTATCTTCGTAGCACAACCATTTATTGTGAATGGTGAGTCAATGGTGCCTACTCTTGAAAATGGTGATTACCTTATTATTGATGAAATTTCGTACCGAGCACGTGATCCACAACGTGGTGAGGTTATTGTGTTTCGAAATCCTACCAACACAACACAATTTCTGATTAAGCGTATTATCGGTCTTCCTGGTGAACAGGTACAGATTAACGGCTCAGCAATTACTATCATGCAAGCGGATGGAACGGTACTCAACCTTGATGAGTCCTACATTACAACAGATTTCTCAAGTTACGGTACATGGAACCTCAACGAAGATGAGTACTTTGCTATGGGAGATAATCGAGGACGTAGTCTCGATTCACGAGCGTGGGGAGCTCTACCACGTGAAAACATTGTAGGAACAACCCTGCTGCGACTGTTTCCACTTTCGCACTTAGCACTCCAACCTGGTCACGTGAATGCGAGTGAAGTTGAAGTGCTCGAATAACGTACTATGTCTGAATCAAACAAATCAAACAAAGATATCCTGCAGGCACCTCGCGGAATGCGTGATTTTTATGGTACACCATACCAACAGAAGAGTAATTTTTTTGAGTACGCACGTATGATTGCATCATCATATGGTTTTACAGGTATCGAAACGCCAATTCTTGAACATACTGAGATTTTTTTGAAAGGAATTGGAGAAGGTACCGACATCATCGATAAAGAAATGTACAACTTAACGACGCTCGGAGGTGATCGGTTAACGCTCAAACCAGAAGGTACCGCACCGATCATGCGTGCCTACATTGAACACGGTATGGGTGCACTACCTCAACCGCAACTGTTTTATTACGAGAGTCCTTTTTTCAGACACGATAAACCACAGAAAGGTCGATATCGACAATTTTACCAATTCGGTCTTGAAATTATGGGATCACGCGATCCATTGTATGATGCACTCACCATCGAGGTCGGATATCGAATCATTCAAAAAACTGGAAAAAAAGTGGTAGTGAAGATCAATAGCCTCGGGACACGTGACATTCGTGCATCGTACACCGAAACACTCGTCGCGTTTTATAGAGAACACCAATCAAAACTTGCCGAGGGTGACCAAGAACGTATTGATACAAACCCATTCAGAATTCTTGATTCAAAAGAACCAGAAACCGTTACTGTTAATCAATCAGCACCGACTCTCATTGAAAGTCTAGACAAAGCATCACGTGACCACTTTACCTCTGTCACTGATACTTTGGATGGCCTTGATATTCCATACGAAATTAATCCATTCCTTGTTCGTGGTATGGACTATTACGAACACACCGTGTTTGAATACGTAACTTACGATAATGAGAATCAGGAATCATTTGCACTTGGCGGTGGTGGTCGCTACGACGGACTTGCAGAACTCATTGGTCACACCACCTCAATTCCTTCAGTAGGACTTGGTCTGGGGGCTGATCGTATTATAGAAATCAGCGATGATACATTTACTACGAACCCGGGGGATAGAATACCTATGATTGTCACCGAAAATTCATTGTATGTACATGCGTCACAACTACTCCAAAAATGTACGAATAACAAATTGTTTATGTACCCGCTCTTTACCAAGATTGGAAAGCAAATGAGCCGTATCGAAAAAGAGGGCTATACTCGTGTCTGTATTATCGGAGAAGATGAAGCGACCAACCAACAGGTTACTTACAAAGACCTCACTACTGGCGAACAACGAACACTGTCGTATAAAGAACTCAACAACCTCTCGTAGGTTTTTTGTTTGCAGAAACAGCAGTTTATTCTACACTGACACTATGACAACTATAGTCCAAGTAGGAAAAAAAGTGCTCCGCATGAAAGCACAAGAAGTACCAAAAGATGCTATTGCCTCGCCCGAAATACAGGGTGTGATAGCGCGTATGAACGAAGCGCTCGCCACCCAAAATGATGGGGTTGCTATTGCCGCACCACAAATTGGTGAATCCTATCGTATCTTTACGATTTCACCTGTTGTATTTGAAGAACCTGGTGATTACCATTTGGTCTACATCAATCCTGAAATAATGGAGGTGTCTAAGAAAACAAAGCTCTTGAATGAAGGGTGCCTCTCGTGTCGTTGGAAAATTGGCGATGTAGAAAGACACCTAACGGCAACGGTTCGGGCATATGACGAATATGGTAACCAATTTACTGAATCAGCTGACGGACTCCTCGCACATATTTTCCAACACGAAACCGATCACCTTGATGGTATTCTCTTTATCGACAAAGCAGAAAATCTGCGCGATATGACTGAGGAAGAAATTAATGAGGTACTCCAAGAAAATGCATCCCCACGGTACGACCAAATTAAAGACTAACAGAAAAAAATAAAAACCACAGCCAAATGGCTGTGGTTTTTATTGAACATGTCACAAACTAAATTATGCTATGTGAACATATTTATACGTCATAACATAGTGGTATGAAATAATTAAGAGAGGTTCTCTGTCATTCAGCGACAGATCGGGCGATGATACTTCATCTAAGTATCATCGCCCGAATCCGGGACTGAATAGAATACCTCGTGTATCTATTTTCTTCCTCCCCTCACTTTTACTAGACAGCAAAAGTGAGGGGATAAAAAAGTCGAATTTTACCTGACTGGATGGTATTCAACAAGACCATAACCTATTTAATTAAGATGCTCATCCCGAAGGATTCCCGAAATGGCTTTGCCATTTCGGGACCTAAACCTAGGTTTAGGATTTTTTTAACTTCGCTCCCCAACTATCAGCGAGGTTCTCTAGGGTTGGATCTTTTTTCTCTGATTTTTTAAAAAAATCTTTCCCTACGGCAACCTCCTGGTCAGGACAATCTCTCTCGTTTACAAAACGAGAGGCAATCTCTTCTGCCCAGCCTAAGGGTGCAATGAGGAGTTTCCAACCCTCGCTTCCAGAACCTCCATACGTAGTAGTCTCCGATAAAATTCTAAGATTATTATCAGAATGAACAGAGAAAGCTGGCCATCTTTTTGCTCCGGATCCCGGTCTATACTCTTGAACCAGGACAAGTTCTTGATTACAAGAACTTTTTTCATCAATTTCTCTCAAAAAGATTTTATCTTCTGAGGAAATGAAAACATTAGCAGCATACACATATCCCTCACTCTTATTGGAGGTTGCGAGATGGTTTTGATCACCTCGACGGTGTATTGTTCATCGACAAAGCACGTAAATTACGCGACATGACTGATGAAGAAATTAATGAGGTTTTACAGAAAAAATAGTATGGAAAAATTCAACGACAATCAAAAAAAAAGAGAAAGAGCCTGAGTTCGATGAGTTTCCAAAAGAATTTGGTAGATACTATCATGGTTCACCGCATAACGTAGAGGAATTATTAAGTCCAAAAGAAAGCGGAAATATTAGACCTGGTGAGGAAGTGAGACGATCTTTTAAGGATGTAGTATTTCTCACTAAGGATATACAACAAGCGGTACAATATGCTGGTCCTGGTGGAGTAGTCTACCATGTAGATGCTGACGCAGTCCGGTACAAAGACATTGCTGCTACATATCTCAATCCTAAAAAACTAAAATCAGTGAGCGAAAATATTTATGTTGCAAAACCTGAAGATATCGAAATGGTAGTCAAGTGGGTAAAGCAAGCAAATAGAAGAAAAAATGAACCTGAAAAGTATGTGGATTACTATGTTAAGAAATCACCTGAGCGATAGTAGACCAACGTATTTATTGTGTCGATTTTTACTCAAAGTCATAAACAATTAACGAGGACTCGTCTCCTATCAAACTTTTGTTTAAGTGGAGACGAGTACCAGCTATAGTAACTAATACTTCAATAAGAGAGGTTCTCTGTCATTCAATGACAGGTCGGGTGGTAATCATGATATGTAATCATGATTACCACCCGAATTTGTAATTCAATAATATTCTCACTTATATGCACAGAAACGTTCTTCCTCCGACACCACTTCTCTTCTTAACTTATGAAAAGAAGTGGTGTCGGATAAAAAAGGCAATTTTTTGAAGAAATTGCCAGAAAACTTTATGCACTAATTAAGAATTTAAAAATTTTTCCATTATAATTTCTGCTTCGTAATCATCATCCAAATTCTTGTCACAAAAATCATATCTTTGTGTTGTTTGTAAATTACGATAAAAAAACTTTTCTCTTTCTTCTAAAGACATTTCTTTGAAGAAATTCATTATAGGATTATTTTTTAATTGCTTATAATGATCCTGCAACTTTTTTTCAAGTTTTTTCATTTCTGATAAAATTTTTTTCATTGTAACAATGTCATATTCTGAGTGTTTTACTGGTTGTTTTTTTAAACACCTCGTCACACGTTTATTGCCTGATGATTCGCGATATCCATCAGGCATCGAAGAGGGGTCAGAGACAAGAATATCTTCACTTGCTCTTAATACCCATTTATTACCTTCAAACACAGCAGCACAACCCCAAGAAATTTTGAATAGCTCTTTATTGTGGTATTTTCTAAATTTCTCAAAAACCTTTGGTTTTTGAGGTACAATTGTTGTATTGTTTAGAAACGCGCTGATGATGACCTCTGTTGGAAAATTAAACTTAAGTAGACTACTTATTTTCCGGGTGGTGAAGTCAGACGAGCAAAAACTTCTATTCAAAGATTTATATCTTTTGATAATAGCCCTTCTTGTACGAATCACATCTTTATTCGGTTTGAATTGATGGATATGTCCATATGTTAACTGTAATTCTTCTTTTTTAAGATTATTACAATAAACTTGAAAATCTATTTGTTCTTTTGATAAAGTCTTCCTTAAAGACTCTGATCTAGCATATAGAAAATCTATGGCTTCTTTTTTGCTTATTCTTTTCAAATACACAACTGGATGCACTTTGTCTGGATACTTGATTGCTCTTTTCTCCAAATCAATACAAGAGCTTTCAGCTCCACTTAAAATTTTATAAGCCTCCTCCACATAAGAGAGATAGTATTCTGCATATTGATAATTTTCAACTCTGTCATCTTCATTAAATGAATAATAAGGAGTATGAATTACCTTTACATTAATTTTATTTTCCTTTCTGTGAATAAGGAATGAACTATTTTTTGACATAATTTATATATTTAAACGTTAGCCAAAACTTCCATCAGAAAGCCAAAGCTAACGTTTAAATATGATCATGAAATATTTTCTACAGGCAGGTTTTGCCGTTGGCAAAACCTGCCTGATAAAAAAGATAATGTTTTGTTTTTAGGCTCCATTATCAAAAGACCTTTATATAATATTTACTCCACACCACGTGGAAATTTTATTTCCCCGAAGGGTTAGCATTCTTGGAAACCAATCCAAGAATGCTATTTTAGAAACACTATGATTGCGTTCCACCAGCAAAACCCCGGTTCGGATTCCCGTAAGTATCCGAAATTCCGAGATCCGCAGCATTATCTAAAAATGCTTGAACGGTGGCTGCGTCACCGTTTAGCATTACCTTCTGCTCAAATCCTGGACGTGAGTCCACGTGAGCGAGAAAGCTTTTACCGGTCATGGTGCCGGCCTCTACCATAAATGGTAGAGCTCCATTTTTGCGGAAATCAGGAACCTCCTGATCCCCAACGGTAATGGTTGCCGTTGGATTTTCCAAAAGCGCTACGCACTTTTGGATTTCCTTTTTCGCTTCGTCTTCGCTTACGCGTTGACGAGCACATAGTTCGGGCAAACGAATTGCCAGAACTTCCTCGGGCGTTACCCCAGGGCACTCGCCCTGGTACGCCGCGCCGAGGCAGTGATCAGCTGCAGCAATCACTCGCTGCTTTTGATCCAGTTGCAGACCAAGCAAGTCTGCAACCTGCCCCAGTGAGCTCCCTGCCTCAAAATCGGCAGGGGTAGCCGCAAACCCGGGGTCTCCAGGTTTGTGGTGGTCAACCACGATTTTTTCCTGCTTGATAGAATAACTATCAGCAGGGGTACACTCGATCAGAACCATCTGATCAAATGCGTCCACCTCGATTTCTTCTCCATTTTTGGAGATAATTGAAGTGAATTTCCCGGCAGTGTCGGGGAAACACCGTTTAGTATTTCCTTCCCTGTCGGGTGCCGCGGCATAACCAACGGCAATATTTTTTTGTGCAAGCAATGCTTCTATTGCTTGCATTTCGATGTCGTTAGCACCGAGGATAAAAATTTGATTGCTCATATTTTTATACTCTGCTGGGACAGAGATTCTATTTATTCCCAGAATTACTGAATTTTTTGCGGAGAATTACAGTCATGCTCCGTCTCGCTATCTGCCACGCTGGTGTCCCCACCTTTTGCAGAAATGTTATGCGTGGTACTTGGCTGCGCCGTTCCTCGCGAGATTTTCTATGAGTTTTCTACCGAGATTGCTTTGCTTTCGCTCGCAATGACACGGTACAAAACTCAATAAAAAAGTCGATTTTTGAAAAGAATCGACAGAAACTTTTTAACCAATCTGAAACCATAGGCACCATACCTGCGGTTTCAAAAAAACTAAGATTCCCAAATTAACTCTGGAATCAAAACTCCAGAGTGACGAATCAGAAAAATAATATCCTCTACCATTTTGAGAGGGTATTTTTTTCTTAACTCCATTTCATAATACTCCAGGGCTGTTTCCAGCCCATATTCTCTTTCAAGATTTTCAAAAAAATCTGAATTCAGAGTATCCCCCTCACCCTTACCAGAAATAAGGTCTTGGTAAGATACCCCTACTTCCTTTAATCTCTCTCGAGCCTCAAAGAAAAATAAAATAGTTTTCTTTTCTTCTTCGCTCGTTTTAAGGATCTCAAGATAATCCTCGAGATCCTTTGAACGCCCCTCCGCTAAAAGGGCTTTTTCTTTCTTATGTCGTATTGCAAACTCACGACTGCAATACGCTGGATTTTTTTGATCAGCTTCTGGTAGCTGATCATTTACGAGAATATCAACGACCCTTTGGTCGTCTTTTCCTAATAGAAGTCCCGCGTCGAGGACCTCTGTCCATTTCATAAACCCCGAAGGACTCTCGAGGTGTTTGGTTGTGGATCCATCCTGAAAGTCCATCGTGGCTATCAGGATCTTTTTTATTTTTTCCATGTCCTTGGTCGAGGACACTATCACGTCAACGTCTCTTATCTCCCTCGAGATAAGATTGTGTTTTTTAAGAACCATAGAACCTACGATTCTTAAATTTATTTTTTTTGAAATGTTTTCCAACATCTCAGTAATTTTGATATTTTTCATGGTTTTAATTTTAAAGTTACCTAAAATCTCTAACAGAGACCAAAGGTAACCTTAAAATAATACTTATGAAAATATTTCAGGTTTTCTTCCTTCGGTGGATTTTACTACATAAAACCCACCGAATAAAAAAGTCGATTTTTGAAAAGAATCGACGGAACTTTTTAACCATTCCCCGAAGGGAACCCAAGCCAGCGACCAAGCTGGCTTGGGTCTATTGCCAGAATTTCCATGTTTCTATGCTATTTCTAATCTGGCGTATTTCCTCTCTGGTAAGTTCCTCTACCGAGGAACTTGTTTGAATGGATTTGATCATGTTAAAGAAGTTTTGAACTTCTTTAACTTCATCGATCAGACGACATTTCGCCTGAAAACTCTACTTCCCTTTCTCTGAAAGGGATTCCACTAGATGCTGGTTGCATCTTTCTAATTCTTGTTTTAAATTTCCCATTTTACTTGTTTTGGTGAACTTTGGTTTCTTACTCAGATTCTGAATCAAGTCCAGAATGATAAACCAAAAAACCAAAGTTCACCAAAACAAGATAAATATGAAAAGCTCTCTTGAAATTTCCAAATCATTTGGGATTCCAAGAGAGTGTGACGTAGTCAAATGTATGATGTTGTTTGACTACCTCCCACTCTCTTTCAAGAGTTTGTGTCCAGCGGTAGTTCATACTTCTGCTGCGCGTGTTGTTCGCCCGTCGTCAAAGTATGATCTACGTGGTATGAAATTATTAAGGTACCATCCTTTCTTCACCTCTCTTACATTAGCAACCCGAGATTCTGAAGCTGTCTGCCCTTAGGTAGGACGATGTCAGAATGACGAGCGACTTGGTAAAGAAATTTCTGGAGACGAAGGTGGTTAGTCTTCCCCGTCCAGCAGATTTCTTTATCAATCTGTCTTTATCAGATATCCACCAGTGACGAGTTCCGGTCGTGTGGTAGATTCTGAATGGAACGGTTGGTGTGCCCTCAGCGCCGTTTGCACCAACCCCGTATTGATTTGCAAAGAACCTCTCTTAGTCTCGTACATATCGTAGCATGTGCTTGACATAGTGTCAATACAGTGTGACCATATTTTACAAACTATGAATAATATTATGACATTGTATTAAAAAATATTGATTTTCAATACGATTTAGTCATGTGCTTGTGACATTTTAAATCTTTTGGTACTATACCAGTATGGAAAATACGCAAACCATACAACAGCTAGAGACCTTAGGACTCTCTCGTGAACAATCACTGGTATACCTCTGCCTGCTCGATAACGGGTTTAGCAAGGCTGGTAGCATACCGAAAAAGACAGGTTTGAAACGGGGTTTGGTGTATAAAGTTCTCGATCAGCTCATTGAACGCGGGCTTGCCAAAAAACACGGGGAAGATACTGCGGTTGCACGCTTTGCCCCACTCTCTCCTGAAGGATTAAAATCACTCGTGGAAGAGAAACTTCGAGCTGCTGAAGCACACCAGGAACTCTTTAAGGATCTCTACAGCCCACTTAAATCTAAATTCAATCTGTTAACGGGACGGCCAAGTGTACGGTACTACGAGGGTCACGATGAGGTTCGAGAGATGCTTTACGACTGTCTCGAAACAACAGGCGTCATCTACACCTACGCTGATGCCGACATGGTAGCCGAACACTTTCCTGATTTAAATAAGGAACATATTGCCGAAAGGCATGAACGCGGTATCGCAAAGAGAATTCTTGTTGCAGACAGCAAACACGGTCGACAGACCAAGAAGGACTCGCTGAAAGACGATCTAACCGACATACGGATTATCGAAAAAGAATATCTCCCCTTTAGCGCCGTTGCAGAAATATACGACAATAAAGTTGCCTATATTACCTCATCAGATATTGGAATATCTGGGGTATTGATTGAAGATCGACAAATTGCCACCATGCAAAAATTTATGTTTGAAGCTCTGTGGGAGCAATCACAATAGCAACAACATTCCCGTTTCTCAAAAAAACAAGCACTATTCTGCTTGTTTTTCGTCAGGGTTAAGTTCTCGTTTATGCTCTAACACAACATAGTGCTTTCCTGTTGTATTATCAGTAAAGGAATGTGTCATAACGCCATGTTCCAATTGTGATCTATCAAAATCACGAGGATTATCGAGCACTAGAATATCAATACCTTTGGCGGTACTATATTCACCACTTCTAATTCCTTCTCGGGTAAAACTCCGAGATAAGTAGCTGGTGTTTGCTTGATTATCCCAAACCAAATTAAGTGCATGAACACCTTCATACTTTGCAGCGGAAACAGCAACGAATCCCATGTCCAAGTATCGAGAACAAGCACTACCTGACATGTTTGCTTCAGCGTGTAGTACGTGTTCGTGAGCTTCTTTGGTTAATGCCTGAGCAATCATCGCCTCTCCTAATGCGTAGCCTTGAGATTCTTTTGCTACGTTTAACGCGCTGGCAAATTTACTTCCGTCTGGATTTGATTCAAAACGAATAAACGCATTAAGTTCATTATTGATGCGATAAGTATAAAATTCACTATTGGTTTTGCTTTGAAAAGCTGTAGTAAATTGATTGATGAGTATGTGTCTCGTTTGGGGATCATACTGTTTATTGTTTTCAGTATAGATCTCCAACATCTCCATCTGTTCCGGGATAGAGATGTCAGCGATATTTTTATGTTGAAACTCGGAACCCTTAATATCCTCTAACGTTAAATCAAAACCAAGTTTTCGAGCAAATTTAAAAGTAGAGAGTGTTGCTATAGCATCAGCAGAAATCTTCGATAATTCATTTTCAATAAGATGAACGGTGTCTAGTGTATCTGTTTCTTTGAGTGCATCGATGCGATTATAAAAAATATTTAATACGCTCACGCCTTTTTGTAGAATATTATCACAAACCCGGTCGATGATTTCTGGATCATCTGCAATCTCATGAGAAAATTCTGATGTAATAAATGCCTCTATCCCCTTGGTTGCATCCACCAGTTCTGAATATTTAGTAAAAATAGCGTTTGCTGATTCTGAGGGAAGCTTTTCTGCAAGATCAAGAATTTTTTGACTCATTTCTGACCCACCAATATCAAGAGAAAGAAAAGCGCGTAAAATATTGTTACTATTCAAATCTTCATTTTTTAAGATAGTTTCAAGGGTGTTCCATTCATTTTGTTTTGTACCAGCTAGATAGTCGAGAAATTGTACCTGTTCATCAAGATACATTTCCCTCACATCAACACCAAACTCATGTTTGATTATCCATCTTACTTCAGGTGTATGCATAGATGAGATTAAACCAGCGTCTTTATTTTTAATAACCTCGTTATACGGTGCGGGATGCACCGTAATTCTATTCTTCAATTTTTCATGAAGATATTTTTTCATGACAAAATAATCAAGTGATAATAACTCTTTCTTCTTTTTTTGAAATTGTTGAGCAATTTCTGGACTCTGATTTTTAATGTTCCAATCACAATAATCCAATCGATCACGGAGAAAAAATGAAAAATCAGTCTCATTGAGTTCATCTACATTTTTTCCTAAACCCTTACTTTCTTGCAAAAACGAGAGGAGGTCTTGATAGGTATGGTCATATACTTCGGCATTAACCCCTTCGAAAAAAACATTATTATTTTGAGTTCGGTAATCTTGAGAGACAAACAACCCAAAGGAAGATTGTAAACCATTAGAAAGGGAAAAATAATCTTTGGACACCTGTTGGATCCCTGCTGATCGATAGAAAGGGGAATTTAAATTTTCAACATAGTATCGAGTAGCGTTTTCTAAATGTTCATTATTGTTCGTGGTTATATTATCATAATGACTATGTAAAAATTCACTTACCTCTCCGGTTTCCTCTTGTTTTTCTAAATCTTCAATGAGATGTAAATTGTAGTCAGCAAGTAAGTTTAATAAGGGTAGATTAAACTCTTCTTTGATACAGTGAATTATTTCAATACCTTTTAGATATGCATGGTGTGCACTCTCGTAACCTACACTCTGTGCATCAAGAGTAATTCTTGCAATCGTTTTTAAAAAAATAATCTTTTTTTCATCTGAAAGAGATTGTACATAGTGTTTTATAGAATCACTAAGAGAATTTTCATATTCGAAAGATATATTATAAACAACTTCTCCTGTGGTATGGTAGACAAGATTGTCCATACATCCAGAATTATTCATCTCCCCTAAAGCCAAAAAATAATTATTAACATCATACGAAAGAAGTGGGGCAAGAATATTTGGACTACGCCCAAAAAAGTTTTCCTTAACAAATTGAATAAAATCATCTTTTTTTGATATTTCTATTTCTTGAGAGTAAAAAATTTCTTCTAGCTTATCTCTTAACAAGAGAACAAACTCATGGGTAAGGTCTGAGACTTCTTTTGTGACCAAATGATCTTCAGGACCACTCCCAAGTAGCGTTTTCATTTTTCGTTCAATGGGATTGGAAAAATACTTATTATCCCCATCAAGAGATCCAGACAAAAGAGTATCAAAGTAATCTTGGGTAAATGTTCTGAATTCAGTTTTAATGTCTTCAAAATTTTCAATATGCTCTTTCACTTCAGGATTGACATTATTAAATTCTTTTTTCGTATTATCTTTTTTATAAGCCTCAGGATTCATTGCTGCAATGATAGCATAAATTTAAAGCAATATAAATATAAATGTGTCAAAATACGAGATAGGTGGGACAAAAAATAATTAAAAGTGGTAGTGTCTTAAGCATTAGGTGTTCGAGACAAAAATGAATAAATTAAAAGAAAACTAAAAACACACCAACGTGGTGTGTTTTTAATTTATACAAAAGACAGCACAATGAGGAGGAGTCCAATAATTGAGACATTTCCCATAAAGGTGTGCATCTCTTGAATGCGTTGCGCGGGATCAGTAACTTTCCAAAACCGATGCATAACGAGGGTTACTAATACAAAGAATATCAGTAACAACACTGTCCCCCACCACGGATTGTACCAAGCAATGTAGGAGAGCCCTCCAAGCATTAAGAGTATTCCCGTAACGAGTGTTGCAAGCGTTGGAAGAGGAACACCCTTGCTGCGAGCCATGTTACTCAGCTTGCTCAGTCCTGAAAAATGATTAATGCCAGCAAAGAGCATGAGTCCTCCAAAGAGTAATCGTCCAATAAGAATAACGATATCCATACTTACTGATTACATTGATTGGTTATTCATACCACCCCCTTGATTCACCATTGGAGCAGTAGCACCTTTGTTACACTTACCGTGACATTTAGTACATACAACAACAGCTGAGATTCCTACCAAAAGGTACACGAGGTTTTCGAGCCATGATACGCTTCCCAAAAGAAGGTTTACGACATTCCAATTACCAAGACCAAAGAGTCCACCAATACCAACGAGACCCCAATTGAGCGCACCAATTTTTACCAACCAGTGTGCTAATTTTCTTGTTCCAGAACATTTTGAATTACATTTCATATTTTTTATTTCGTAGTAAACGAATAATGGGCATGTGAGAGCACCAGTCCACATGTACCTACCAGTATACCACATATGGTATACTCGATGTCATGAATTCACACGTTGATTTTGTATTCTTTGGAACACCTGAATTTTCAGCGATTGTGCTCGATGAACTTAAGGTTGCCGGATACATACCCTCTCTCATCATTACTGCACCTGATCGTCCTGTTGGTAGAAAACACATTATGACACCACCTGCTGTAAAAGTGTGGGCAGACCAACATGAAATTGAGTGTTGGCAACCAGAACATCCACGAAATATTATAGAACAACTACAAGAGCGCGGTTCAAAGCTCTTTATTGTAGCCTCGTACGGATACATTGTGAATCAACAACTTCTTGATATTCCCGACCACGGTGTGTTAAATGTTCATACGTCATTGTTACCAAAATATCGTGGTGCATCACCAATCGAATCTGCTCTCTTGGCAGGTGATACAGAAACAGGTTCAACCATTATGAAAATGACGCTTGGTATGGATGAAGGTCCTATCATCACGCAATCACGATTTGATATTGAACCTGATATTGTAAAGCCCGATCTCTTTACTATGCTCGCTCACGATGGAGGCAAACTCCTTGCGGGTATACTCCCTGATTATATGTCAGGTACATGTACTCCCATCGAGCAAAACCACGATAAAGCAACCTACTGTGGTAAAATTGAAAAATCAGACGGTGATATCACGAATGATGATGATACAACTAGGTGGCGAAAATACCGTGCCTATTACGGATGGCCAGGTGTATTTTTGTTTGATGGAGATGTTCGATTGAAAATTACTGATGCTGCATATGTCGATGGACAATTCATTATTAAAAAAGTTATACGCGCAGGAAAAAATGAAATGAATTACGAGCACTATCTCAATAATAAGTAATATGACTTCTCTCTTTATCTGGTCACAAATACTTGCCGGTATAGCCATGTTGATATACATCATTGCTATGCAAATACGAAGTAATAAAATGTTACGAATTTTGATGTTTGTAGGAGGAGTTATCAATGGAACACACTTTCTCTTACTGGGTGTTCCTCAAGCAACAATTATCGAGTATGTTACCGGTAGTCGCTGGATTGTCAGTATCTTTACCCACAGAAATAGTATTAAATTATTCTTTATCGTATCCATTATGGGTATCGGATTGATACACGCAGACGGATGGGTGAGTGCCCTGCCAGTTATTGGTGGGGTTCTCGGAACGCTGGCGGCATTTACCCCGAACGACAGAAACATGCGTGTCTACCTCATCATTGCACTCATCCTATGGGTTGTTCACAATATCCTGGTCTTTTCTCCAATTGCTATTGCATCTAGTCTATTTTTCTTGATTTCAATGATGATTGGATACGAACGGTTCTACCACCACAACCATGTGCACATCTATCCGTACCAGCCAGTGCATTTTAATACAAAAAAATAAAACGCTTTTTGCGTTTTATTTTTCCATTGGTTCCTCAATGTCTTCGGATGTAGGGTTTTCTGTTGATTCAATCATAGCACTGAGCTCCTCAGCCATTTCCTCTGATGATTTACCAGTATCAGGTAGCGATTCAAATTCAAATTTGTTCATACTATTCTATCGTTATTGAATTAATAATAATTGGTTCGACAGGTCGATCGTTTGGAAACGTATCAACACCTTCGATTGCTTTTATAACTTCCATACCTGATATCACCCTTCCAAATACCGTGTGTTTGGTGTCGAGGAAATTGTTATCAGCAGTATTAATGAAGAACTGTGATCCATTCGTGTTTGGTCCAGCGTTCGCCATTGAGATAGTACCGATGACATTGTTATTTTCAGAATGAATTTCATCTTCAAATTGGTATCCTGGTCCACCAGTTCCCCAACGATCTTCCATATCGTCGTCCTTTGAAAGAGGGTCTCCTCCTTGGATCATAAATCCAGCTATGATACGGTGAAATTTTACACCGTTATAAAATCCTTCATTTGCAAGTTTGGTAAAATTAGCAACTGTGTTTGGTGCGAGTGTATCAAAGAGTTCAATTTCAAATGATCCTTTGTTGGTTGTAAAAAGTGCTTTCATAGTCTGTTGTTCAATGTTAGATGTTTGTATAGTTTCGGTAATGGTTGTTTCAGATTCTTGATATTCTTCACCTACCATGAGGCCCATACTATCGCTCTGAACCATCCCGTCAATGATGGGGGTATGGTGTGTCGATTGTTTGTAGGTCATAGCAGCATAGGTCAGATAACCAAGACCAATCAGTATAATAATTGCAAGTATTGTTTTCATAGTTATTTTCTTTTGAGAATGCGTTTAATGTGCGCACCTGCGCGACGTGCAAGGTTGCGAGATTTACTACGATGAGACCGAACCACGCGGAACATATCTCCGTACGCTTCATCGAAAGCCTTTCGCACATTTTCACGATACTCTTCGGTAAAGTATTGATTCTGTGGATCATCAATTTTTATTGAAACATAGTAGAGATCTTGGCCGTGCTGACTTGAACGTGTACGCTCAATATCGATGTACGCGTGCGTATCCCACGAAAAGAATTTATTTAATCCGTACATACGGTTCGCCATCATGTTCTTTTCATACTGGGTAACCTCAAGATTCTTGGTTTGAAAGTAAATATTCATAGATATATTTTTATTATGAATGACCGAATAATAACTTCAGTATACCATGAAGGCGTGTGTGTTGAGATGGTAGTTGATCGATTCGGTAGGCATCGGTATCATGATACTCAGCAATCTTTGTTCGATATAAACTCTTGAGCGTAGCAGGATAGCCGAGACGACGACCGAGTTCTTCGCCAAGTGTTCTGATGTATGAACCCGATGTCACCTCGACACGCACCTGCACCGCCTGACATGCCCCCGCGTGATAGGTATCGAGGAGTTGGATACTGGTAATATGCATGTCTTTCTCTGGTATGTAGGGTGGTGTGATACCTGCACGTGCGTAGGTATAGAGTGGTTTACCTTGAACTTTAATTGCTGAATATATCGGTACCGAGAGTGTATGGATACCTATCATATTCATCACAGTATCCTCAATATCGTTTAGTTTGATATCATCTTTGTAGACTTTTTTCTCTTCAACAACTACTCCCTCAAGATCACCGGTGGTGGTGGATTTCCCAATCAAAACTTCTGCGAGATAAGTCTTTGGCAGTTTAAGGTAGGTGTTCATTTTTTTGGTTCCTGCATTAATACCTATAATCATGAGCCCTTTGGCAAGGGGATCAAGCGTCCCTGCGTGACCGATTTTTTTGGTATTGAGAATAGGTCTCAGTTTACGAATCACACCAAACGAACTAATACCAACGGGTTTATGTACGAGGAGCACATCGTCTTCGATGTAGTGTTGTTGTGGGATAATTGTATTCACAGTAGCACCATAGTAACATGCCCGTGGTTTATTGACATATAAAATTATGTGTAATATAAACAAATTAACACAACAAAAAAATAAATTTCATGGCTACACATATTATTTCCAAAGAAGCAGCTATTGGACTCGTTAAAGCAGTTTGGTCACACACAATAGGTAAGAAAATTATTCTAAAGAAAGATTTTATTAGTGTTGCTAAATCAAAATACCCGTCAAGAAAAGATCTTGATACCTTATATGAAATATTACAACCTTTTGTTGATCGGGTAAAAAAATTAGCAACACTGAAACCAGAAGACTTAGCGACCGAAACACAAAAAAATTCGGTAGTTCAAAAAAAAGCAGAGCAAAATTTCAAAAAGAGCTTTGGTGACTCTGTACCTTGGTACATAGAACACTAGAAAACCTCCCTTTCGGGAGGTTTTTTACACCTGTACGTTTTGATCGTTAATAATTTCCATTTGTTTCATGACCATTTTGGTGTATCCGGGACGGATATGGTCTGGGTTATACGCCTCTAGAATCTGAGTAATATCCTTTCCCGCATAGTGCTTGGCAGTGTTCGGATTGTGTCCACCGAGGTTCATAGAAATAACGTTAATTGATTCTTCGTACGAATCAAAATTGATTTTACACGATCCCCAACCAAAGGCTGAGTAATCAGCTGTTTTACACGCATGCTTTCCACCTGTTGATTCAATGAATCCAATAGCAGCTACTAAACGCCAATCAATGTCATAAGTTTCAGCAGCATCAACAAAGTGTTCTGCTTCGTGCTGAAGTGGTAAATCGTATCGTGCATAGTATGCGCGGATCTTAGCAATTTTTTCTTCTCGATCTTGGCGTAATTTTCGTTCGAGTGAAGCGGTATCGTTAAAGAGTGCTTCAACAATTGGCTGTCCGCCAAGAGGTGCCTCTGCATCAAGTGCAAACACCTGTGCAGAAAACCCTATGTAGAACGAATAAACAATAATAATAGTTTTATATACATTCATGAGGAATGCATTGGTCATTACTTTTTTAGGTATGATATGTTTCGTCATAAACTGCGGTATGTGCTCCGCAAAACTCCGTAACTAAAAAAGCTCTCCGCGAAGAGAACTTTCAGTACGATACTAGGAATATTGCACATGGTCAAGGAGTTATCCACAGTTATACAATATAAGATATAATTTGTCAAATTACCTTATAAAATAAGCTATTTTTCACCCCAAAATAGCTTCATACGTGCTTTTGCGGTTATTTTTACCCCCTCTTTTGCCTGTGCAAAGTAGCGGTATGGAGCTAATTGATCAGGATCACTAGCGAGGGCTTCCTCAATACCCTTTCGGTACGCAACACGTAATTCGGTGCTGATGTGTATTGCCGATACTCCTGCTTCAATTGCAGCTCGAAAATCCTCATCAGACACGCCTGAACCTCCATGGAGCACCTGTGGCACACCGGTCGCTTCTACGATTTCTTTGATACGCTGTGGATTTAGTTTAGGGTTACCGCTTTTGACCATACCATGAAGATTTCCTACTGATGGCGCAAGTGCATCAACACCTGAGATTTCAACGAACGCTTTGGCTTCATCTGGTTTCGTCATTGTTTCTTCGGAGACTCCCTCTGGGATTTCATCTTTGATACTCGATCCACCACCAATAAATCCAAATTCTGCTTCAACGAGACATGTTGGATTAACCTCGTTCCGATACGCAACAACCTGTTGGGTATTCTTAATGTTTTCTTCGTGTGAAATCTTGGCCCCATCGTAAATCACCATATCAAACCCGGCATCGATCGCCTCACAGGTTCGTTCGACATTGTACGTATGGTCAGCATTGAGAAAAATAGGATAATCATATTCGTTACGTAAACTCGTAATGTAATCAACAATTTGCGTCACACCAAACGCATCTCGCTCACCTTCGGTTGCACCAATGAGAACGGGAATCTTATATCCGTATTCACCTGACAATTCTTGTGCTGCCGCAAACACCGCCATGAGCATATCAGAGTTTGCGACGTTAAAGTGAGCAATAGCTCGTCCCTGTTCCCGTGTGTCCTGTAAATATTCCTTTAATGTTTTCATATGAGCCGATTATAACACATTGATGTGGTATACTTTACGCATGGAAAAAGAGAAACGTATAGATTTTTTAGCATTGGGAGACATCGTTATTGATGCCTTTATCAAGTTACAAGATGCACAGGTCGAAAAACATGGTGGTACCGACATGCTCGAAATGAGATTCGGAGAAAAAATCCCCTACGAGAGTGTAAAGGTAGTAAAGGCTGTTGGAAATGCACCAAATGCGTCCGTGTCAGCAGCACGTCTTGGGCTCCGTTCTGCACTCATGACACACGTTGGTAACGATGATTTTGGTCAAGAGTGTATTGATACTCTGAAAGAAAACGGTGTTATCACCGACTATGTAACCGTGGAAAATGGGAAGGCGACAAATTACCACTATGTACTTTCATTCAAGGCTGAGCGAACTATTCTCATTAAACATGAGGACTACACGTACAATTTAGAGAAACAAGCTGAAGGATTAGTCCCAACGTGGGTGTACTTCTCTTCAGTGGGCGAGCATTCAATAGACTACCATCATGATATTGCAAAGTGGGTTAAGGGGAACGGAATCAAAATGGCATTTCAACCTGGAACCTTCCAAATTTCACTCGGTATCGAAATGCTGAAAGACGTGTACGAAGCAACAGAAGTATTCTTCTGTAATGTTGAAGAAGCGCAGCAAATTTTGAACGAACAATCTCGTGATGTGAAGAAAATGCTTAAAGCAATACACGAACTAGGACCAAAGATTATCTGTATCACTGACGGTCCTGATGGTGCGTATGCTTACGACTCGTATCATGACGAGTACTGGTTTCACCCTATCTATCCAGATCCACAACCACCTGTCGAACGTACTGGTGCTGGGGATTCATTCTCGTCAACATTCACCGTAGCACTCGGTCACGGAAAGAGTGTTGCCGAAGCACTATCCTGGGGACCAATTAATTCAATGAGTGTGGTTCAATACGTTGGTGCACAGGAAGGACTCCTCACCCAGACAAAGCTTGAAGAATTCTTGAACAACGCACCAGAGCACTACAAACCTGAGAAAATATAAGCACCTGTACGAGGTGTTTTTACTTGGTATACTTTAGAAATATGGATATAGAGTCATTCAGAAAAATAGAAAATACTCCAATTACACTCAGTCAAGAAGAAAATGATCAGATTCAAGAAGGTATGCAAGAGCGCCGTTATAAACTGCGTAAAGATTTGAGTGATGAACAATTAGCATTCTTGAAAAAATTTTATACCATACTTAATAAGTTAAATCATGAAGATAAAAAACTTGAGAATAGAGAAAGCGTGGGTATTCCAGATATGCAAAGGCGTGCACTAAAAGAAAACATTGAGGTGTTGGAGGAAGAATTTGATAACGTATATGCACTGCTCAAAGAAGACCCGGATCTCGTAGCGTATATAGAAAATGACATACAATTAAGAGAATTGGAAGAACCGGAAAATCCCCAGCTCAATTGAACGGGTGATAATAAATGAATCTGATATAATACATACTTGTGAATATGGACACTCAATTTAACAAAACTTTTGAACAACCAGTACCGAAAAATCCCAAAATAGAAGGTATTGCAGATCGTTTCGATCATTACTTAAACCAATTAGAGGAGGAGGGGCAACACATGGAAGTGAGCAATGTGAACACGATACTCAACGCTAATCTAGAAATCAAAGAAAATAAACTACTCTTAGCATCATTACCAGAAAATTCTCCTAAAATCCCATGGATTCAAGAAGGTATAGATAAAGCACGAAACATCATTGAAACAATGGAAAGTTCAATTTCGCAACAATCCCTTGATTACCTTACACTTCTTTCTGAAGAAAATAACAAAAAGCCTGAATAGGCTTTTTGTTATTCACTCAATTCATCATGAAAAATTGTTTCAATAATTTCCTCTTCAGAAGGTTGTATTGTTGACGTTGAATGTTCTTGTGATTGTTGCGCGACCTCTTCTGTCCACATATAGACAGCAACTCCAGCAATAATGAGAAAAAATATGAGGTACGATATTTTTCGTGCTGTGTTCATTACGCGAGCTCTTCTTTAATGCGGTTCACAATTCCCTCTTTCGTAAATCCAAAGTGTTTGAGAAGTTCATCAGGATCACCTGATTCACCATAACGATCCTGCATGCCAATAAACACCATACGTTTTGGTTCATGTTTCGCCAATACCTCGGCAACTGCTGATCCCATACCTCCTGCTACCTGATGTTCTTCGGCGGTAACAATGATATCAACTGTGCGTGCAAAATCAGCAACAGCACTTTCATTCATTGGTTTAATGGTTGAAAGGTTCATAACTGATACCCCAACACCATCATGTTTCAATGCTTCTGCTGCAAGAATAGATTGGTATACCAGGGATCCACAGGCGATAATACCAACCTTTGGATGTTGTCCTTGGTAGACCACCTGTGGTTTTCCAATTTCAAACGGTGTTGCTGTTGTGGTAAAGACTGGTGTCTTTGCACGAGCGAGCCTGATATACGAAGGTTTTCCATTTTCTGCAATAGCAAGGGTCGCCTTACGTGCTTCTTCACTGTCCGCCGGCACCACAACCGTCATATTTGGTAGTACACGCATGGTGGCGATATCTTCCAGTGCCTGGTGCGTCGCCCCGTCAGGACCAACAGAAACGCCTGCGTGAGCACCAACAATTTTTACTGGAACATCATTCAGGGTAATCGTTGAACGGATCTGTTCCCAATTTCGTCCTGGGGAGAAGGCTGCGTAGGACATGATAAATGGAATTTTTCCATAGTTTGCAAGTCCTGATCCGACCGCAGCGAGATTTTGTTCAGCAACTCCTAATTCCACATACCTTTCTGGGAATTGTTCCTTGAACCAGTGAGCACGAGTAGACTCGGCAAGGTCAGCACACAACGCAACCACGTTTTCGTTCGCTTCTCCTGCTTCAACCAGCCCTTTCCCAAATCCATCACGAGTAGCTGCCTGGTCAAGCTTGTCGGTATCAAAGAGATTACTATTCAAATGTATATTCTGGTTAATCATAACTTAGTTTGCAAGTGCTTGGTTTGACTCCTCAGCTCGTTCTTCGAGTGTATGCGTCAGTTTTTCGAGTAATGCTAAATTTGATTCGAGCATCTCAGCACTCTGTTGTTGCTGCAGTAACTCATGTAACTCTTTTTCAAAGATAGATACATCCGTACTCTCGTGCGCGTTTTCGATATTTGCACGTAGTTCTTGAATAAGAGCATCTTTCACAACCACATCATGTTCATACTGTTGTCCTTGCTCAACGAGTTTTTCCAATGAAGCTATTCGAGTTTGAATAGCTTCATTACTGACAACCTGAGAAACACTTTCATTAGTAGGTGTTTCATGAGAACGATCAATAACATTATGTAAGGCTTTTTCTAAAAAATTCATACTACTGTGCATGTGACGCTTCGATTTTACCTCGTAAGGTTCGGAGCTCCTTCAGGAAACGCTGTTCTTCTTCGGCCCCAGGTGGTTTTCCGTGCCATTCAAACTCGTTCTCAATTTCCTTGATTCCCTTTCCTGGAATCGTGTGCGCAATGATACACGTTGGTTTTTCTTGGATTGCGTGTGCTTGGTGTACCGCATCAACAAAGGATTCTATGTTATGTCCATCAACTTCGATCACGTGCCAACCAAACGATTCCCACTTGCCACGTAAATCACCGAGCGACATCACATTTTCAGTGAACCCGTTAATTTGAATATTGTTTCGATCAACAACCGCAGTCAAATGAGATAGTTTGTGGTGACCAGCAAACATCGCTGATTCCCAGATGTTTCCGCAGTCGAGCTCCCCATCGCCGGTCAAACAGTAGACGCGATTCTTTTTACCATCCATGCGAAGGCCGAGCGCCATTCCAGCAGCCTGACCGAGCCCAGTTCCAAGTGGTCCTGAGGTATTTTCTACCCCTGGTAATTTATGTCGTTCAGGGTGCCCCTGTAATCGGCTGCCAAATTTTCGCAAGGTTGTTAATTCTTCCAACGGGAAATATCCTGCATGTGCCATAGTTGCATAACGAACGGGAACAATGTGTCCGTTTGATAAAATTAATCGGTCACGCTCGTCCCAATCTGGATTCTGTGGATCATGATTGAGGAGTTCAAAGTAAAAAGCCGTAAAGATGTCAGTCATGCCAAGTGGTCCTGCCGTGTGCCCGCTCCCCGCGTCTTCGAGCATATCAATAATCGACATGCGGATATCGTTTGCCTTGAGCTCTAATTCCTTAATTCGTTCGTCTGTCATAGGAATAGTATAACAAAATGGGGCTGTATAAGCTAAATTTGTTGAAAAATTCAATTCTTTAGCTAGGATATAGAATATGAAAAACGTTACTAAAAAACGTACCTATGGACTGACCAAAGAACAAGCTATGGCGAAACTTGATGCTGAGAATTTCAACCGTACAACAGTATCTCTCTACAAATACGTAAAAATTAGCGATCCACAGGGTATGCGGGAACGACTCTTTGAAATATGGGAACGGCTTGGATGTCTTGGTCGCATTTACATTGCACATGAGGGTATCAACGCACAAATGTCAGTGCCTGAACACAACTGGGATCAATTCGTCAATGAACTGTACGCCATTCCTGAATTCACGAACGTACCCTTGAAAATTGGTATCCACCACGATACTTCGTTCTATAAATTACAAGTAAAGGTGAAAAAACAGATTGTTGCTGACGGGCTCACGATGGATGACTACGATATTGAAAACGTAGGAAACCATTTGACCGCACGAGAATTCAACGAGGCAATGACAGACACAAATACCATTGTTGTCGATATGCGAAACCACTACGAATCAGAAATTGGTCATTTTGATGGAGCAATCACTCCAGAGGTTGATACCTTTCGAGAAGAGTTGCCGAGCGTTGTACAACAGTTACGAGGTAACGAGGATAAAAAGGTACTCCTCTACTGTACGGGTGGTATCCGCTGCGAAAAAGCATCAGCCTATCTGAAACATCAAGGATTCAAAGATGTAAGCCAACTACACGGGGGAATCATTGACTATAAACATCAAATTGAACGTGAAGGACTCGATAATAAGTTTCTCGGATCAAACTACGTATTTGACGAGCGCGGTCGCGAGCAAATTGGATGCCAGGTTATCTCAAACTGTCACCAATGCGGAAATACCTGTGACCGACACGTGAACTGCCAAAACCTTGCGTGTAACCTACTCTTTCTCCAGTGTGATACCTGCGAGTCGAGGATGCAGATGACCTGTTCCAAGCACTGTAAACGCGTGGTGAACATGTCTGTAGAGAAACGAAAACAGTACTACAAAAAACACGGTGGAAATACCAATCGATTTTCAAAATCACGCCGAGCGCGAGACATACGTGGTCAACAATCACCGTGGTACACACTTAAAAAAATCTTCATGTAGAAGATTTTTTTAATAAAAAGAACCCTAAACTATAGCGTTAGGGTCTTTAAAGAATAGATACAGTGCATACATCCACCCTATAAGTGGTATGGATACAATAAGGCTATTCCAAAAATGTTTTGTTATCTTCATGAGAAGTGGAAATTTAATAACAAAAGCACAAGAACCAGTAATACCCATTAACTTTACACTATCCACACCAATACCTACATAGTTACAGATAATGAGATCAATAATAAATACGATGAGGTTAATACCTATGTACCATTTTTGTTCGATACTTTTTCTATTCCACCAATGTTTCTTCACTTGAAGATAGTGTGTTGGTTCTTTGGTCATCATGGTGATATCAGCCACAATGATCAAAACGATGTTATGAACTTTTTTCATTGCGTACTGATTGATTTCCACCTTAGCCTACCAATCTACTCAAATTACGCAAGAAAAAACCTCACAAGATGACAACGAGATACTAAGCAATCTCTGCTACAAGATCATGAATGTTTTCTTCAATAATACCACCACCATACACTCCAGAACCTGAAACGAATCGATCAACCCCAGCATCGTATAACTTGCTAATCGTATCGAGTGAAACACCTCCATCTACACTTATAAGTATGTGGGGAAATTGATTCTTGAGTGTCGCAATGATACCTAAACAGCGCTCTTCAAATGGTTCACCCTGATACCCAATGTGGGCAATACCCATTATTTGAATAAAGTCGAATATACCTTCCTCAATCAAGGTACACACATCATCAAGATTATCATGTACCGTTACCGCACAACCAATGTTGGTAAAATTCCGGGTAACCGCATCAATAGCACGAATACCATCCCAATCTTTGACGGATGCATAATGGAACACTATGCGTGCCGCTCCGAGGTGAAGCCAGGTATCGAGGTCTTGTTCAGGACGTTCAATCATGAGATCAATTTCATAGTCAAGATCATCCCAAAAGGGCAAACTCTCGTCTTCGCTTAACAGGTGAGTCAGTTCTGCTTCACCTCCGCGTACAAATGGCCACGTTGTTTCAGGTACGTACTTTCCATCCATGAGATCGAGTTGAACGGTTGTTGCATGGTGTACAACAGGTCCAGCCATAGCTGCAATCTCATCAAGACTTTCAGGCATGATCGCTGGAATAATATATGGGTTCATGCTATGAGTATACCCCAAAAATACCTCTTCCTCTATGGTATACTAGCTCTATGGAACACCAACAGGCAGTGCAATTTACTACCACCGATCAACACGGCAATACGATTACCCTCGAACAGTATAGAGGTAAAAAAGTAGTACTGTACTTCTATCCAAAAGACATGACGCCTGGGTGTACTACCGAGGCGCTCGGTTTTCAGGATCTCTATAACACATTCAAGAAACACAATACCGAAATACTGGCAGTATCAAAAGACAATCAAGCGTCACATCAAAAATTTTGTGACAAACACGGACTTGAATTCCCTCTTCTCGTTGACGAAGATGGAACACTGGTACAAGCGTACGGTGTGTGGAAAGAAAAATCTATGTATGGTAAAACATACATGGGTATTTCACGTGAATCATTTCTGATTGATGAGCATGGTGTCATGGTAAAACACTGGGATAACGTAAAACCTGCTACCCATCCACAAGAAGTCCTCGACTATATTACGAATATGTAAAAAACCACCGTCACTGAGGTGGATTTTTTATTCATCTTCATCAAAACCAGCAAGTTCAATTTTTTCAATACGACGGAGATGACGTTCCTCATCAGAAAACGGAATTTCAAGCCAAAATAGTACAGATTCAAGAACTTCTTCGTTCGACAAAAACCGTGAACCAATAGACAACATATTCGCATTATTGTCTTCACGTGAGAGTTTAATGATTTCAGGATCAAAGTGATAGTATGCTGTTGCTCGTACATTTGGATACCGGTTAGCTGCCATGGCTTCACCTTGTCCTGATCCACCAAATATTACTGCCCGATCCTCAGGATTTTGCGAAATTTCGCTAGCCGCAAGACCAATAAAATCCGGATAATCATCACCTTCTTCGTACTCAAAAGCACCATAATCGATAATAGTGTAACCGAGTTCTTCAAGTGCTGACTTGATAAATTCTTTCATTTCAAAACCAGCATGGTCAGTTGCCAGGTGAATCGTAAAATCCATACACCTGCATTATACCAGCAAGTGTAAAGAAAAAAATAGCCTGACACCGACAAAAAGTACAGTAATCTAGGCTATTTGTTCGTAACTAATCCTCATTTTTTTGGCAATGAATTCTCGCTCTTTTCTCACAGCATTCAGATAAAAAAGTGTGCTCTTGGTTAACCATCCTGTTTTTCTCATTTTCTGTAATTCTTCCCAAGAAAACCAAGCCACATTCATATGTTCACGAGAAATCGTAATACTATTGAGCGAAAATGAACTATGAAGAATGACTTGAAAAAAGTGATGGCTATAATTAGTATACTTATTAGCATCAGTTCTCACTGATTCCAATTTCTTACACTTGCGTACAAACATAAGAATCTTCTTACCAAGTTCCTCTGCTAATTCTCTTTTCAAAGCGCTTTTATCGCTTCGATCACCTTTATCTCTTTTACCACCAGGTAATTCCCAACGACCAACTTCATTACCGCGTTTCAGTTTCTGAATCAACAGAATCTCCTCCCTATCGTTGATACATACACCCTTAATGGTTCTTCGATACTCGAGAAAATATCTTCCAAACATACGAGCAATTAGCTTTTTAATTTTCGTTCCCATAATAACGGTTTTCTTTTATTAAATCATATTTAGATAAAAAGACAATACTTAAGTACTGTTCACAATAGCGACAACGTGGCATCTTGAATATGTTTAAAACGATCGCCCTCAAGTTTTATACCGCCGTACCAACGTGTTACACATACGATGGTGTTCATCATCTGTTGTTTTTGAAGGATCCTCAGAATCACCTGCCCTGCCCCGGTTTCACCATCATCATTTTTTGATTCATAAATGACACCATCATGGCTGATGCGTACGGCAAAACTATGGTGGGTTGCCTTGTCGTGGTTTTTTAAACGTTTTGTACGTTCTAGGAATTTTTTTATATCATCCCTATTCGTGACACGTCCCATACTCACGGAGTATACCGAACGACGATCAGTAATAATTTTTTCATGATGAACAAAAGGTACATGTGGTTCACGATATCCACCCATATCCATTTGTTGCGTTGTGGCACTCATAATTATGTTAGGAATTTATGTTGCACCTCATTAGTTGGTACCATACAGGTGTTTTGTTTTCCAAACCAACGATATCGATTGCGTGCAATAATATCGTATATCCCATCACGAATAAACACAGGAAGTATCCAAAAAATATTAACCAGTGACCACAGACCACCCATACTACGTGCAAGAGAAAAAATGGCACTGCTTTTTACTGTGTAAGTTGTGTAGGTATCAATAACAATCACTGAACGGATACCTAAGATGTTGATGTTGTATTCGGCTTGTATTGCTCTACCAACCTCAGATTGGAGTGGTGCAAAGCGAAACGTATCATGTGGATCATTGCGAATCAGGAACCGCACCCACCAATTACAGAGATTACACACACCGTCGAAGAGAACAATTTTTTTATGGTTAGCGAGGTATGTGTTTAATGAATGCTCTAAAAATAATTCATCACGAATTTCCATAAGAATGTGCCCCATATTATTTTTTCCTTGACCAGTTATTATATTAACACCCCAAAATGTATCACCCCAAGTATTCCCTTCTTGCAAATATTGATTACCTGTATTTATTAGTTGTGTACGCAAAAAATTATTTTGATATTTAATCCTAGTAAGTTCTTTCATAATATGAATTTTTACATCATTCCAATCTGACCGAAGCGTTAATGTTTGACCATAAGCCTTAGCTTCAGATGGATCATTGTTTTGAGTAAACCAATCTCTTTCACTAAGACTAGATGTTTTCTGAGCTTGATACGCATGTTCAACGGTAGGATAGACTCTATCTTCGTACAAAATAGTCACCGGCCAAAAATTTGATAACCAACGATATTTCCCCTGAAATTCTCTAATCATAGCCAAAGTATAACAAAGTCACAAGATAAAAAGCAGTCTACTATTCTGTAGAATACTTTTTTATGATTGAATTTCTGAAGAGAGTCTACGATAGGTATCAACCATTGATTGATCTAGCCTGCCTGCATCAATAGCCTCCTTTACAGCACACTGCGGTTCAGTGTCATGCTGGCAATCGTTGAATTTACACCCTCTAGCGATATCTTCAATGTCAGCAAATTGTTCTCGTAATACATCCTGATCATCAACGGTTAAACCAAACTCGCGGGTACCTGGAGTATCAATAACAATAACGCCGTTATCGAGGAGAAAGAGTTTTCGTGCAGTGGTCGTATGCTTCCCTTTACCACTATACGTAGAGACCTCGCCTGTTTTCTGCTGTTCTTCAATATCGAGCATGGTATTAATAATTGACGATTTTCCAACTCCCGAAGAACCAATGAATACAACCGTCTCACCAAGGTTTAAGAGACCTTGCAAATCAGCAAGTCCATGTTCGGTAATAAACGAACTATAGACCACTGGAATATTAGGATTGATAGCTTCCATTTGTTTTTGAAATGAAGTTATTTCATCAACAAGGTCGAGTTTGTTCAAAACAATAGTCGGTTCAATACCCGCATCGGCAAGCTGAACAAGGTTTCGTTCGAGTCGGCGTACACTAAAATCTTGGGCGAGTGATTGTACAATAACCGCTCGATCAACGTTTGATGCAATAATTTGTACCTCATCATCGCTGTTCACCTTGCGACGTTCGAGGATGGTGTTTCTAGGTAGAATTTCTCGAATGATATTTGCATTATAACGTTCACCGAGCTCAACCAATACCCAATCACCTACAACTGGTTTGGTGTAGGGGTTGTTGTCTTTGAGACGGTTTCCGGTAATTTCACACACAATTTCATCATTCTCAATCGCGACATTGTAGTTGGTTCGATGAACGCCCGTTACTCGACCAGGAATGACGGTCGAGGTTTCGGAGTGAAATTTTTGATAAGCATCCTGAAAAAAATCATTCCAACCATATTTTTGTAGGTGAGTGAGCATAAGTTATTTAAAGTATAACTTTAAGCATGTTTATTGACAAAACGTATAAAAATAATATAAAATACATTTAAATTCAAAAACCAAATAAAATGAATAAAGAAATAAATGTACTTATTCCTTATGATCTTCTGGCAAGAGATCTTGCACAAAAAGTTTTATCATCTGGATTTCACAAGGAGGATTTATTTGACTCTACTATAGTAAAAATTGGTCCAATTCTTAAATTAAATGATATCAGTAATGATCATTTAATTGATTCTTTAAATCATTATCTTGATCGGTATGATGATTTCAAAATGCTTACCAAATTTTCAGTAGGTGATAAATTCGATTATATCGTAATTGATGCATCCTCTGTTGAGAAGTATGGTATTAATAATTTCCCTACAGAAGACGAGGTCAAAAAAATCATGAAAGAAAACGCTGAAATAATTATCGATACATGTCGTGCATGTTCAAGATGTGATAATTATGTAAAAGCCAGGTATTCTAATCTTAATTTAAAACTCATACATCAAAAAGAAAAGATTACTAAGTATATTTTGTCTAAAGCGTTAGCAAATTAAAACAATAAAAGGGTACCTTTAAGGTGCTCTTTAAAATTTTAGAAACGAGATAAAGTTCGAGGAAGTTCGGCGCGAGTGTGCCGGAGCCGCAGTTTACCTGCGGTGACAAACCGAGCGCCGAGACTGACAAAGAAATTCGCTCGTTTATAAATTTTAACAAGCTATAAAACGAAATGAATATCGAGGAGGCGAGAAAAAAGAGCGCGAGGCGTATTCTACATACGGTGAGCGTTCTTTTTTCGTAGACGACAAAGATAGTCGTTCGTTTTAGAGTTTGCTCCCCGTTTCAATAACGTGGCGGACGAGCGTATTGGTATACCCCATCTCGTTGTCATACCACGCCATAACCTTCACGAGGTTCCCATCAACCACGCGGGTCATTGGTAGATCAGCAATCGATGCGTGGGTGTTACCAATAATGTCAGACGATACGATTGGTTCTTCGGTCACCATAAAGATACCTTCCCATCGTGGGTCTTTGGCTGCGTCTTTGAGAATTTGGTTTACTTCTTCGACGCTGGTATCACGTTTTGCGAGGAAGGTCACATCGGCAATTGATCCTGATACGACCGGCACGCGGCAAGCAATACCGTCAAATTTCCCTTCAAGGGCCGGAATCGCCTGGGTCACCGCAACCGCAGCACCCGTCGATGATGGAATGATGTTTTGCGCGGCTGCGCGGCCTGCGCGGTAATCCTTGCCTCCCTTGGCAGGACTATCAACAATGGCCTGGGTGGCAGTGTAGGCATGAGTGGTGTTTAAGAGGGCCTTCTCAATACCAATCGCATCGTTCAAGATTGAAACCACTGGTGCGCTGGCGTTCGTCGTACATGAACCATTTGAGGAAATCTGACAAGTTCCCACAGTGTCGTTATTGACGCCTAGGAGCGCCGTCCCTGAACTGACCCCTTCGCGTGGTTCGCCCTTTCCAGGTGCTGAAATCACCACGCGTTTAGCCCCAGCATCGAGGTGTAATGCAGCCTGGTCATATTTCGTAAAGAATCCTGTTGATTCAATGACGACATCAATATCCATCTCACCCCACGGTAGGTTTTGTGGTTCTCTTTCCTGAAGAATACGTACATCGTTTCCATTTACAAAGAGGTGTGTTCTTCCGTCATCAGAGCTTGATACCTCAAGACCACTCTTTCCCTGTGCTGTGTCATAGCGTAATAGGTATGCAAGGTTGTTAATGTCTCCTAAATCGTTAATAGCAACAATATCGATGTTTGGATACTGTGCCTGAGCAAGACGGAAAAATGCACGTCCAATCCGTCCAAAGCCATTAATGGCTACTTTAATCTTTTTCTCTGTCATAATGGGTACAGTATACCAGGTTGTGGTGAGAAAATAAAAAACTGACCGTTTCAGATCAGTTTTTCAAAGGTTGTGTGTATGTTCCACCTATACTTATGAGTAATCCAACAACAAACTCATTGTTAGATAAGTACGTACTGGATAATCTAATGTTGTTCCACCGTTTACCTCCGGTAAACCTCAGTTCAAGTTGAGGTCCAATATGTTCATTATTACTGGAGATACCACCTCGAATAAAGTGTCCCATGATGTTAAAAACAATACTGGTACTGACACCATGGCTCGTCAGATTTGTTGAGCCATAGTTAAACCGAGCGATGCCTTCTGTAAAAGGTACGCGAATTTCACAACGAATTAATTCGTCAAAATTATCTGAGATTGGGTCATATCGTACACCGATACTTGGTACGATAAACGCTCGCTCACCAATAAACATGATATAGCCGATAAACACTTCTCCAGTTTCAAAATCTCGAATCCGAAACATGGTCTGAAAATCAAAACCACCAATTGTTTGTCGGTACCGTACGGTGTGTACATTGTTAGTGTTAGCAAGTATATCAACACGCGATATAATTTTTTCGTGAGCTGGTTTCTCTTGAGAAAAACCAATAAACGAAATACACAACAGCAATAGTAGAAAAGTTTTTCTCATAACCAAAAAATTTTAGAGTTGTATTAGTTTTTTGTATTAAACCATATTTAAGAAAAAATAACATACCCTCGTTGGATATGTTATTTTTGTGAGTGTATGAGTTTATCTCGTAACTCTTCTAATTCATTTTCTTGTGCTCTCGGTCCACCACCTGAAGAAATCCACCCTTCGTAGGTATCAAACCAGAATTCTTTACCTGAGAGGTGCTGTTTCCACTCTCCTCTCTTGAGGTGTTCAGTACCATGCATCGGAAACAGTTTAATATGGGCGTGATCAATGCCCGTTCCCTCCATCATGACACCGACGCGACCAACATCATCAAAATAATTTTCTAGTATCCGTGTTACCTTTTTTGAAGCAATAATGAAATCCCGAAGTACATCATCTGGCATCTTCATTACGTCACTGCCAAAGTGTTTTTTGGGTATAACACAACTAAATCCTTTAGTATTAGGATCAATCGACAAAAATGCCATAAAGTGATCATCCTCCCAAAAAATTCCAGGGGTTTTTAATCGCCTAGTCACAATTTCACAGAATGGGCATGCATGTTCTTTTGTTGTTGGTTCGTAGTGTGTCATATTATTTTTCAAATAAATTCAATTGCTCCTTGGTTCGAGGTCCACGCAACACCTCCAAAAATTCCAAAAGCTCACGATTTGTCGAATCTTTATATACATCTCCGTCTAAGAGTGTTCCATCGAGTACCCGTTCGGCGAGTTCGTTAATTAACACACGTACCTCGTCCACATCCGATTGATCAATTTCAAATCGTGCTTGTTCATACTCACCCTTGGTATTTGGTTCAATAAAATCAAACACTGCAGTGTGGAAATTATATTTACCATCGAATGCCTGCTGAAGCAGAAGTTTATAGAATGCTGCCTGGCGTTTTGTTTTTGCCTTGCGATCTTTATCCATGTCTGAATACGTTTTTCCTGTTTTGTAATCCCAAACGATAATTTCACCCTTATCGTTCATGGTAATTTTATCAACGACTCCGGTGAGCTTGATCGTGATTCCGTTATCGAGTTCGAACGGTATTACCGGAATACGTTTTTCAGTGTATGTAGGCACAACAAAATCTGTGTGCTGATTATCAAAATAATTACTGAGTACACCCCATGCACGTTCACGATACTCTTCATAGGTGTGGTTTCTCGAGAGTACCAATGCAAACGAAGACTCAAGTACATCTTTTCCTTGAATCGCATGCGCATCAATACAGGTGTTAAAGTAGTGTTCCAATGTTTCATGCACTACGTTTCCAAATTCTAAAAACGGAGAACGAGCTTCAGGGAGGTGGACTAAATTTCTGAAAAAGTATTTAAGTGGTGATTCAACGTAATTATTCAACGCTGATACCGAGAGTGTATTGCTTAGAAACTGCTCGCGTACATAATCAGGATCAATGAGCGACACGATGTGTTCCTGTGATTGACCAAAGAAATCTGCTACGTTTTCAGTATGTTCTTTCTCCCAGGATGACATATCAATGTGGGATACTGATTCCATCTCGTTAATATGAAGTGATCGGTTTTTCTCACGACCTTCCTCGTCATACACATAACTACTGACAAAACAATTTTTGCGAGTACGGGTAAGTGCCACGTAAAAGAGACGGCGTTCGTCTTCAATATCCCCATCACTAAATTCATCAAACGGCAGGGTAATATCGCGCGCTACTTTTTTCTTTGCGAGTGCTTTGACAACATAGACAGTGTCGAATTCGAGCCCTTTTGAACCGTGAAAGGTTAGGAGATTCACTCCATCAGAGAGCGTGTTCGTAATATTCATCGTAATACCATGCTGTTTCATAGTATTGAGATATGTAATCAGATCATCAAGGACAAAACTTTCTCGTCCACTTGTTTCCTTTTTGATTTCATCAAAAAGTTTTTCAAGTTTGTGAATAGCGAGTACTGATTGCTGTTGTGACAATAGGTAGGTCAAACAACCACTCTCCCGAACAAAATCAGAGAAAAAACCAAGTGCGTCAGTTGCCTCTGATTGTTGCTTTTGATTTTTGATCATATCCACAAATTCGGCGTACCGAGGTAAGCGTTCCTCGAGAATACCCGCCTCCTGTAGTTTCTCAGGGGTTTCGAGAATCGTCATAATCGCACTATGGTAGTCACCACGAGCGTTACGTGATTTTTGAAGGATACGCTCTACATCAAACACATCAAACCCAAGAAAATCAATAAACAATGTTTTTGCGAGGGCTTCGTTATCAGACGGATCATGAACTGTACGCAAGAGGTAAAACAACTTTTGAAGGTCGGAATCCTTAAGAATATTTTTCTTCGAGAAATCTTTGTAACGAATACTATAGACATCAAAAATTCTGCGGATGTCTTCAGCATCAGCATTGTTTCGATAGAGGACGGCAATTTCGTTTGGATTCTCGCCATTTTCTATACGTGATTTAATATCCTGTGCAAGCCACAGTACCTCCATTTTGTGATCATTAAATTCTCGGTACTCAACGACACCGTTATGATCAAAAAATGCTTTGAGCAGTGCCTCATCACTATGGTGTGGTGATGAGGTAATGACCTCATGTGCGTGCTCAAGAACCTCTTGATGTGATCGATAGTTCTCGGTCAGGTTAATAATCACAGGATCAGAGACAAGACCTAACAGTCGGGTGTAGGATTCTTCGCTCGCACCGGCAAATCGAAAAATTGCCTGTTTTCTATCACCCACTACAAAGAGATTTGGTTTGCCTTCTGATACCGGATTATCAATCAAGTGTTGGATAATCGTATTCTGTGCATCGTTGGTATCCTGGTGTTCATCAACGAGAATATACTGAAACTGTTCTTGGAGTTCGGCTTTCAAAACTGAATCTGGTTTTCCAAGTTCGTGTACAAAACGAATAATCACATCATCAAAATCGTATAATCCCTGTGATCGTAATTGTTGTTGGTACTCTTCGTAGATATCTGCGAGTTCAAGGTTTTTATTCTTGCGCTCTTCGAGTTTGCGTTGTTCACCTGGTTTAATGTCGCCCGCCTTAAATTCCTTGTACACGCGTTTGTAACGAATATCATCACTCGCCATATCTCGTTCAAAGGTTTCTATTGTGTGTGTCCGGAACTCGTCCGGTGTCATTCCCTCTTCTTTGATTTTTCCAAGAGCAAAGACGATCGAACGTAGAGTACTCTCTCGCCGTTTAAATACAGAAAAATAGTGTGTACCGTGACTGTCAGCAATGGTTTCAATGAGTTCAATCTGTTCAACGGGTGAAATCAGTCGTGACCCAAACGGAGTATCAAAGAGATCCTGGTACCGTTTCATCATATCCTCGGCAAAGGCATGGAAGGTACTGATGTATACACGGTGAGCTGCCTCGGGACCTGTAATGGTCGCAAGGCGTTCACGCATGTTGTAGGCAGCAGTATTCGTAAAGGTGAGCGCAAGAATATTTTCCGGCTCTACGTCAGTTTGCTTGAGAATGTTGGCGATACGAAGCGTGAGAATTTGGGTTTTTCCAGTTCCAGGACCTGCCATAACAAAGACTGGTCCATCGATGGTGTCGACAGCCTGTTTCTGTTGCGGATTGAGTCGATCGTAGAGTTCCTGGAAGGATTGCATAGTAAAATTATACCATTCATTAATATAATAGATAGCTTGTTTTTTTTAAAAAAAAGATTACAATAGTACTGAGTAAGACTCGTTACGAAGTACTGACATACTTCTTTTAAATTGAAAGCCACATAATACTTACGTTTTTAATCTAAACTACCCTGTTTTTATATAGAGGGGATATTGTAGACGCACTTTATCAAGTGACTCACCCGAAACAAGCGGAAAAAGACTCTTGTTGTTAAAAACGTAAGTATTATGTGGCTTTTTCTTATTATAACATGAGTATTAGAGATAGAAAGTTATATTTTGCAAAATTCGCAAAATTCGCAAAATTAGATACCATGGTTTTAAAATATTCACTAACTTTTAAAACGACAACTATGTGTAGAGGAGCTCTTCAGATGACCCCAAAAGAGGTGATCGCCGAAAACATTTCTATTGATTCGATTCAATTTCCAGGTCCAACTATCAAAAAAGATTTTATAACTCGAGTGTATAAATATCTTAATGACACACTACCAAAAGTAAAAACTGAGGTAGAACGTTTGGAAATTATGAACTACGTTTCTGAAAATATAGATCACTTTGATTTACGGAATACAGTAATATCTCAAGCTCAATTAAAAAACGCTCGAAACATAATTCAATCAAAGAGAAATCGTTTTGCCGGAAAAGCGAAACAAATTCTTACATTTCCTGAACCCCCAAATGAAAGCCAAGAACATGTTATTGGTGCATTCATTGCTGACATTCAAAAAAATGTAGCGGTAGCAGGAATTGCTGATCTTGGTTTGTGCGAACGCGATCACCTACGGCTCAATTTGATTATTCAAAATCATTTGATGCGACAAATCCAGCAACAAAAAATTGCTAGTTAAAAAAATATAAAAACAGAGTTACCGCAAGGTAACCCTGTTTTTTGTTTGTTGTACAAACCCTTCTTTCTCCATGTGGTCTATAATTGTTTGATAGCGTTTGGTTGCGCGACCTAATTGTTTAAACAACACATCTTTTGCAACTGTTTGTTTCTCAAGGAGGAGTGCTAATATCTGCCCACGCAGTTGTCGATCAGAACCTTTGAATGTTGATTGTTTGGTGTAGTGACGGCTTTTTGTATTTGGATTGTGTCGCACAATTTTTGGAAGTGTTGATCCGTAATCCATCAAAGCTGCATACCATTCACGTGGATTTTCTATGATGCCTATATCATCTATGACACTCAAAATCTCTGTGTCTGTTACCTCATGAGCATCCTTAAAAAAATAGTGAATAAAAATTCGCCTAATATTTGTTTCAATAATTGGAATATATTCATTGTACGCAAAGGCGCACACGGCTCCTGCGGTATAGGGTCCAATACCTGGTAATGTCACCAATTGATCATAGGTTTTTGGTAATTTCCCCTTATATTCCTTGGTAATGAGCTGGGCAAGTTTTTGGAGTCGCAGTGCGCGAGAATTGTAGCCGAGCCCCTTCCAAACGCGGAGTACCTTAGATTGCGGTGCGTCGGCGAGTGCTCGCCACGATGGAAACTGTTTCATCCATGCGTTGAATAATGGGATCACCCGATCGACCTGTGTTTGTTGAAGCATAATTTCTGAAACAACGACACGGTACGGTGTAATCTGTTTTCTCCACGGTAAATGGTGTCGTCCATGTTCATGATAGTGATTCATAACATTATCGTACATTTTTTTGTAGCGTGTCTTCACGAGAAAAGTATACCAACAAAAAAAATTTCTGAAAAAAATAAAAAATACTATTGCAGAAAAAAAATAAGTGATATACTTTTAGTAACTAGTCGAGGTCGAGCTAGCCAATCTTTATCCATAACTATGATCATCCAAACTATGGCGACAAAAAAGAAACCTGCTGCTAAAAAGAAAGTTGCGAAAAAAGCACCTGCAAAGAAAAAAGTAGCAAAGAAAGCACCTGCAAAGAAAAAAGCTGCAGCAAAGAAAAAGGTGGTGAAGAAAGCTTCGACAAAAAAGAAACCTGCTGCTAAGAAAACAGTTGCAAAGAAAAAGGTAGCTAAGAAGGCACCTGCTAAGAAAAAAGCTGCTAAAAAAGCACCTGCAAAGAAAAAAACTACT
>JAGQMN010000030.1 GCA_020428645.1 Patescibacteria group bacterium
ATGCCTTTTGCATAATCTAAACCAATGTTATACGGCACATCACACCAAACGATATCTGCTTGATCACCATTCATCATTTTTTGTACGAGCTCTAGGTTAGTTGAATCTCCAACCAACAATCGGTGCTGACCGAGTTGCCACACCTCGCCAGTTTCTACGATTGGTTTTGTTGTTTCTTTAATAGCTTTCTCCACATCAAAATCATCTTCAGCGAGATCAACATCATCAAAGAGATTTTGTAATTCTTCATCACCAAAACCAACGCCAAGGAGCATATCCATATCAAAGTCTTTCAAGAGCTCTTCATCCCAAGAGCCGGTGTTATGGTTTAAACGAAGATTCAATTCTTTTTCTTCATCGATACTTAATTCTCGTGATGGAATCATACATTCGACTTCGGTATATCCAAGGTCGGCATAAATATGAATTCGCTTTTCGCCACCGATGATTATGTTCTCTCGTGATCCAGTATTGAGAATAATTGGAGCAACGCGACCAAACTCATTAATTGAATCTTGTAAATCTCGTTTTTCTTTTTCACTTATTTTTCGTGGATTGTATCCATTTGCCGTAAGATCAGATACCAAGCGAGTTGTATGCGACCATGTAAGTTCAGATTTTTTCATAATCTTAAAATTTCTTAGGCACATACCTGATTGCATGTGTTAGTAAAATTTTGGCATGTATAGAAAACTTAAAATAGACGTGTAAATCCGTGTAAACATCAAAAATAGCCTTATATATAAGGCTATTTTTGATACCATTTCTGATTTATTTACACGGGTTTACACGGTTTAGAGATTATTCAAAAAAGTAACATAATCATCAGTCACATCAAGGATTTCCATATTACTTTTAGAGTGAATATTTTTCACCTTATTCTTTTTTAAGAATCCGATAAACGAACGAGCACTCTTACCAATCGTTGTTCTATAATTACAGCTAATTTTATCAGTTTTATGAATCCTTTTTTTAAATTCAGATATTCCCATTTGCACTGTTCCTGCAGGGACATAATTAATTACATTCTTGAATGCTTGAATATATTTAGGGTCATTCGATCCACGTTTTCTATAATTCATTTTTCCTACTTTATAGTGATAGATATCATCACCATCAATCCAGAAAATCCTATCATTCACATCCGTCTTTTCAGATGGTTCAGGATTATTGAGAATAATAGAATTATGCACCTTGTCGACGTGAGCAACGAGTGAGCTGCGGGTATATGAATATTCCGATTCAGGGTTATTCAAATCAGCAAGAGTACCTAATATTCTCATTAGTGAACCAACCACTGATCGGCTATCCTTTTTATTGAAAGCTTTGAGAAGTGAGTAATATTTCTTTCGATTATCAAATGCATATGCATCTTTAGGTTTCGGATTATATGAGGAATATACAATAGTGTAGGGTTCAATTTCTTGAGTATATCCAAGATCATCAAGTTTTCTTAGTATATCCATGTAATCAAGACGAACATTATCAAAGCAAGTCAGGGGTGGTACCGACCAGTTTCCATCAATAAAGCTTTGTACATCATTGAATCGATCAATAAATAATGGATCATTTTCTAATCCCAATTTTTTAACAAGCTTTTGTAGCTTAGATGTATCTATTTTTATCTTTTCAATAATGTCTGAATATAGTTTTTCATACTCATCAATTTCATTTTGACGGTCTTTGAGCTCATTATGTAAATGTGCCACCAGTGATATACCTTCTTCTGAAAGAAAATTCGCGTAGTCATAAAAAGCACTAACAGTATCTTTGTCAGTTTCTTTATTCATTACTGAATCAAACAAAATCTTTTCTTGCTTCAGAAGTTGGCTCATATATTTAGTATATCACTTGAAATTAATATTATTTTGTTGACAAATTAATTTTAATTAAATATCGTAAAGTTAAATAATAACTTTAAAAATAAATAATCATGGACAAATATTTTTCAAATAAACAAGAAGCTGAGAGGGTTAATTACATCTCAGATCAATTAAAGATAGTTCCTAATGAAGCGTTACTTCGTTTACAGTATTTTCAAACCGAAACAGGTTGTTTAAATGCATGTTCCTTTTGTAGTCAACTGGCTGGGCATACTGTTT
>JAGQMN010000031.1 GCA_020428645.1 Patescibacteria group bacterium
TTCTCGCAGTGCCTGCGCACTACCTGTATGAACGAGAGGGTGATACGTATGTATTAGTACGTACGGCCTCACAGGATGATGGGGAAGAGCGCCTGGTAACAACAGGACTTCGTGGTAATGATGGATTGGTTGAAATCACCTCAGGCTTAAACAAAAACGAGGTCGTACTGGTAGCAAAAGACTAATATGGCTGCTATTCGTTGGGTACGCAAATACCTCAAATTTATTAAGGTTGGTTCATTTCTCGGCACGCGTCAAATCAAGCGCGGAAGTATTTGGATTAACCTTTTGATTATATCAATCATGACGTTGACGTTTTTGTCATTAGTGGTTATTCCAGGAATCCTTGTTGGATTAACTGAAGGAAGCTTTGAGCAGAACCGAGAACACCTAACTGGCGATCTGTACCTCACAACACTTCCCGATGAGGAAACTATTGTAAATACCCAAGACATTGTTCGAGTACTCGATACACTATCTGAAGTCGAAAGCTACAGCGTTCGTTACAAAATCGCTGCAACGGTAGAAGCGGGATACATTAACCGTCCAGATTTTACCAAAGATGCTGAGAGTTTATCAATTAATGCCTATGCCATTGATCCTGAAAACGAAGAGGCAACAACTGACCTTTCAAAATTTCTCGTTGAAGGAGAAATGCTTGAAAACGAAGAATCAGGACAACTCTTGATTGGAGCGACACTCTTACAAAAGTATTCTGATTTTGCAGATCTTTTTGAACCACTAGTTGATGTAGAGGTGGGTCGACCAGTGCGGGTAACTCTTCAAGGAGAAGCAAATCAAGGTCTGGAACAAGATCAAGCACTGTTGAATGGGGATAATCGATCAGGGCAAACGACTGAATTTATTGTGAAAGGTATTGTAGATTCTAAGGTGAGCGACCTCTCTTCAACAATATTTATTACTGAATCTGATTATCGCCGCATTGCTAAAAAAACTAGCCTACAAGCAGCTGAAATTGCGATTAAACACAGTGGCGCGATTTCGGACGAACGATTTAAAGAAATTGCCATTTCGTATGGATTTGGCAAGTATGCCAAAGTACGAACAGCAACTGAGGCAATTCCTAAATTTCTCTCTGACGTACAATTAACGTTCGGACTCCTTGGAAACATTATTGGGTTTGTAGGTATTGTGGTTTCTTCAATTACGGTGTTTATTGTGATTTATATCAATGCGCTCACGAGGCGCAAATATATAGGTATTCTTAAAGGTATTGGAATTTCAGAAGGCGCTATTGAATTTGCATATGTTATCCAATCGCTCTTTTATGCGATTATAGGTATTGGAGGGGGATTGTTACTCGTGTATGGTGTGTTAGTACCATTTTTTGTAGAGCATCCAATTGATTTTCCGTTCTCGGATGGAATTTTGGTTGCTGAGGTTGGACCGACTATTTTACGAGCAGGTATTCTAATGATTATCACTATGATTGCAGGACTCTTACCAGCACGTATTATTGTTCGGCAAAACACACTCGACAGTATTCTGCAGAGGTAACAATAAAGATATGATTAATGTAAAAAATCTCACAAAAACATACGTCAACGGTGAAATTGAAACAAAGGTACTGCGAGGTATTAACCTTGAAATTAGAACAGGAGAATTTATTGCCATTATGGGGAAGTCGGGAGCGGGGAAGTCGACATTCCTTTATCAAATGAGCTTGCTTGATATGCCAACAGGAGGAGATGTGACCATTGGTGATGTTGATATTTTGGTATTGAGCCAAACAGAACGAACGAATTTCCGACTCAACAAGCTCGGGTACATTTTCCAAGATTATGCTCTCGTACCTGAATTA
>JAGQMN010000032.1 GCA_020428645.1 Patescibacteria group bacterium
TTATTACAAAGACCAAGAATCACCAACCACTATATATAGAACATGAACGCGTCGCTCAATTAACAACAATGGTTCCTGATGCAATCATTGTTGTTGGTGATGCAACCGAAGGGAAGTGGACCGCCATTCATCAGTACCAGCCAGATACTATCGTTGTTGGATACGATCAACATACATTACAACAAGCACTCGAAAATATACAAAAGGATCACCATTTTACCATCGTAGGTATTGATGCGCTTGAACCCGAACAATACAAATCAAGTATCATCAGGCACCAAAAAAACCGTTCGTGAGTAACGGTTTTTTACTTACTGAGCGTCAAATGTATCAGCGTTTTGTACCCGGGCATTCACTCGGCGTACATCATTCACGCGGACAGCACCAGCAGCATCAAATGCAGGACGTGTCAGGCTCGCAGCGGGACGAATATCAATATCTAATCCAGTATTCGGTCGCATTGGTTCCACAGGACGTGTTCCATCTGGTCGGATTGGGTCAACAGGGCGAGTAAGCTCTCGATCAAGTCGATCATCGCGTGACTCCATAAATTCATCACGACGTTCCTGTCGTTGTTCTTTGAGATCAGCTCTGAATTCCCGAGCATTATCACGTTGTTGTTGTACAAATTCAACGCGCATGTTGTTTGCTTCTTGACGGGTAATTTCTCCGGCTGCTACTTGAGCCCGAAGTTCGGCACGATTTTCGACCCGTGCCTCATGGCGATCACGCATCGCATTAATGTGCTGTTTAAAAATTTCTGCTCGTTCTGGGTTGTTTTCAACCATCTGTTCATAGCGATCTTCAATCTGTTGTCGTTTTGTTTCGAAGAATGCTTCTTTTTCTGCACGTGCTTCTTCAAGAAGTGTACGCCACGTTTCGCGCGCTTCTTCAACGGTGAGTTCACCAGCTTCTACCTGCGCTTTGAGGTCAGCATGTGACTGGCGAAGTTCAGCAATACGTGTTTGCAATTCAGCATCGGTTTCAATAGCCATAACAGTATGTACACCGATTCCAAAAACAAGTGCTAAAGCGAGCGTACGTGTGATGAGAGTAATTCGTTTCATATATACGTAATAGGTTAGGATAAGTAATGTGTTAGAAATCAAGGTTTTCAAGTTCATCAAACTGTTGATCGGTTTGGGTTTCTTGGGATTCCTGAGATTCGATCACGGTTTCGAGTTCCGCTTCTGTTTCAAAACGTGTTTCGAGTACGGGGTCTGACTCAACATCATCCATCATAATATCCTGGCCAGGAGTAAATTCATAGTTTGTCTGTTCACTATTGAGTTTTTGCAATGATCCGTAGAAGACGTATCCAGCTACAGCCAACAGTGCGAGTACTACAACAGTAATCAAGGTCTTTGTTCCTTTCATATAGTGTATGTGATTATGGGTAAATAATAGCTTGGGTAAGCTCAGAAACAGTATAACAAATATCGGTATGAGTAAGGAAATATTGCTTTATGTAAAAAATGATGTACAGTTCATACAAAATAATATTCCAGTCATGAAACAATTACACACTGATTCACAAACAAATCCTCAACAAGCGTTGCGTTTACAAAAAGGTTATTTGCATCAGTATACTGGTAGTGAAGCCCCTCCGTTTCCTATTTCGTTCAGTGGTGAAGATGTCCTTGATGCAGCAAAAAAAATAATTAAGAAAGGTATTTATGGTACCTTTCGGACACAAGCACATCTCCT
>JAGQMN010000033.1 GCA_020428645.1 Patescibacteria group bacterium
CTGCGATACAAATCCTGTCTTTGAAAGGATTCAATCGATCTAAAATCGGTTGTAACGATTCAGGTAATTTAGGAAATGCGACCAGCACATTTTCATAACCACTCGCTGAATAATTAGGCCAAAGGGTTTGGGCAAGTTGCTTGTTCGAAGGACGTGTGAAAAAGAACAGCCCCCCTAAAAACAAACTACCAACAATCAGCATACCTAATCCAAGTGATACAGGATTCAGCATAGCTTTCAAAAAGAACAATCCAAGACCGGCTCCAATCAGCACTACGATCCCACCAATGATGGCGAACATCGTAGGTGAAGATAATTTTTGAACAGCCGTTTTCACATTCTGTTCTTCGGCCTTCGCGACACCTCCGGTAATTTTACCAAGATCAATAATCTGAAATTCAACAAAGAGTTGTTTTAACAGTCTTTTCGGCAAAATTGCAATGGGCTTAACGTCAACTTCAGCTAGCTCATCTTCAAGTTCACCTGCAGATTGCAGAGATTGCTTCACTCGTTGTTCTTTCTTTTGAATCTCTTCTCCAGAAAGTTCCTTAACAACGGTCTCGGTTGAGGGAAATCCCGCAACCAGGGTTCGTTTGGTACTTACCTCTTGGAATTGTTCCTTGGTAAGCGTTCCGTCACCGGTACGTTCTTTTACGATGGTACCGACTTCTTCAAAAAATGTTGTTACCATAATTTTCTATTTTAATTTACGTTTATGAGTTTACAGTTATCACAATTTTTAAGTCTTTCTTGAACAAAAATTTCTCGTTCTTTTTTTGATAGTTCATTACTAAACATCAATGAGTCACGATACTGGGTAGTCCGTTTGATTCTCATTTTACCTTTCATAATAAGCTCGGTAAGTTGTTCCCCTACCAGAGAATAAGTCACGCCATTATGACCACCTTCCCAACTTTCATTTGTTGATGGATCAATATATGTTTCTAGTGAATCTTGATCAATATCAAGTAAATCGTGTTGAAGGTAATCATATGTTACATATTTAAAGGTAGTAACTTTTTTATCATTATTCTCAATGAATGAAGTGTTTACGAAAAAGACACACATACAAACCAAAATAATCTGAAACGCAAACCATGACTTCGTCCGTGAAAAATCAACGATGGAATTAAATTTGATACCCAAATACACCAACACTGATAGCGCAATAACAAGTTGGGCATAAATATTTCCAGTGATAGTCAGTGGATACTCAAGAAATAAACGAGTAGTTCCTGCTAGGAAAATAAAAGAGAGGACAAATAGAAAAAATCCGACTCCACTATCAGCTCCATTTTCTTCAGCTGGATACCGTAATCCATAGATCACAAACCAGAGAACGAGCGGCCAAAAAATAAAATACAAGTAAGTGGGTATTTCAGTATGGTAATAGTAACTTGCCATAACTGACAAAATCACCGCACCGAAAATTTTTACCATCATCGCCCCACCGAATGAAACGAAGAATTCTTCTTTTCTGGTGAGTTCTTCGGTAATCATCACAATAGTAATCGCAAAAATAGCAATCACCATCGTTACGAGGTT
>JAGQMN010000034.1 GCA_020428645.1 Patescibacteria group bacterium
GACATAGCAGCGGTTACAACTTCGTATGGATGTGCATTAGGGTTACTAAACCCAAAGAATCCACTACTGTAGTGAGACGGATACACCATCGGCGCTATTGCATCAAAGTATGGGTAGATATCTTCGAAGTACTGACCGATACCAATATCATCTTCTGCACTTGTGACGAGACCAAAAATATCTGCTGACATAGGTATTCCTTGTGTTCGTACACGTTCGTCCATGTACTGATAAAATTTCTTCATTACATCACGCCGTGTCTCCCCTTCGCTTAGCTCATAATTGATATTGCTGATATTTCCGTCTGATGGATACCGTATGTAATCAATGTTAATTTCATCGAATCCAATACGATAGGATTCTTCTGCAATAGTCGCAAGATAGTTCCATGCGCCTGTGTGCCGAGGGTTGATAAATGAAAGACCTTTTCTGTCTTGCCACGCTGCCCCCGTATCAACACGCTTGAAGGTCCACGCGGGTTGTTTCTGTGACAAGAGTGGGTCCTGAAAGGCAGTGAGCCGTCCAATAACGTAGATATGGTGACGATGAAATTCATCGATTAGTGTGCGAATGTCGGGAATCCGATTTGAATCAGTTCCCATGCTACGGATAAGAGGATGGTCAATAGTAAAAGAGATCACACCCGTTGAATCTTTAATATCGAGGACAACAGCATTAATATCTGATTTCGTCATGAACTGTATCAAGCTCGTGCGTAATGATGGTGTACCCCCTACCCACGAGGACATATAAATCGCACGTACTGATCCAGGAGTTTCAAGATGTGTACCTGTAGATATATGTTGTATTTTTTTAATTGTATGAATATCCCATTGGTGTTGCAATCGTACTAATGCATTCATGGTGTGAGTACGTCCCGTTTCTCGTAGTATCTCTTGGTTGTAGTTATGGTACGTAACAAAAACACCCAAAGCGATCAGAGTGGTGAGCACAAACATGGGTGTAGTGTAGTATGAACGGTTAGTCATGATGAGATTGCACTTCTGAAATACGATTCGAACGAGCGCGTTCATCAGGGGTTGCTACTTGATCTTTGAATCGTTCCTGAAGTTCTTTTACGTACTCTTGTAATGATGTATCTGAATCATGATCTTCTACGATACCAGCTTTATGACGAAGGAAGAGTCCTGAAAGAGCAATAACAAAACCAATAAGAATGACGTAAAAATTTTCCCATAGTTCCGGAAAACCAAGGAACGGAAAGATAAGCAGTAGAATTGAGCTAATAATAATAGCGTTAAGGTATTTTTTCATAAGGGTAGTATAGCAAAAAAATAAATTCCATTCACCTATGCACGATCAACAATAACGACAAATTCACCACGCACGTGGTCGGTGTGCGTTCTAAAGTATTCCATCACCTCGGTCGCGGTTCCAACGATTGTTTCCTCGTACATTTTTGTGAGCTCTCGTGCTATTGATACACGTCTCGCACTTCCAAATCGCTCGTGAAGTTCAACTAATGTTTTTTCTATACGATGTGGTGACTCA
>JAGQMN010000035.1 GCA_020428645.1 Patescibacteria group bacterium
CCCAATCGTTTAAAACCGGTTTTACTGACGATATTGTATTACCAGCGATTCAACGAGTACAAGATACGTTTGGATTGAATCCTATGATTTATCAATTCAAACAAGATGTACATTTTCCATACATGCTTGATTAAAATTTAAAATGCCTAGTCTATTAGGCATTTTTTAAATAGTAAACTGTCCTTTTTCGTAGATAATTTTTTGAGTACCATCTGCCAAGGTAGCAGTAACGGTCCGATCAGTAGTGGAGATGATATCGGTGTGAACAGATGAAAAATTGTACCCCATCTTTTGCCATTCTTTCTCTGAAACCTTTGAAGGGTCACCATCATAACAATCACGGTACGCCATACCGAGGGCGATGTGTGTATTACCATACTTCCCTCCTATATTTTCATCGTACAGGGTATCTGCCATGGGTTTAGTAATTTGTGAAAACCGAGCATCAGTCAACGAGAACTCACCTACCTTGTCAGCATTTTTTGTTGCAATCATTTCCTTGAGCACGTGTTCATTTTTTGTAGCTGATGAGCGTACGACGCGACCATTTTTGAACTCAAGACGAATACCCTTGATGATATTTCCATATCGATAGAGTGGTTGATTAAACCTGATCCAACCCTCTGTTCCCCGCCAATCTGGACTCGTAAATATTTCAAAACTTGGAATGTTTGCACCGCTTCCCCCTTTCCACGCAACTCTTTTTGGTAGTGTTATATGAAGATCAACATCCTCACCAACAACATGAAGTTTCTGAATGTGCATGTTGTTCAGTTTCGTAACATTCTTTTGGATATCGCGTTGGAGCTGTTTCCATTTCTGCACCGGGTCTGGATTACGCAAGTAACAGGCTTTGATGATTTGGTTCCAATATTCTTGAATCGTTAAATTGGCTGCTTGTGCCATCGCTTCGGTTCCGTACAAACACAACGTCCATGAAAATTCTCCACGATTTTCTTTCTCGGTACGCCATTTTCGCCATGGTTTTAATGCTTCTCCCCGTGCCATAATCTTTTTAGGATCAATGTGCTTCATGAGGTTGGGATCCTCCTCGGCAATAATGTAAATAGAATGATCAACCACCTCGAGCAATCCTTTGTAATATGCTTCAGGGAAAAATTGTATTTGCTTGGCGTCTGCTTCTTCAAAAAATATTTTGCTCGTGTCGTATTGTGGCTCGCTAATAGCAAAGTTTCCAATAACGTGACCACCTTGTTTGAGAATTTCTCGATAAATAGCAGCGTACAATGGTTTACTGGCTTCATTCGCGGTGAGCTGAACCACCTCCCCTTTTTTGATGCCTTTCCCAGTATTGAGCGCGTAATTTACCATTACGTCAGCATATTTTTCTAATATTTTTTTACTTGGTGTGTATGTTTTCATGTTGACTATTATAACAAAAAAGAACCTCTTAGGATTCTT
>JAGQMN010000036.1 GCA_020428645.1 Patescibacteria group bacterium
TGTTAATAATTTTTTGTTCGAACTCAGGTTTTGGTCGATCACTCGATCGAAACCGTGAACCTTTCCGTGCATCTGGTTTTCGTCCACCAAAACTGCGGCGAGCTCCTCCAAAACTCTTCTGTGAAGAATGTTGAGTATCTGCTCCTGCCGGTGTAGAACGCGTCTCTGATGATGCATCAGTAGGTTCAACAACCGTTTGTTCTTTTGTTTGTTCTTCTGACATTGTTGTTAAAAAAATAATAAATAATAAATGAGTGGGTTCGTTAGAATGCGAGTCCCGCTGCGCGTGCTGCTTCAGCGAGTGCCTGTACCCGACCGGTATAGAGGTATCCACTACGATCGAATACGACCGCGGTAACACCTTTTGCCTGGGCTGCTTTGGCTACTTCTGTTCCAACCTGTGCCGCACGTTCAACCTTTGATCCGGTAGTATCTTTAAGGTCGTCTGCCTGCGCAAGGGTAATTCCTTGAGTATCATCAATGATTTGTGCATAGATGTTTTTATTTGATCGAAATACGGTCAATCGTGGTCGGTCAGTAGTTCCTGAGATCTTGGCACGAACACGTGCGTGTCGACGATTTCGCTTCATTGTTTTGTACTGTGAATTGTTCATAGTTCTCTAGTTACGAAACGCGCACCTACGCAGATTTCT
>JAGQMN010000037.1 GCA_020428645.1 Patescibacteria group bacterium
TGCTTGTACAACCGATATGAAATAAACAAGAAAATCACACCAAGGATTAAGGTTGCTAACATCTCACTGCTGAAATACCACATATGGCTTACCGATTGGTAATCCTGATAATATATCTTGCGTGTATATTCGTAATTTAGAAAATCAAGGGATAAGGCACAGAGACTAGCTATAAAAATGATATGCGTAGGCTTGAATGCTAAAATTCTTTTTAGGTGTTCTTTCATACTTTTCATTATACATGAGGTTGAGTTTGTCTGTATATTATTGAACCTCCTGGTTATTTGGTGATACGAAAAAACACCACGCGCATGGGTGTTTTTTCTTTGTGTATACCCGCACCACTTACACCCCAAGTGTGTGGACACGATGTGGGCCTCGCTCGAGCCTTGAGGCACGAACGGCTGTAGAGACGGTGTTCGGATACAAATATTCGAAACTAAGATATAATTTTAGTAGTTATGTCTATGAAACAAATACAACCAAACAATTTGTTCTCTAAAGATATTTTAGATTATAAAGTAGATACCAGGAAGCTAGGGCGAGTGAATTATGTAAACCTGGATAATGCTGCAACTACTCCACCCTTTTTAG
>JAGQMN010000038.1 GCA_020428645.1 Patescibacteria group bacterium
TTGAGGTCTTTTTTCATCAAAAATTTTACATATCTATTTGGTTTGCAGAGAATTCAACCCAAAACTCAGGTTGATAAAAAGAGACTGAAAATCAGACTCCTTGAAAAGGAAAAATTCTATAGGTTTTTTTCTGGTGTTTTTCAGCCGTTTGCGTAAATTTTGCGTAATGCGTAACGCAAACGAGTAATTGACATCGGGCGTTGATGCCCTAAGTGTTTGAAAGTAAATTGTGCTCGGAGCGGGACTCGAACCCGCACGCCCAAAAGGGCAAGGGATTTTAAGTCCCTAGTGTCTACCAATTCCACCATCCAAGCCAATATTTATGACATCTTTCGCTTCTGTAAATACAGAAAGATTCTCATCAAAATTTTTCTCGTTGAAAGGCAATTAATTGAAAAAACGAAAATCTTACCGTTATTCAATACCTCAAATTCACTCGTAGAGAGAATTGACGACGAGTAAAAATATGCGAAATTCAACACTCACGTTAGTACTCTTTAAAAAGATGTGCGCAAATGTACAATAACGTGAAATTTAACACAACATTC
>JAGQMN010000039.1 GCA_020428645.1 Patescibacteria group bacterium
CTAAAAGATCTTGATCAAGAAGGTATTGTGCGTGTCGGTGCAGAAGTGCGAGAAAACGATATTTTGGTTGGAAAGATTACTCCAAAAGGAGAAACAGAACTTACTCCAGAAGAGCGACTTCTAAGATCAATCTTTGCTGAAAAAGCACGAGACGTTAAAGATACTTCAATGAGAGTTACTCCTGGAAACGAAGGGCGTGTTATCGGCGTGAAAGTTTTCTCACGAGACAAAGGTCATCAACTAGAATCTGGAATCATCAAAAAAATAATCGTGGAAGTAGCACAAGTGCGAAATATTTCTGTCGGAGACAAGCTTGCAGGACGACACGGAAATAAAGGTGTTATCTCTACAATCTTGCCAGAAGAAGAAATGCCATTTATGCCAGACGGAACACCAGTAGACGTAATCCTAACTCCACTTGGTGTGCCGAGCCGTATGAACTTGGGACAGATTTTGGAAATGCACCTTGGTATGGCAGCAAACTCACTTGGATATCAAGCCATCACTCCACTATTTGGCGGT
>JAGQMN010000003.1 GCA_020428645.1 Patescibacteria group bacterium
CCGCGAAACGCTTTTTCCTGAGCGTCTCTGGTTTCGGGAGTATTTCGGTAGTAGTCGAGTCCACACTCCCCTAATCCAACAACCTTATTCGAAGACTGGGCAAGATTGCGATAGTAATCAACATCAAAATCCTCTCCGCGTGAGGTAAACTCGTCTCCCCCTTCGCCAACTTCATCATGGTCGTGAAAACTGGCAGTGGTATGAATGGGATGGAGTCCAATAATTGCCCACAAGTGATCATATTGATCGGCCAATTCTACCGCAATACGTGAGGTATCCTGTTGTGTTCCCACGTTAATAACCCGAACGCCATCATCCTGGGTTCGTTTGATAACCTCATCTCGATCTTGATCGTAGATGACAAAGTTCATATGTGCATGTGTGTCGATGTACTTCATAGTTCTTATACTAGAATGATTTACGGTTTTGTAAAATATACTCAACCGGATACCAACGCTCCCGTAACGCTCCTGCGAGGTACAATGAACCAATCACAAGTACACAATCACTGTTTTGAGCTATTTCTTCGGCATGTTCAAGTGCTTCATGGGCATCAAGGAACACCACAACATCGAGATTTGGATAGTTCGTTTTCAAATGAGCATCCATGTCTTTTAATGAGAAAGAATCCCACATAGGTGAAATAACAGGACACAGTGAAATAGATGTAGCGAGCGGTGCAATCTGGTCAAGCATACCGAGTACGTCTTTCGTTTCTCCTGCTCCAAATACCACATGGAGCTTACCATACGAGAGGTAGTCCAGTTTTTTGAGACTGTAGAGAGTCTTGCTCACGTTATGAGCGCCATCGAGAATGGTTAATGGTTTTTCAGAAACTGTCTCGAATCGACATGGGAGCTTGGTGTTCGTAATCGCACGTTCAGTGTGGGCACTATCGATATTCAGATACTCTCCAATCGCTCGCACTAACGCTATATTTGAATCACCCGAATAGCTGACATGCGTATACGTTGCGCCTTGTTCTTTACATTCATTTTGAAAAATCTGCAAACATTCTTTATGTTGTTCGGTCGTAAAGAAAGCGCTGTGTGGTTTGATGATTCCCGCTTTTTCATATGCAATCTCTTCAAGGGTATTACCAAGAAGATGTGTGTGGTCAAAACCGATATTGGTAATCGCAGTTACAATAGGTTTTGAAATAATATTTGTCGAATCGTACCGACCTCCCATACCAACCTCAAGCACGACCCATTCGCAGTTCATTTTTTTAAAGTACAACAGTGCAATAGCGAGCATAATGTCGAAGTACGATGGTTTACCGTACTGACCATTCAAATACATGTTGTTAATAAATGGTTTCAACTGACCAACAATTTCAGCAAAGATGTCGGGTTCAATGTAGTAGTCACCAACCTTGATACGTTCGAGTGTTGTTGTCGTTGCGGGTGATGTTGTTGAGCCAACAATATACCCTGCCTCATGGAGCATAGTATGGAGGAGTGCTGTGGTTGTTCCCTTGCCAGCGGTACCCGTTACGTGAATGTACTTACAACCCTGCTCAGGGTTTCCGATGCGGTCAAGAAGATCCTGCATTCGCAGCAGGTACTTATCGAGGTCTTCAGGCTTACGCTCACGCATGTATTCGAGCGGTGAACCCAATTTTCCGAGTGATTCAAGGTATGCACAGGCATCATAATACGATCTATAGTTCATACTTAAAACTATAGCAAAAACAGGTATTTTATGTACAATACGTGGGTATTTTTATGTCACAGACACGCACCCCAAAATATGTTGTGTACGTCGGGAGTATTTCTGAACGAAGTTTAGAAAACTTAGAAACCTACATCAAACAACAGAATAAAAACTGGCACATAATGATTCTTCAAGAAGAAACAGTAGCAAAGACTCCGTATAGCGTCTCACTTAATTTCAATAGTGATGATGCTATACACAATTGGGTAGACATTTATGGAAAAGACATACTCTGTGTCACTGCACGAGGTGAGAGAAATATACCACTCTTGCAACGCTTGATTCCATTTTTGCCTCCACACGTTTTAACACCAAGCGTTGCATCGCTCAAGAAATCAACTGAAAAAACAGAAATGCGTAAGGCGTTTCGTAAATACAATCCAAAAATAACTCCACGATTTAAAATTATTAAAGACTTAGAGACAATCGATGCTGGAACAATCATGGTAAACATGGATTTCCCTGTTATCGTAAAACCATCTGGACTTGCTTCGAGTTTGCTCGTTCAAGCAGCACACTATCCTGAAGAACTAGAATCAATTCTCCGAAAAATTAAGAAAAAAATTACATCAGTCTACAAAAATCAAAAAGGTCGTGGAGTACCATCGATTCTGGTTGAAGAAATTATCGAGGGAGATATTTATTCGATTGATGCATATACAGATAATCAAGGGGTCACGTTTTTTACCCCCTTTGTGAAATATAAAACGAGTGCACAAAAAGGATTTGATGATTTTTTTCTGTACGAGAGAATTATTCCTGCTCGACTCTCCAAAGAGAAACGTGAATCTGGAAAACAGATTGCACAAGAAGGTATCAAAGCGCTTGGGCTCCGCAACACAACAACCCATATTGAACTCGTATATAGCGAGGATGGATGGAAAATTATCGAAATAGGTCCCCGTATCGGTGGTAATAGAGAAATGATGTACGAATTATGTTTTGGGTTAAATCACAATATTAACGATCTCCTTATCCGCATACCAAAACGCAAACCTGTTCTTAAAGAAAAACGAGTTGGATACATTTCAACTATTCAATTTTTTCCTCGTGATGAGGGGTACATTAGTAAAGTTGAAGGATTAAAGAGAGCAAAAAACTTGGCAAGTTTTTATGAACTCAAACAAAAACTCAAAAAAGGTGATAAATCACTGCATGCAAAAAATGGCGGTACATTCGTTGCTCAAATTACCCTCTTCAATAAACATAAAGCTCAGTTCATCGAAGACAAACGTAAGCTTGAAAAAATGGTACACATTGAAACCAAAAAGAATGGAAATAAAAAATAACCCTGGTATGGGTTATTTTTTATCCCAACTTTAGACCATCTTCCAGATCTTTATCAGGAACCGCAAGGACAACTCCATCATCTCGATAGAATCCAGTAATCAAAAACTCTGACATAAACGATCCAATCTTCTTTGGTAGAAAATTAATCACACCAATAATTTGCTTACCGATGAGCTCTTCCTTGTCATATAAATTAGTAATTTGTGCGCTTGATCTTTTGTGACCGAAATCACCAAAATCTACGGTAACAATATAGGCAGGTGTTCGGGCCTCTGGAAAATCTTGAACATCAACAATCGTTCCTGTTCGTAGTTCAATTTTTTCAAAATCATTCCATTTAATAGTATTCATAGTAATGTAATTATAAATTAAAAAGAGAGATTCATCGACCTCTCTTATCATATACACTAAAGTAACTTAGCTTTACTTATTCCTTTTTCAATAGCGTTAACTAGCGATGAGGTAAATCCACGACTATCCATTTCAAGCAAGGTAGTAATAGTACAACCGTTTGGTGTAGTAACAGCATCTATGAGTACTTCAGGATGTTGTTGTTTCTCTCTGACGAGATTACCTGCCCCAATAAGCACTTCTCGAGCAAGCTCTAATGATGTGTGTTCATTAAAACCTGCTTGAATTCCTGCTTGCATATATGCACGAATAAATTTAAGAGCAATTGCGACTCCAGATCCCGAAAGCACCGTAAATTGTGGGAATTGTAGTTCATCAATACATACTACCGAACCAATGCTTTTAAAAAGTTCCTGTACATATTTTTGTTTGGTACCTGTGCTAATTGCGGTCATGGACTGACCAATAGCTGATGCTGTATTTGGCATAGCCCGATAGATATGGGGATTGGGTAATCTTAAAAATTTCTTGATAGAATTAATAGTTATCCCCGCAACAACAGAAATAATAATGTGCTCTTCCCATATATGACCATCCATATCAGCAATAGTTTCTTCTAAATCTTTAGGTTGCACTGCAAAAATAATAACGTGTGCGTCACTCGTAGCATCTTCATTAATTTCTGTAAATGTACACTCAGGAAACTGTTGTTGTTTCTCAATTACCTGCTGTTCATCTTTACACTTAAGTGTCACAACGTAGCCATTTTTTTGCATACCAGTTGCAAGTGCGATTCCTAAATTACCAGGACCAATAATTGTTACATGTTTCATAAAAAAATATTTATTAAGTTAAAAGAACAAAAAGCGACCTCTGAGGTCGCTTTTCAATGTTTTATATAGAGAGTGAATTTAAAATATACAACACTAACAAGCGAGCTCAAATATGTGAGTCGCTGGTACCGGGCTAAATTGTGTTGAATATATATTCATATAAGTAATACTATCCCTGTATATGTTTCTGTCAAATCAAAAAATAATCATATTGGGTTATTTTTTTTCATACATCTAAAGAATTGAAGAATAGGATAAAGACCGAGGAGAGAAGAAAAAAGAACGCTCACCGTATAACGAGATACGCCTCGCGTTCTTTTTTCGTAGACGACAAAGGTATTCGCCTATTTTTCAATTCGTGCAAAGAGTGGTTCGTCTGGAAGCTTCACCTCCGTCAAACAGGTCTGAATCGTCTGTGCGGTTTCAGGCATGAACGGATAAAGGCTAATTGCGAGACGCGAGAGTTCACGTGCGAGGTAGTGTAAATCTTTATGCGCAGCAGCTTCGTCTTCTTTGATTTTTTTGAATGGTTGGTGTTCAGCAATGAATTGATCCATGTCACCAACAAGTCGCCACATTTCATTCATGACGGTGTTAAAATCAAACGCTTCCATGTGTTCATGATGGAACGAGAGTGGATCTTCATCAAAGTTAATGTCTGAAATATCAACACCATAGCTCGTGATCATTTTCATGATTCGCTGAACGAGGTTACCAAGACCATTAGCGAGGTTCGCATTGTAGGCTTCGTGGAATTTTTCCATCGTCATGTCTGAATCTTCGAATGAATTCATATGACGAAGAAGGTAGTAACGCAATGCCTCAGCACCATATTCATTCACAATGTCGTAGGGACTAATAACGTTCCCGAGTGATTTTGACATCTTTTGTCCACCCGAATTAATGAATCCATTGATCACCACCTGTTTAGTGTTCGGTAACCCGGCTGCATACAACATTGCCTGCCACATCGCTGCCTGCTGACGAAGGTTATCTTTACCTGCATACTGAATCGGTTCTCCTTCTGTCCAATAGGTTTCAAAGGTATCCAAATCGTTCGGCCAACCAAGTGTTGAAATATAATTTACCAATGCGTCAAACCACACGTACATAACGTGTTCATCATCTCCAGGTACAGGAATTCCCCATGGCATCTTGCTCTTCAACCGAGAAATTGAAAAATCGTTCAATCCCCCATCAACAAAGTTCTTGATCTCGTTAAATCGAAAATCAGGAACAACAAAGGTAGGATGCTGTGCATAGAACTCTTTTAAAAATTGTTCGCACGATGAGAACTTGAAAAAGTAGTTCTCTTCATCAATGAGTTCGAGTTCACGATCTGGGTGTACGGGGCATCGACCATGATCAAGTTCAGAATCAGTTTTTTCAAGTTCACAACCAACGCAGTATTTGGTCTGGTAGGCTTTCTTGTAAATGTACCCGTTTTCATCACACCGTTTCCAAAATTCTTGGGCTGCTGCAATATGGTGTGCATCAGTCGTACGAACGAAGTGCATACCTGACGAGAGGTGGAGAAGATCAATAAGTCCTTTAAATTTGTCGGCAAATGGATCAACGTAGGTTTGTGGGTCAAGACCTGCCTCTTGGGCTTTTTCCCAAATTTTGTTTCCATGTTCATCAGTTCCTGTATTAAAGAACACATCGTACCCACGAAGCTGTGCATACCGTGCGTATACGTCAGCACGGATGATTTCCATGGCAAAACCAACGTGAGGATCAGCGTTCACATATGGCAATGTTGTTGTAATGTACTGTTTTGGTTTCTTCATACTACTTTTTAATAATGACAGTTACTTCATCGTGCTCAATAATCGGTGCACGCTGTGCGGATTTTTGTTTTTCGGATTCTGCAATCAATTCCATAACAAAGAGCGCAATTGGCATCGCGAGGAGGAGTCCGTAAATACCAAAAAGTTTCGCTCCAATGATAATTGAAATAATAACTACGAGCGATGGAACACCGGTGAGTTTTTTAACAATTAGTGGTTGTAATCCAAGGTCAAGCACCTGCTGAAGAGCAAAGTAAAAGATCACCACACCAAGACTCATCCAAATACCTCCGTGACTAAACCCAAAAATTGCTGCAGGAATGAGTGCAAGGAGAATTCCATACGGGATCAAACCGAGTACTCCCGCCAAGAGTGCCAAAAGGAGTGCGAACGGAATACCCGCAAGTGCAAGTCCTGCATAGGTTAAAATAGCGAGAATAAGCGCAATGATAAGTTGACCTCGAAACCATGAACCAACTTTACGCTGCACGCGGTGCCAAATCGAAATAACAGCTTCCTCGTACTTCATCGGGGTGCAAATGCGTAATACGTGATCAATACCATTGTAATTGATGCTGAGGTAAAACGACACCACAAAGATAATGAGGAGGTTAAAGATACCACCAAAAAATTCGAGTGCACCATCGGCAAATCGACTCCTAAACTCTTGATCTTTAAATTGTTCAAGAACACTGGTGATTTCAGTATCAACACTGACGTGGGTCAGAAATGTATTATTTTGAATAAACGTTTGAATTTCCGGATACACTTGTGCGAGGGAAATAATTTCACGTGCCAAAATAGGCAAGATAAAAATAAATACTGCCCCAAATACAATAATGGCAAAAATGTAGAATAAAATAACCGACGCCACTCGAGGAATACGGTAGCGTTTCAATGTAAGGACGAAATCTTCAATGAATGTAGAGAGAATCAGTGCCACACCAAGAACTAAAAGAAAATCTCCAATAGTCCACAGTGCGTAAATGAGGGCTCCAATGAGCGCTACCTCAAAGAGGTTATGTTTATCAAAGTGTATACGAACATCATTCATACACCTATCGTACCATAGCACGCGTGGTATTACGACAGGCGTGGTACAATCAATGCATGGCATTTATTGAACTCTTAACGATGCTCATGAGCATTATTTTTGCATCAAAGGTAATAGCAAAAGTTACTGGAACGGTTGATATTCTGTGGTACATTCTCCTTGGACTCGTGGGGACACAATACATATTTCACATCGACCCTCATCTCCTTGAAAACTGGGCACTCCTTGGCGTTATTTTCATCATGTTCTACGCTGGATGGCGTGAAGACCTCCTCACCTTTATCGCCGACATTTGGAAGAATAAATGGATAGCGTTGACAGGAGCAGCCGGACCATTTATCGGGGGTTGGCTCGCGTACACACTCCTGAATTTCTCCGTTCAAGAATCAATTGTTGCAGGGTTCATTTTCACTTCGACTGCAATCCCTTATACCATTGGAGTACTCCGTAGTCTTGGACTCGACAAAACACCTGCTGCTAAAGCTGCAACTGCCTCGGCAGTAGCCGATAATTTTATCTCGGTACTCCTCGCGGTAGGAATCCTCCCAGCCTATGCACTCATCGTTGTTGGTGCTGGTGGGGACGCAAGTTTTGGTGATATATGGGTACAGCTCCTTGAACAGATTGGGCTCATTATTGCTGCGTTTGCTATTTTTGGAGCACTCGGTCTGCTGATTCTACCTGATGCACGAATGCACATGCGCATGAATATTCCGCATGCTCTCCAACGTGATGGTGCAGTTGCACGAGTTACATACTTCATCTATCGCATTCGACAAGCACCAGGGTTGTACGTAATCTCAAAGGCACTCTCGAACATGCGGATTGGTATTCCGATGACGCTCCTTCTGATCTTTGGGCTCGCCTGGCTCGCACATGAACTTGGACTCCACCCTGCGATTACCGCTTACCTTGTTGGGCTTATGCTCCACGTCGAGATGTACCACGAGGACGAAATTAACGATATCACCCATGAAGAGACACCTATTAGTCACAAAAATCTCGGTGTATTCTTCTACTTTCTCCAAGAATGGATCGGACCAATATTCTTCATCCACCTAGGATCACAGTTGATTGCTGACTGGTCAAAGGCCGGTACGGTTATTATCTATGCAATTCTTGCAGGAATTATTATTGCGTTTTTCCAATTTTGGTCAGCGTATTTTGCAGGACGGAAAACCTCTGGATTACCAGAACACGAAGCAACCCTGCTTGGGCTTGGTATGCTTCCCTACGATATTATTGCATTCGTCGTGCTCGGTATTGCGACGCAAACGGGTCTCATACCACCGGATAGTTTTTTTACGATTACCGTGATTGTTACCATACTCGTCATTAATATTATCACTTCAGTCATGATTTACTGGTATCGACCACAGTACCTGAGGCAAGTAGCCTACGCTACAGAACATAAAAAAACGAACGCTTAGGTTCGTTTTTTCAATGTCGTAATAAATCTAGTTTGTGTATTTTTAGTGTGAGGACCAATCATAGCAATATTCAGGTGTTCCAATACCAGGTATTTCCTAGCTATACGGCGAAGTGCCTCTGGAGTAACGTTGTTAATATCTCGTGCAAGTTCAGGTGGTGTACTCAGAGGGAGTCCAAAGAGTGCACGCTGTCCATAGTAGTAAGCAATATCATCAGTAACCTCAAGCCCCATCTGTATGTTCCCTATCATGAATTCTTTAGTTTTCTCAAGTTCTTGGAATACTACGGGCGTGTTCGTGATTGTTTGTACTTCATCCTGAATAGCAGAGAGCACCTCAGCTACGCGAGTGCTATCGACACCACACGAAATAGTAAATGTACCTGTGTCAGTTTGCGGATTATGATGAGCATTAACGTAGTATCCAACACCCATGTCTTCGCGTAAGCGCTCAAATAACCGTGATGACATACCACCACCAAGCAGTGACGCAAGTACCTTAAGAGTAATTGTATCCCTGTGGTGTACCCCAGGGGTATGGTATCCAAACACGATGTGAGTTTGATCAGTTTTTTTGTGAACAACCTGTATACGTGGAGCTGATTGGATGACCTGTGCTTGATCCTTGGTATGTTTCTGTGATGAAGAAATTGTTCTAAATCGCTTTTCTACCTCGCGCACCACATCAGCATGGACAACATTTCCTGCGACTACAAGCGTTGTTGCTGAGGCTACGTAGTGATCACGATGGTAATCGAGAAAATCAGTACGCTTCATACGATTAATGTTGGTTCGTGGACCGAGAATCGTCCACCCAGCTGACTGTGTATCACCGTATACAAGCTCGTTAAATACCTCTTGTACCTGCCGCATCGGCATATCTTCGTACATACTGATCTCCCCAATAATCACCCCTTTTTCTTTGTTCATTTCTTCTTCAGGAAATGTTGAATTGAGGTAGATATCAGAAACAACATTCAGTGTCTTTTTCCAATGTTTTTTTGTGGACTTCACGTAGTACCCCGTGAGCTCGTATGAGGTAAATGCATTGGTTTCAGCACCAAGACCGTCGAGGTATCGCATAATGTCTTTTCCTGATTGACTCGTCGTTCCCTTAAAACACATGTGTTCCAAAAAGTGCGAAATACCATTGTTCTTTTTTGATTCAAAACGTGATCCCGTGTTCACGAGTGACATAACCGTCACTGATGGACTCTCAACGAACACGGATACAACCTGCATGCCATTTGGCAGTACACTAATTTTTGGTTTCTTCATGTGAATAGGATGTACATACGGTATAAAGTGTTCCGAGGACAACCGCAAATACGATTGTCATGAGGAGCACAGGTTCATGTAGTTGATGGTGAGTAAAGATATCTCCAATTTTTTGAAACACCGAAAACGGATGGGTGACGAGGTTCCATGTATTAAAACGAACGTACCGACCAAGGTACACCCCAAACCCAGTAAAGAGTGCGATCACCCATACTGTCCACAAACGCCACTTGAGGAATGTTCGGAGTACGTGCACACTCAGCATCCATGCAGCAATACCGGCAATACTATACATAAAGATCATCATCGCGTCATACCAAATCATAGATTTTGGTCCCACAACAGCAATATGGATAAAATCAGTTACGAGGTACGGTGCATTTGGTAAAAATCCAAACCAAGCGAGTATGAATATAAACGAGAGCCAGGGTTGTTTAGTACGTACCGCAAGCCAGGCAAAGAGGATAGGTAATAATGCCAAAAATAAATTCCGGTTCAGCCACAGGTACGACTCATACCCAGTCATCACAAAACGAATTACATTCATAACCACAGCCACAAGGGAAACGAGGAGTATCATTTTCACACTTTTTACAAATAGGTGCATATTCCTTATTGTACTAAAAAACACCTGTGTGTCAGGTGTTTTATTGAAGCTTTGTTGTAAAATAGGTTACCAGCTCGTCAATACCAACGCGCTCTTGTTCAGTGGTGTTTCGGTCGCGCACTGATACCATACCGTCATCGAGAGAATCGTAGTCAATAACCACACAAAATGGTGTTCCAATTTCATCTTGGCGACGATAGCGTTTTCCAATATTTCCGTTATCATCGAATGCCACGTTACCAAATGTAGCCTTCAGTATACCAAAGACTTCATTCGCTTTGAGAACAATATCATCTTTGTTGCGTACCAGTGGTGAAACAGCGATTTTGTACGGTGCTACCTGTGGTTTCAGTGCGAGGTACGAACGCGGACTACCGTCAACTTCGTCTTCGCGATACGCTGATGCCAAGAGTGCAAGAATGGTACGATCAAGACCCATCGACGGCTCAATCACGTGTGGTACGTAGGTTTCGTTGGTTTCAGGGTCAGTGTACTGAAGTTTCGTTTTTGCGTGTTCCGCGTGTTTGGTAAGGTCGTAATCACCACGGTACGCAAGTCCGTACAATTCTTTTTGTCCAAACGGAAAGTCAAATTCAAAATCAATGGTACGTTTCGAGTAATGAGCTCGGTCTTTATCACCAATTTCAACTTCGTGGAGCTTATTCATATCAAGTCCAATCATCTCGCACCACTCAAGCATTTCGTCCCGCCAGTATTCAAACTGTAGATCCCACTGTTCAGGATTGATGAAGTACTCGATTTCCATCTGTTCAATTTCACGTAAACGAAAGATAAAATTCCGCGGAGTAATCTCGTTACGATAGGCTTTACCAATCTGTGCAACACCAAACGGTACCTTTGGGTGCATCGAATCGATGATGTTTTTGTAATTGATGAAAATTCCCTGAGCTGTTTCAGGACGAAGGTACGCGGTCACAGACGAATCAGATGATGAACCGAGTTGGGTTTTCAACATGAGATTAAATTCTCTTCCTATTAATTGATGAAGATCATTGTGCCCTAGTAAACCTTTTGCTGCAATTACATCAAGCATATCTTTAATGCGCATTCCTTGTGTATTAATACCCGCGTCCTCAAGTAAGGTGTCAGCACGGTATTCAATTCCTGTTTTCTGGTCTAAAACCAATGGATCAGAAAAACCACCCACGTGACCTGAAGCGGTGAGTGGTTTCTCACCCATCACGATTGCCGAATCAATCAAGTAGGTATCACGACGCTCTTCTACAAATTTGCGAATGAAGAGGTTTTTAATATTGTTTTTGAGCAGTGAACCAAGTGGTCCATAGTCGTACATCCCAGCAAGTCCACCGTACAGTTCCCCTGCTTGGAAGATAAACCCTCTATTCTTACAGAGGGTTACAATTTTTTCCATTAATTGTTCATCGTTATTCATACTAGAAGTGTACCCGTAGACATAGAAAAAACAAACCCTACGGTTTGTTTTATTCTCGTACCTGACCACTTGTATTTGGTGCTTGAGAGTCTTGCAGATTATTAATAACAGGTGTCTTCCGATAATTCAAATCAGTATCGGTGAATTCGTCTGTACCTGAGAGGAGAATATCCCCTGTCAATTGGACAGGATTACCGATTTGTGACACTGATGGGGTCAATTCGATCTGTACCGAGAGTTGTTCCGGTTGGTTGGTACCGACACCAAGACCAGCAGGCATATCACCAATATTCCAAATGAGTTGTCTCGTTCCCGTATCAAATGATACCTTATTCCGCTCGATAGATGGTGCGACTGCATTCAACCACGTTACATAGCGAGGAAGCGTCGTACGAAGTTCAGCACTCGACACATCGTTCGATGAGTTACTGAGTTGGAAGACAATCGTGTACGTTGTGGATAGATTCGCACGTGGTGGCAACGGTCCTGAGTTTGCAAATGCTCCCTCGTAATACTGCACCTTTGGTGTTACTGAAATATCAGAATTAGCTCGCACTGTGTGTGTCGCTACACCAAATGCTTCACGACTCATTCCATTTAATTCACTCGCATGAACATCAACTGACATAGCAAACGATGGATTGTCCAAGACACCCGATGCTGTCACGAGGTCTTTGGTGCCAACAGTGAATCGTACCTGACCACGTTCTCCTGGATCAAGACGACTGAGATTATCAAGTGAACTTGAATCAAAGACCAAGGTGCGACGACTTGAATCGTAGAATCCACTGAGGCTCGATACATCACTACGATTGTAGAGATCTCCATCAAATCGCACCTCAATCACCGCGTTGGTAACAGGATCAGGGAGTGTGTTTTCGTATTCCAGGAGAACGCTCACATCGGCTCCACCACGCACACTCGAAACTGGTTCAGTGCTATTATTGACTGACAGGTTCGCAGTGAGGAATGATTTCTGTACTTCAATGGTATGCACAATACTGTTAAATACCGTCTCAATTTGGTGTTTATTCTGTGGATGTTGCTTACCAAATTCAATCACAAATGACTGCCCCTGCCCTTCAAGAGCGGCGAGACGTCCGGTAAATTCAATATGCTCGACATCTTGATCAATATCACTGAAGTACCAGGTATTATCATTGAAACTGGGTGCTCTATTTGAACTCAGAAATTCAAAGCCTCGTGGGTAGGTTACCTTGAGCACAGTATCACGAACCTGTGCTATCGAGTTAGAGGCAATATCAATACCAATGGTTACCTCTTGGTTCCGAACGATAGTATCCGGAGCATCAATGAGTACCTGTGTAGGAGTTGATCGAATGATGACTTCGTGCGCAATTTCTTTGACAAAGATTGCGCTTGAACCATCAATGCGGTATTCAAGGGTAGCATTGATAGATCGAGTGTTCCCTTCTTGACCAAACAAGGTCAGATCAAAATCTTCAGTTACCCGTTCACGAGGACCAATGTCTTCAAGCGAACGGCGCAAGAATACTACTTCAGCATCTTCGGCCGAATCTTTTGGATATGAGAGGACAAGATCTGGGAGCTGGAGGTCTTGTTCGTTAAAGTTTTGAATCCGGACTTCAAGTTCAAGCTCTTCTCCTCCATCAACGAACGGTTGACCGAGAATTTCCATCGCGATTAAGTCTTCTGATACCACTTTTCTCCCTTCATAGAGCGAGATACCAGCGACTGCAACCGTCACCACAAAAAAGACGAGGACAACGAGAAAAATCTTTTTAAAGAGTGAGGTTGGAAGTCGGTACTTTGAGCGAGCATGAATGAGATCGTCGTATGCATCATCTTTAAAGTCATGGTCAAGTTCAATGTTACGATCATGAATTTTTCTTCGCGGCCGTTGTCCGTGTTCTTGTGCAGGATCGTACAAATCCCGTTCGAGTTCCTCAATACGATTGTTCTTTTTTGGTTTGATATCGTCCATGGTACGCAGGTACAGTATAGCAAGAAAGTATCACAACTGGGAATTCTGTATCGCACCATTGATTTTTTTGATAATCAGAGGTCGTGATTCAGTCACCTGTGTGTACATATCAGGTGAAAACGGATACTCGGTTAATAGCCATGGTTCCGATCCCTCCCAATATCCAAGTGCATACAGAAACCTCGTCACAAAAATTAATTCAATTGATTCATTAGGTTCTTCAACAGATATATGGTCATATAAACGTACGATATCATGCCACACATCAGTGTTAGATTCTTCACCACTTGAAAACCGTATGATGAGTGATGCCATACGCGTAAGGAGTTCATACCAAGCGGTGCCTGCAAGTGTGATCGACGAGTATTCCTCGTGAATCCCGGTGAGTTTCCAGATATCCCGACCCTGAACCACATCCACGGTCACGAGCGAGAGGGTGTTGGTGTGAAATCGCATTTTACTCTTGAGATCACGAACTGATTGCGTGCTGACGTAGATCAGCCCAAATCGTTCGGTGTATAACACAAGCAGTTTGTTTGATTCACGCATGTTTTTTGTTTTCAGTATGAGCGCTCGTGTTTGATAGATAGCGTGGGACATAGGTTTAGTTTAAGGTTATGAAGTATGAGTTGCAAGATAATTTGACTTGATTTTTATTACTGATATTTTTAAAAAAGAAACTGAAGTTGAACTAAATTAAACAATCCTATGCTTTCTAACAAAAAATACATTTTAGCTAAACTCCATAGAATTAATCGAGTTTGGATTACACAAAAAGATGATACAATCATCATCAGCTTAATATTTTCTTACCAAAACGAACGAAAGGTCTTTACAATTCCAACAATTAATTGGCAAGATCATCTTTCGCCGATTCTTGAACTGCTTAATAGATATCAAGGAACCGCAATAAGTTGTACAAAAGGTAAGTATTGGAATGAAGAAAGTATCGAAAAGGTAATGCAGAAACCTTCTAACCCGAACCTATTCTCAAGTATATTTGCGGAATTTAAAAAAATTGTTTGGGATAAGTGTATCGTTGAATTAGAGGTTCAAAGAACGAAAACATTTGCTTAAATTTAAAACCCAAACAAAAATGCGTGTTTCTACGCATTTTTTATTTCTGTAATCTGAATAACAAAACGTAATGCTTCAACAGTGATTTCTTCACCGCTCGTATCAGTAAATATTATTTCAGAAATTCCTGCAGTGTGTTTAATTTCGTCACTAAACTGTTCAATTAATGCGCGACCATCAGCATCAGTCTGTACTCGCATGGTAATTACGTCGTGTGCTTGAAGACCTGCATGTTTACGTAAATCTTGAATCTGACGCAAGAGTTCACGCATGTTCCCTTCTGCCTGGAGTTCAGGGGTAATTTCGGTATCGAGCGCATACGCTCCATCAACGACTGATTTAACGTTCATTTCCTCGAGAATCAATCCATGGTGACTGTGTGGAATGGTGTTGATTGGCGCGGTAAAGGTTTGCAGTGCCTGACGAACCTTGATTTTTGCATCAGCACGTAATTGGAGTCCGGTACTAATGATGTCCCGTGTGTGCGCCATATCGGTAATCACCGCACTCGATACACGGGTTACCTGCGGCCAACTTGTTAGGTGTACTGATTCCTCATCAGTATCAGTACGTAGAGTCTGCCATAATTCCTCGGCAACAAATGGCACACATGGTGCAATAATTTTTGCAGTTTCGCGAAGTACGTACCGTGTTGTTGATAACGCTTCAACTGATCCCTCTTTTAATCGGTCACGAGATCGGCGAATGTACCAGGTTGAAAAATCATCCACAAAATCAAATATGTATCGCGCCGCTTTATCGAGTTCGTAGATATCGAGGTTTTCAGTAATGCCAGTACGCATTTCAGCCAATCGATTCAAAATCCACTGATCAAGAACATCTCGTGACGAGGTACTATGGGTATGGGTCGCGGTGCCTTGATACATCGTGTACAACGAAACGATATTACGCAGTCGTCCCATCACCTTTGATGCAACTTCCTGTGTTCCCTTCTCTGAAAATGCAAATTCTTCACCACGCACTACCGGTGATGCAATCAGATACAATCGTACCGCGTCTGCACCAGTCGTATCAAACATGTACTGTGGATCAGGATAGTTATTGAGTCGCTTTGACATCTTTTTGCCGTCCTCTGCCAACACGAGTCCGTTCACGATAACATTCTGAAACGGAATCTTCTTGAACAGTGCTGTTCCGAGTACCGACAGTACGTAGAACCATCCACGAGTTTGGTCGAGACCCTCGGCAATAAACTGCGCTGGAAATCGTTTCTTTTTAAAATCTTTTTTGTTCTCAAATGGATAGTGCACCTGTGCGTACGGCATTGATCCGGAATCAAACCATACGTCAAACACATCTTCAATGCGTTTCATTGGCTCGCCGGACTTGGAGCGTACCTCTACCTGATCAATGTACGGTCGATGAAGGTCCAGTACGTAATCATTGTTGTGCGGAAACGGTGTAAACTTGAACCGTAGAACATCAGCATTATTTGGTAATGGTTGGTGGTAGTAAAAATCACGAGCCTTTTTCTCAACACCTCGATGTGTTATAGCAAATTGAATCGTTTTGAGTATGCCACCGTGTGAAATAATAACAATATTTTTATTTTTGTATGTTTCCTCAAGCTCAAACATGAAATCCATGATGCGCACGTACACATCACGAATAGATTCAGCATCATCGGCCAAGCGATAGTTCCAAAAATCATTCACATCTTGTGATTCTTCAACGGCGTGTGCATCATGCCACATCTTGCCCTCCCACGAACGACCTGGGTTTCGTTCGCGGAGGCGATCATCAACGATAACTTGCTCGTCAGAGAGACCAAATTCTTTTTTAATAATTATTGCAGTTTCTTCTGTACGCTGAAGCGGTGATACAAACACGTAGTCAATGTTGTTTGGTAATTTTTGCGCTGCTTGTTTTGATCGTTCACGCCCATGATCGGTCAGTGGGTTGTGTGTCGCCTGGTCAGCATTGATAACACCAGTGGTATTTGAAACCGCCTCTCCATGACGAAAACCGTAGTACTGATTCCCTGATTGGGGTACCCGTTCCAAGAGTTTCTCAACCGAACCTGGTACAAAGAGTTCATCCTCGATCGTTTTCCACACAGGTAGTGGTGTGCCCCAGAATCGTGATCGTGACAGTGCCCAATCACGAGCACCTTCGAGCCATTTACCGAACCGTCCTTCTCCAACGTGGTCGGGCACCCAGTTCACCTTTTTATTATTTTTGAGGAGCTTATCCGTGAGTTCAGGAACCGAAACGTACCACGAGGTAGTTGCATAGTTTAACAACGGAGTATCACACCGCCAGCAATGTGGGTAGCTGTGCTTAAAGTTTGGATCCTTAGAAAACAGTAAGTCATTCTGATCTAATATTTTAGATATAATATTATCTACCTTACGTGGTTCATCTTTTGATTTAACTTTTAATCCTGTTAGATCAAAATCTTTAGTGAAACTATCTTTGAATTCACCATTCTTCAAAACATGCTGTACAAACGGCAGGTTGTGCATACGACCGAGTTTCATGTCGTCAGAACCAAATGCTGGTGCAATGTGTACGATTCCTGTTCCGTCTTCAGTCGTAACAAAATCAGCCGCGTACACCCTCCACCCGTTTTCGCGGTTTTCTAGGTCTGATTGCCGTTGGTAGTAATCAAAGACCGGAATATAAGATTTCCCGATGAGTTCAGTTCCCTTAAATTTGGAAACAATTTTGGGCTCACTGGAACGGAATGCTTTAGATATTCCCTCCTTGTTTTCTTCCCATATTTTTTTTGCAAGAATATAATAATTTTTAATATGAGTAGATGCTTCTAAACTCCTCTCCATGAGAGGTTGTGTATTTATTTCATTAATAAATGAATCTTCAATTTTCACATACTCAATATCCTTACCAACAGCCAAAGCAACGTTCCCTGGTAGTGTCCATGGGGTTGTCGTCCATGCCAATAGGTACGTTCCTGGTTCGTCTACGAGTTCAAACTTTGCGGTAACTGAAATGTCAGTTACATCTTCATACCCCTGGTTCACCTCAAAATTTGACAGTGTTGTCTCACACCGTGGGCAGAGATGCATCGCCTTGAAGTCCTCTTTGGTTAAACCTTTTTGGTACAGCTCACTAAAAATCCACCACACAGATTCCATGTAGGAGGGCTGCATCGACATGTACGGGTTCTCCATATCAATCCAACGCCCCGAACGCGGTACGTAACGTTTCCACTCTGACTCGTAGCGAAGAACCGAATCACGCGCCGCCTCGTTGAATTTTTCAATGCCGTACTCTTCGATGTCTTTTTTGGTTTCGAGGTTAAGCTCTTTTTCAATCAGATTCTCGATAGGTAGTCCGTGACAATCCCACCCCCAGGTACGTGGTACGCGGTAGCCCTGCATGGTCTTGTAGCGTGGAATGATATCTTTGATCGTTCCGGCGAGAAGGTGTCCGTAGTGTGGAAGTCCAGTTGCAAACGGAGGCCCATCGTAAAATACGAAATCACCTTTTGGAGACTTCTTTTCGAGGGTTTTTTGGAAGATCTGGTTTTCGTTCCAAAATTTCAACACCTGTTCCTCGGAACGAGCAGTCTGAGACTTCTCTTGTGTATTGCTTGCCCGACCATCTTGCTGGTTTAGGGTATTCGACTTGTTGGGTTCCTTTTCTTGAGCCATAAATATAGTTGCATTTTAGCACGTATGCGCCCTAATGCCTGCTGACGCAGGCTCGGGTTATAAAAGAAACCGCCGTAATCCGGGCGGTTCTTGTATAACAATCATTACAAAGTTCCCGGATTCTTATGCGGTCCTTGAAATAATAATTGAAATAATTGCACGTCGTTGCATGTTTTAATCCTAACAGGATTTTGTTTTTTGAAAAGAAAAACCTACCAAAGAAATGTAAATCTTTCCTTGGTAGGTGGTTTATAATTTTTTATTAAATATTGATACAAAGGCACCAATGTAAATACCGGGATTCCAACTGGTAACGGAAGAACCGAATTCAATGAATGCCGAATTATTCCCGATCGAGTAAGTTCCTCCAACACCAACGTAGTTAAAATCTTCTATCACACCCTTCAGAGCTACACCATACCAACCAAAGTTATCTTTGATAGGTTCTATGTATACAACACCAACACTATTGGCAAAGAGAGAATAAAAACTACTAAAAGTGCTCTTTCCTTTTGAAAAATTTAAGGTTACGAATAGGTTTGTCTGGTTGGTGAAGCCTTGATCAAAATTTTTTAAGTCAAGACCTCCTTGAGGAGCAAAAATAATTCCGGTACTTACTGACCATTTTTTTAAGCTTTCTTCTTCTTGCGAAAATGAAACAAAGGTAATCAATAAAATGAGTAGAAAAAATATTTTTTTCATAACGACGAGGTTTTAAAATGTTTGGAATATATATTATCATATATATAGTTGTATGTCAAATATTAAAATGGAATTTTGATTTAAATAAAAAACAACCTCTCGGTTGTTACATTTGCTCCAAGGCGTCGATGCCTAGTATCCACAATCCATTTTTGATCACCTGCCCTGTCGCCTTGGTCAATGCTAACCGATACAGCGTTGCCGGATCATCTTGGTCGACAATTTTCGTGTTACCGTACCAGGTGTTAAACATCTGCGCGAGTTCCGTGACGTAGGTCACCACCTGGTGTGGAGCAAGGTCACGAAACGCAAGGTCGACAATTTCAGGGAATCGGTAGAGGTAGCGTTCGAGGTCGGTGACCTGCCACCCATCAGGTTGTTCGAGTTGCGGTTCAAGATCGAGGTGAGACGCCTTATCTAATACTGATTGTGCACGCGCGTAGGTGTACTGGAGGTACGGACCTGAATCCCCTTCAAACGACAGCGAGGTATCGGGATCGAAATTAATATTTTTACCAGCCTGGGTACGGAGAATGGTGTACTTAATCGCAGCAATCGCAATTACATCAGCCTCGTCAGGTGTCAGCGTTCGCCCGTCAGCACGTTCGTTCACTTCCTCGACCACCGCGTCCAAAATATCAGCCACGAGTGGCGTGTTACCGAGACGTGATGACATCTTTGTTCCCTTGAATTGCATGCGCCCATGGGTCTTGTGCACCATTTTTTCATCCCAGTCAGCATTAATTTTTCCAGCAGAGGTTTTAACTACCTTGTAGTATTCTTTCTGTTCAGAATCAGTTACCAACACTGATAGGTCAGGTTGGTAACGTTCAAATTTTAGTTTTAAGAGTCCAATATCCTTTGCCTCGTAGGTTGGGTTGCCATCTTTGTTGATAAACACGCGGGTGTGGAGTCCGTCTTGTTCTCCCTCGTAGATTACCGCACCATTTGATTCGGTGTACACGTCAGGTACATGGTTCATGACAATTTCCTTTCCTGCGATTCCTGCCTCTGATTCGAAAATGAGTCCGTCAAACGATGAGCCAAGTCGTGCAGTCATCTTTAAAAAGTAGTCGAGATTAAGGTCGCGCCCAATTTTATACGCGGCGTAGGCAGGAGTGTCTCGATGTTCGTAGATATCTTGCGTGATTTCTCGAACTCGAGCTTCAAGTTCAGGGGCAGCATCGTAGGCCTGGGTTCCTTCTGCGTAACACCGCCCAAGGAATGCCATTTTTTCTGCGACAGTTTCAAACTCGTCGAGTTTTTCAACACCATAGTCCATGAGTTTCCAAACCGCTTTTCCAATACCGAGCGACACATCAGATGGATACGAAACCACGGTGACCTCCGCCCCGCTGGTGTGTGCTAACCGAGCCATCGATTCACCAATGGTGTTGTTCATCATGTGTCCAATGTGAAATGGTTTAAAGAGGTTTGGTGATGAGTGTTCGACCAAGATTTTCTTCCCCTGCCATGCAGTATTCCACCCGTAGTTATCTGGGTTCGTAAAAATTTCCTTCACCTGGCTGAGGTAAAATTCATCGGCGAGCGTGATGTTGATGAATCCAGGACCAGCGACCTCGATGTTCGCAATTTCTGGTGCGTTGATATTTTTTGCGATGATTTCCGCCAGTTCGAGGGGGTTTTTATTCTCGGCTTTTGCCAACATCATCGCAATATTGGTAGCGTAGTCACCGTGCGAGAGCTCGCGTGGATGCTCAAGCGTGAGATCACCGTCATAGGAAATTCCGGCCTTTTCAACTGCGGTTTTGATTGCTTGTGTGATTGTTTCGGTAATCACCATATGCTTGTATTCTACATGTTTAGAGCAACAAAAAAAGAGTATTATTGAGGCATACTCTTTTTTCACTACAACATACCATTGAGTTTTCCTTCATCTCTGAGAAGGGTTTTTATATGTGTAATTACTTTCTTATTATATTTTTTTGCTGATTTTCTGATTCCTTCAGAATCAACTGGTTTTAAACCTGCAAGGAGTTTATTACCCATAATTTATTTTTTTACGTTACTAAATTAAAGTAAAACAAAAAAATCACATTTTGAAAAGAACATAAGCCCTTCTGACCTATGTTGTAAAAATCTGTTTAAAGATATCTTCTATATCCTCCAAGGTCGTATAGTCGAATACCTCAAAATAGGCATTACCTCTCACCATAGCTGACAATGTTTTATCAGAACCTGCATTAAACAAACACACCGTGCGTTTTCCCTTGGCTTCTGCAAAAGCTAATTCGTACCCAACACCAAGGCTTGGTTGGGTTACCTCGGCGATGACGATATCTGATTCAAGCAACCAATTGATGTCTTGGTTGTAAATGAACGCGTCGGTCATTTCTTCTTCGTGTTGAAATACATTACCAAAACCAATATGCTCGGTGAGTACTTCTCCGTACTCTTTTAACATCGTAATAATTTTTTGCTATTTTTCTTGGTCTTCGCGCCCTCCCCTAATTGATCCTGCAAAATAAATTTTCATATTATTTTTGTTTTGTTAGCCACCATCGTTTAATAAGGGGTAACGATTGTACCGATAGAAAGTATCCAAGTGTTGGAATAACAGCATTAATCAATGGGCGTGCAATATCTAGGGCATACATCACAAGTACAGCAAATAAGTAGGTGATTACAACAATGGAAACATATCTAGTAGTACTTGTCTCCCATGCTTTTTCAAGTTCAACACGCTGATTACGTTGTTGAATATGTATAATTTCTTTTTCTATATCCATACTACTCATTATCAAACACTCTCTTAAACTTCTCAACCTTTGGAGCGATGACAAGCTGACAGTAGGACTGCTCGGGATTATTGGCAAAGTAATCCTGATGGTAGTCTTCGGCTGGATAAAATTCCTGCAGTGGTACCACCTCGGTTACGATCGGGTTCTCGTATGCACCTGATTCGTTCAGTTGGTCGATGATTTGATTCGCGAGAATCATGTCGTCCTTATCCTGGTACAAAATGATACTGCGGTATTGGGTACCTACATCAGCACCCTGCTGGTTTAAGGTTGTCGGATCGTGTACCGTGAAAAAGATTTCGAGAATTTTTTTGAGCGAAACAATGTTTGGGTTATAGGTGAGTTTCACTACCTCGGCGTGACCGGTCCGACCACCACACACCTCGCGGTAGCTAGGATTTTTATCACCACCTCCAGCGTAGCCAACGACAACGTCAGTGATCCCTTCGGTCATAGTAAATATTGGGTCGAGACACCAAAAGCATCCACCTCCTAGTACAATAGTTTTCATGCAAGTAATTGATTAACTTCTCCATACACATCAGCGTGTATATCATCAATTGATCGCATAACACCGACGGGTGCGCAATCAATTTTTACCCAGTTGTTGGTTTCGGCGATCATCTTTAATCCTGATTGTTTTGCATTCTCGAGGTGATCGGGATCGTCTTCGTGTTGATCACCTTGACCATACAAATATTTTTTCGATTCTTTGTTCCCCTTTTGAACGAGGAGTTCCTGTGTCACTGAAACCGGTACATCGAGGTAGATGATGAGATCAGGCCGCGGAATATTAAATATGTCGTGTTCCATCCGATCGAGCCATTGCATGAACTCGTGCCGTTTGTTTTCATCTGTGATTTTTCCTCCCTGGTGAATTTGGTTCGATGAGACGTACCGATCGAGAATGACTGTGTCACCTGCATCAAGCCATGTGCGTATTTGGTTTGATGATTCAAATCGGTCAGCCGCATACACAACTGATGCAATTTTTGGGTGAATCTGTGCCCAATTTCCGTAGTCCCCCTTGAGGCATTCACCAATCATCTTTCCAAAGAAATTGTCGTAATACCTTGGAAAATCAAGCGATTGTACGGTATGACCTTCAGATTGTAGTCGTTCGGTGAGTCGTGCAACCTGCGTTGCCTTGCCTGAACCGTCCGTTCCATCAATTACAATGAGTTTACCTTTCATACAAGAATTATAGCACGCGGGTCGTGATATACTGGAAATCATGACACTATTTGAAAAAATCCACAGATGGAACGAAGAACGAGGATTACCGATCCTGCCCTTTGACCACAAAAAACAAGTTTCATTCATTATTGAAGAGCTCCTCGAGAGTACGGGAAATTTCGACAGCATTTCGGCACGAGAAAAAGCAGAGGATATTGCAAGTGAAATAACCAAAGACGCAAATGCGAATCCAGAAACAGTAATTGATGCATTCGGTGATATTATTGTCTTTGCTGTTGGGGTGATGGTAAACCTAGGCTACGATCCTGATAAGGTAATGGATGAAGTGTTTAAAGAAATTGATTCACGTAAAGGAACCATCATTGACGGTAAATTCGTCAAAGATCCGAATGCCGAACGCTACTACGCCGATTTTACTGATTGCACAATTAACTAACCAAACCTATGCGACAATACCTCGATGTACTCAAAAAAATAATGGATCACGGTACCGACATTGAAAGTCGGAACGGTGGTACGAGAAAACTATTCACCGAACAAATGCGTTTTAAGATGTCTGACGGATTTCCAGCAGTGACTACCAAAAAACTCGCTTTTCGTACTATGGCGGCCGAACTATTTTGGTTTATGTCTGGATACAGTGATAACAATGAATTAAATCGTCTCGGGTGCCACATTTGGGATGGCAACGCTGAGGCAGATTATTGGAAACCAAAGGCACAGTTTGATGGTGACCTCGGACGTGTGTATGGTGTTCAATGGCGCAACTGGCAAGGTCCAGATGGAAAGATCATTGACCAGTTGAAAGATGTCATTGAACGCATGAAAACCAACCCGAATGATCGCAGATTGATTGTTTCTGCCTGGAATCCGGGCGAACTCGACCAGATGGCGTTGCCACCTTGCCACATGATGTTTCAATTTTTCGTTGCTGATGGGAAATTGTCACTCCACATGTTTCAGCGAAGTTGTGATATGTTCCTCGGAGTTCCGTTCAATATCGCATCCTATGCACTCATGCTGCACATCGTGGCTCAGATGACCGATTTGGAACCTGATGAATTGATTCTCACGCTCGGCGATGCACACATTTACCACGACCACTTTGATGCGGTAAAAGAACAGCTGAAACGTACACCTGATACCCTGCCTACCCTATGGCTCAACCCAAATATCAAAACCTTGGAAGACCTCGATACGAAAAAGCTCTCTGAACCAAACGATATCTATACCTTGGCAAAACTTGAGAACTACAATCCCCAAGAAACCATCAAGGCAAAAATGGCTGTATAAAAATAGCCCTAAGTGGGCTATTTAAGTTAAAATTATTATTTCTTTTTAAGGAAGAGATGGGATTTTTCCACCTACCATTTGCTCCCAAGTTAACCAAGAGTATTTAGGTTCCCCTACAGAAGGGTGCTTAGTTTCGCAAAGATATTCTACAGCATTGCAGTTTGGATCATTACATGATCGGGTAGTATCGGTTGATTTTAGATTACCCCAATTATGTTTGTGTTTTTTAATTTTTGTTTTTAGAAATTATTCCAAAAAATTTAAGTATTTTTTTCATAATAATTCATTTTTTTAAACTATAACACACAAAAGTGAAAAAATGAGATGAAATTCGAGGCAGTAAGAAATATTTTTATAAGACGTCCCTAGTGGACGATGTTAAAAATATTTTAAAGCTAACAAAGAAGTTCGCTCATTTTTTGTTTTTGTAATTTTTAGTTTAGGTTTTCTGAACCAACCCACACGAACTCCCACGGTTCAGGATCGGGTCCTTGACTCGTTACTCCGTTTGGATAACTTGGGATGAATCCATATTTTTTCGTATTTTCAAAATTGTTGTTACTCATCCATGCATAACAATCGGTATCTGCAAATGAATAGACGAGGTAATCGTTTCCGCATCCAAAATCAACTGCGTACCCAGAATGGTGTTTTGAATACCCTGGCAGTGCGGAACGTGAGAGTACCTCATCAATCTGAGCGTCATAGACACCCATAGTCACGAGATCAAGATTTATAGGATCAAGTTTATTTGTAACGATGTAGCGTTGTACCCCTGAGGAACGGTATCCTGAAACAAAGTGCAGGCGTAGCCCGTCTTTCGACATTGCATTTCTCAGCGATACATAGGCATCACGTACCTCAGGACGCGTCTGCACATTTTCAAACACAACCATATCAACTTCATCACCAAAACCACGTTGTTGATAGCCACGGGATTCAGCTTTGGTTACCAGATATGTATCAACATCATCACGTTGATAGATGTACGTATTTAAAAATTCTACATTACTACTCTGTTCAAAATTATTATAGATATCTAAAAACTCAGATCCTGCATAACACGGAAAGTCCCCACACATAACACGTGCAGGTACCTGAGGGATTGATTCAGGTTCTTCTTCGACAAAGGAAAAAACATCATCAAGTGGTACTGATGTATTTGTATTTGTTAGTGCTGATGCCTGGCTCGCAGATATCGCAACATCAGAATAATCAACAATTTCTGATTGAGTGCCTGGTGTGGTATGTAGTCTTGTGGTGTACCAGTAGACTCCACTCACAAGCATCAGTGCTAACAAAAAAACGAGAAGTATGTTCCCATTTCTGCTGTTCATACACTAGTAGCGTCTTACTTTCTCAGGATTTTGTCAATCCGACGAGCGAGTGCAATCATGTCTTTTTCTTTTTTTCCACGCGTTGTCTCTGCTGGCGTTCCAAGGCGAAGTCCTGACGGATTAAACGGTGAGCGGGTATCAAACGGGATGGTATTCATATTCACGATGATCCCGGCTTGCTCTAGTTTACGTGATGCGTCCTTACCGGTAAGCCCAGTTCCACCATTCCATACATCCATTAAAAACACGTGGTTATCAGTGCCACCTGAAGTAATACGCCACCCAAGTTTTTTCAGTTCACCTGCGAGTGCCTTGTTGTTCTTTACCACTTGTTCAGCATATTTTTTAAACGCTCTAGAATCGGCCTCTTTTAATGCCACCGCAAGCGCCGCGATTTGGTTCATGTGAGGTCCTCCCTGCATACCTGGAAACACTGATTTTTGAATTTTTTCAAACAATGTCGGCTCGCTTTTTTTTGTTTTCACGTGACCATGATCACGCCTGGCAAAAATCATACCTCCGCGAGGACCCCGTAATGTTTTATGTGTAGTGGTTGTTACCACATCAGCATATTTGAATGGTGTTGGGTGTACACCACTAGCAACCAATCCTGAAATGTGCGCCATATCGACCATCAGATATGCTCCTGCTACATCAGCAACCTCTCGCATTTTTTTGAAATCTATTTTTCGTGGATACGCAGAATACCCAGCAATGACGAGTGCTGGTTTTTCTTTTTTCGCAATCTTCTTGAGTTCTTCGTAGTTGATTTTCTCAGTTTTTGGATCAACGGTGTAGGGTACCTGTTTCCAAAACTTTCCTGAAAATGAAACGTTGTGTCCGTGGGTAAGGTGTCCACCATGTGACAATACCATTCCCATAATTTTACCCCCTCTTGGTACGAGTGCCTGGTACACAGCAATATTGGCTGGTGAACCTGAGTGTGGTTGTACGTTTACTCCCCACATTTTTGGGTTGAGTTTGAAAAGTTTCAATGCGCGGTCGATGGCAAGGTTTTCAATTTTGTCGATGATCTCATTTCCACCATAGTAGCGGGCTCCTGGGTAGCCTTCGGCGTATTTATTCGTAGTTTCTGTACCGAGCGCCTCGAGTACGTCTTTTGATACGTAGTTTTCAGATGCAATGAGATTAATAACTGATTTTTGACGTTTTTTCTCTGCTGATAATAGGTTTTTTACCTTGGTGTCTTTCATAGTACCATTAGTATAACAAATCATAATAACAAAAAGACTTGTTAAATTTATTTTTTGAGATTTAAAATGAGCCAATTTTGCTAAACAAAATTGGCTCATTATTTATATTTATCTAAAAATACTTAGAATATAATTCACCACCTAAATTCAATAAAACATAATGTTCATTGAAACCCGTGTTCAAGGCATCTTGAATCTCAGTGGCAATTCTGTTTCCTCCCCTCTCTTCTCTTTCTTTGGTTGCGGAAAGTGTGATTTCAATATGAAAAGGTGCTTTTGTTTTATCAAACTCGCCTTTCTCATGACAATGAAGTATATAATCGTCTATTCCTAGAACGGATTTAATTACAGAGTCTAAATTCTTTAAGGTTGTACGAAAACCATCTCTGGTATCATACGTTACATGTACTATGGGCATGGTATTTTTTTGTTAAATGAAACTTCCTTTGAATTTGATTTAACCATATAAAAAATAAAAAGCTAGTATTCTAGCTTTTTATTATTGGTCATCTTTAGTTTTTACACGTATTAAGACCTCCTTCCCTTTTTCGTTAATAATTTTTTTGTACTTACGTTTTTTGTTAATAGCAATTTTGCGAACAATTTCATCTTCGAGACTAAATCCCATGATTTCACAAATACCCAGTAGAAAAATGGCAACATCAGCTAACTCTTCAGCAACACCGTCTTGATCCAGGTTATATTTTTTGAACGCCTCAGAGAGCTCTTCGTGCGCTCGACAAAACTCAAGAGCAATGTCGGTCAGATTAAAACCTTTCTCTACCTTATTTTGGTATACGTCTTTTTGTAACTGTGTTAAATCAATCATAGTGCTATTGGTTATCGTAGGTTTCGGTATCTGCATTCAAGAGATCAAACGTAATGTTCGCCTCACTCAAGACTTCTTTTGAACGAGTACCTGCGTGGTAATCACGGAGCGCTACGACACGTTTAATCCCTGCATTAATAATCAATTTGGCACAGGCATAGCATGGGGTCATCTTGCAGTAGAGAGTCCCACCTTGGATCGATACCCCGTGACGTGCAGCGGCAGCAATCGCATTCTGTTCAGCGTGCGTGGTACGAATACAGTGTTGTGATTCGGTTCCATCGGGGTTGGTTACAGTGTGCATCTCGTGTCCTACGTCATCACAGTGTGCAATACCTGAGGGAGCTCCAGCATAACCGGTTGCGAGAATACGGTTGTCTCGGGTGATCACGGAACCCGCCTGTCCACGATCACAGGTTCCACGGCTGCCGACAACGTTCATAATTTCGACAAAGTACTCATCCCAGGTTGGTCTTGATTGTTGCTTGTTTGACATACGATTATTATACGCAGGTGACTACAAATTTCCCAAATGTGTGCTGTGGTATACTTGGGGATATGTTCAGCTGGTTCAAGAATCTATGTTCACACACAAAACCTGAAATTATCATGATTGCAGCCATACAAAAAGACCGCGGTATTGGATACCACGGTGATCTCATTCACACTATCAAGGACGATATGAAACACTTTGTCGATCAAACAACGGGTCACACGGTCATTATGGGACGTAAAAATTGGGAAAGTATTCCAGCAAAATATCGCCCCCTCAAACATCGTCAAAATATCATTGTGAGTCGAGATACGAACTATCGTGCCGACGGTGCACTTGTTGTTACATCGATTGAAGACGCTATTAAAAAATCTGATCAAAAGAAAATCTATATCATTGGTGGTGGACAAATGTACAACCTCGGTATGGCATACGCGGACACGCTCGATCTCACGATTATTGATGACACGAAACCTGCCGATGTATTTTTTCCTGACTTTGTATCAATGTTCAGTAATGTAGAAAAATCAGAGTGGATGTATGATGAACAAAGTCATGTACGGTATCAGTTCCAAATGTGGGAACGGAGATAAGCAAAAAACACCGTATGGTGTTTTTTGCTTTAACTTACAACCTCAATACCTGCTGCGCGACATGATCCAGCGATAATTTTCTTTGCTGCATCAATATCGTGTGCATTCAAGTCAGGCATTTTGATCTCTGCAATTTCAGTTAATTGAGCGTCGGTGATCTTCCCTACTTTTTTTGTGTTTGGGTTTCCTGATCCCCCCTTTACGCCCGCGGCCTTGAAAATGAGTCCTGCAACTGGCGGTGTCTTGAGCACGAAGTCGAAACTTCGGTCTTCATAGACGTTGACCACAACCGAGAGCTTGTTACCCATTTGATCCTGGGTTGCTGCGTTGAACTGGTTAACGAATTCGCTAATGTTAATTCCTGCCTGTCCGAGCGCTGGTCCAAGTGGTGGAGCTGGGTTCGCTTTACCCGCATCAACTTGGAGTTTTAATTGTTTTACAAGTTTTGCCATAATAAATAGTCTAGGTTAGCCTTACAGTTTTTTAATCTGTAGGAAGTCAAGTTCAACCGGTGTCTCACGACCGAACATGGATACGAGTAGTTTAACTTTTCCGCGTTCACTGTCAATAGCATTGATTTTTCCTTCGAATTCAGCGAATGGACCGTCAGTAATAAGCACGGTTTCATCAATGTCATAGTCAGAATCTTGTTCAATGTGTGATGCCTTCATGCGAGAGAAAATCGCATCGATTTCTTCTTGTTTGACTGGTACGGGGTCGGTTCCCCCTGCACCAATGAATCCTGTCACGCGCGGGGTGTTACGCACGATGTACCACGAGTCTTCGGTAACGATCATATCAACGAGTACGTACCCAGGATAAATTTTTTCTTCAACCTCAACACGTTTACCTCCTTTGATCTTAACTTTCTTTTCAACGGGAACGAGTACATCAAAAATAAGGTCTTGCACGCCAAGCGACTCAATACGCTGGCGGAGGTTACGTTCAACAGCATTCTCGTACCCAGCGTAAGTATGAATTGCGTACCATGCACGCTCTTTCTTTACGTTGTTTTTATTATTAGTATCTGCCATACGTTATTCAGTTAGATGAGTTGTTTAAGACCAAAGTTAGTAAAGATGAAGTCAAAGAGACTGAGGTAGTACGCAACAAAGAGCGAAACGATAATTACAATAAAGGTAAATATCATGGTTGTGTTTCGGTTTGGCCACACTACTTTTTTCATTTCTGCTGATACTTGTTTCAGGAATTTCATAATGATACACACAAAACCATTAGCGATTTTGCAATTTAAAGACCTGTTCGGGTCTTTCCCTATCAGGTCTCTATACACCAACACTCTATACCGAGGTGAAAATATGTCAATAAATATAGAATATAATTCGTATGTAAAAAAATAACTTGTGCTATACTATCCTACGTATGAGCCAAAATAAAGGATTCACATTAATAGAATTATTAGTCGTTGTTGCGGTAATTGGTACACTAGCAACAATTATCGTTCCAAACTTGGGGGGTTCGCGTATCAAGGCAAAAGATGCTGCGATTGTTGTTGAAACAAAACAAATTATTACCCAAGTAGAACTGGCAACCAATGCAACGGGAAATTACAGCGGTGTGTGTGATTTATTTGATGAGAGTGGAAACCAGCTTGAGAAAATTAAGTTAAGTATCGAAGATAAAGGTGGTATTTGGGAAGATTGTGTAGATAGTAATGATTCATATGCAGTAACCGTTACCCTTAACGCTGCCCAAGCTCGTCATTGGATACCACAAGCTTTTGCTCAGGCGGAACTTGACGATTTCCCTCACCCATTTGATCCGCTACCACCACAGTACGATGGGGTACACAGCAGAGAAGAAGTACTCCTCTCTGATGACGACATCAAAGAACTTCGGCGTCGAGTAAAAGACGCTGATGAGAGATTCTTTGAACCTCAATACTACTGTACTGGTGTCGTACCACCGTATGTTTCAGGTGGGAACTTTCGAACTGGATACTTGTACCAGCTCCCAACATCTGGTTGTGGTAACAAGGTTACATCGTACGATGAAGCACAGAACAGCTATTCATACGCAACAGGCGGACTAAGTGAAGTTAGTGGGAATGAAGATAGTAATGAAGGAGGTATGGACATACAATTTCAGGCACCAATATTATAGACATTAAAAAAACCCAATTTTGGGTTTTTTGCTACTTAATTTTATAGATAATGGTAACTGTCGAGCTAATGGTATTTTCACCAGTAGGTAATTCTAGTTCAAATGAAGTTGACTCAGCAACTGCCATGTCGTAACCACGTGCGAGGTACGGTTCTGGGTAGTATCCACTACTACCCTCATTAAACGATACCACCTTACCAAGTTTCACACCGAGATCTTTAGCAAGTTGTTTCGCCTTTGTCTGTGCCTCAGCGATCGCCATGGCTCGCGCTTCATCTTTAAGTGCATCAGGTTCATCAATCTCAAAATTGGGACCGTAGAGGTTCTCTACCCCGAGGTGACCAAGAAGTGTCAGTACCGCCGGCACCTGATCAAAATCACGAACTTTGAGGGACACATTTTGGCTCACATCAAAACCTACCTGTACTTGTTTTCGTTCCTGACCTGGAAAGTAGAGAGTTCCATCAATCGCAGTGTCTTGTTGCTGTTGATCAACGCGGACATATTCGTACTTTGGATACATAGTGTACGATTCTGTTTTAATATCTTTTTCATCAATACCAGCATTCCTGAGTCCTGCTAAAATGTTTGAAATTTTTTCAGAGAGTACCTCTTGGGCTGCTTCAGTTGTTTTCGTTGTTTCTTTGACAGTAAACGAGAACGTTGCAACATCTGGTGCACTAGATACCTCGGCGTTTCCTGTTACCGAAATGGTGTTTTCGTCATAGCTTTGATTGCCCTTGGTTACAAATACGGTTGCGGTAATCGCAAGAACAGAAAGTACAAGGAGAAAAAAACTTCCCGCATACATGAGTAATTTTACGTGTGTATGATTGTTCATAACAGCACCAGTATACACCGCTTGAACCTAAAAAGAAAAACGCTGTTAACGAAAGATGTGATTGATAGTTTCTGGATCAGTAATGGTAGCTGTTCTATTGGTCACCGCACGTGGGTAGTATAATTTCAATGGATCAACAACAATTGGTGTTTCCCCAAATTTTCGGAAACTACACTCAAAGTACATACCTGGATAATCAGCTCGTGATAATCCAGAGGTCGCCGCAGTTCCAAGACATGTATCAATACCAATAGGGACAATTGGGTGACTGCCGAGGCTAATCTCTCGAAGCATTTTTTGGTACGAGCTAAATTTTACGAGTGGTTTTTTGAGGTGACAATACATCGTATGAAAAACGTACCCGTCATCAGTAACAATATCAGGATGTGAAAGAAGCACGTAGTATCCATTCACCGCACCATATCCCGAATATTCGAGTACTCCTGGATATATTGGGTATACCTTGCGATTTCGTTTGAGATCGAGTGATACACCAACATGAAAGTATTGAGGTTCACGTGTTACCGGATGAACACGCAATCCAAAAAATCCAAAATCTCGATTAATGTACTGTTTGATCTCCCTAATCACTGGAGATCTAAAACCAATTGACCTGAGAAATGTATACACTTCAGACCAAAATGATCCGTGGGTATCAGTATCAGGAATGAGGTAGCTCGGTTCAAAATGGGGTCGGCTTGGACGTGGTCGCGTTTTTTCTACGAGGCCAGGAAAGTGGATCATACCATGAGTATAAGATGAACGAGAATACTAGACAACAAGTACCTCAGGTTCGAGTTGGATACCAAACGTTTCCTGTACTTCGTCCATAATTTTTTGTGCAAACTGCCATACTTCGGCACCCGTTGCGTTGGCATGATTTACGAGAACAAGCGCGTGCTTGTCATAGGTGCCCACTTGCCCTTCTCGATATCCTTTGTATCCCAACGTTTCAATGAGCCATCCTGCAGAAATCTTTACCTGTTCCGGGGATACATCAAAGACTCTCATGTTTGGATATCGAGCAGTCAACGCTTGTGCATGTATGCGATCAATAATCGGGTTCTTGAAAAAGCTTCCTGCCATGCCGATTTCACCAACTTCGGGTAGTTTTGATCGGCGGATCTCCATAACCGCCTCGGCAACATCACGACTCGTCACAACTTCTCGATTCTGAGATTCTACTGCTGTTGAGAGTGCATCGTACGAGAGCTGTGGTTGAGGAATTTTTGACAATACAAAGGTTACCCCAGTTACAAAGTAGTGCGGATGAGTTTTAAAAACACTCGTCCGGTAGCCAAACTGACATTCAGATTGAGTCAACGTGAACGCTCGTCCATTGGTGGTATCAACCACATCAACCGTATGGATACTCGATGCGACCTCAACACCATAGGCACCAATGTTTTGTACAGGTGCTGCCCCAACGGTACCAGGAATAAGCGCAAGGTTTTCAATACCCCATAACTTTTGTTCAACGCTCCACATGACAACATCATGCCATGATTCTGCAGCTGCCACACGAACCGTTATTGATGTAGCATCATCACTGACTACCTCAATACCTTTGATATTGTTGTACACAACAATACCTGGATAATCTTTCGTGAAGAGAACGTTACTTCCACCACCAAGAATAAAGTGTCGTTCGGTGTGCCAGAGAGGATTCGTAATGAGATTATGGAGATCAGAAACATTGGTAAGTTCTACGAAATACCGCGCAGTCACATCCACCTGAAATGTTGTATACGGTCTCAGTTGTTTGTTCTCTATGATGTTCATAGTTTCAATTGTAACAAAGTTACCACCCAAAGAAAAAACACTGGGGTTCAGTGTTACTCGGTTGTTGATTCCTCAACAACGACAGGTGCAAAATTCTCGGCAAGGAAGGTATTCATATCGATTACCTCTCCGTTGTACACAAATCCTGGTGTGCCTGGAACTTCTAACGCCATTGCCTCGTCAGCATCGGTGTTTACGCGGTTCTTGACTTCATCGGAACCAAAATCATAGCGGAATCGGTCACCGTTCAAACCGAGTTCCTGCGCATAGTCCCGGAAGTATCGCTCTGGATTAAATGATTCTGCCCATTCAGATTGTCGTTCAAACAATAGGTCATGCATTTCCCAAAACTTACCCTGGATAGCTGCAGCTTCAGCTGCCTGCGCTCCAACCTGAGCGTTTGGATGAATTTGACGTAGTGGGAAATTGCGGTACTCGATAGCTAATCGGTCACCGTATACGTCAACGAGATCTGCTACTGCAGGAGCAGCTGCCTTACATGCAGGACACTGGAAGTCTGAGTATTCAATGAGTACAATCTCTGCATTTGGATCACCTTTAATGTGTGGACTATCGTCAAATGTTTCAACGTCGGTAAATGAGGCTGGGTCTACCTGTTTGTTTCCCTTGGATACAACAAACGATACAACAAGAAGCAGTACTACAATGATAATTCCCCAGATCCAAATCTTTTTATTTCGGTATTTGTGTGATGTATTAGACATATACAGAAAGTTTATAGTTATTAGCTGTGAGTTGCAAGTAAACAAAAGTCAATGACTTTTGTTTAAACCTCATTATTTGATGTGAAACCATCGTTTCTTGCCTACTTGAATCGTATCACCTGATTGCAACTCATGATTTTCGTCCACCTTCTCTCCATGTACCTTAATCGCGCCTTCAGTGAGTGATCGACGGATTTGTGATTTACTCTCACCTGACCCAATTGCGAGGGTTTCGATGATATCTCCTTTCAACTCAATCACTGGAACATCAGACGGTTGATTGTCTTGTTGAACTACACTAATCCATATATCTTTTGCAAAATCAGCATCGACTTTATTATAAAATCTAGTAACAATTGCATGCGCTAGATCAAATTTGATATCGCGTGGATTTTCATCAGAATCTAGACGTTTTTGAATACCATCTAAATCAATATCAGTTAAAAGTTCAAAACCAAGCATAATCATGTCATCAGACCAAGTCATGATTTTATTAAACATTGTAACTTGAGAATCCAAAAATGAAATCATATTTCCAGTGGTCTTGCCCATCTTCTCACCATTGGTGTCAACGAGGAGTTTCATCGGAATAACAAATTTTTCCTTTGGATTGTTTTGATTTTTCAAGAGATCACGCCCCACAAGCATATTGAAGGTTTGATCGTTTCCACCTACCTCGCCGTCCACCTGCATCGCTACTGAATCGTATCCCTGCATGAGTGGATACATAAATTCGTGGATATAGATAGGCGTCCCCGCATCGAGCCTACGGCGAAACAGATCACGATCGAGCATGCGCTGCACAGTGACCTGTGAGGCGAGATTAATGACGTCAGCAAAGTTCATTCGGTCAAGCCACTTTCCATTATACTTGAGCTCTGCCTTATTCTTACCACTAAAATTCAAAAACAGTGAAGCCTGTTGCTTGTACAATTTGGCGTTGTCCATGACCTCTTTTTTCGTCAATTGGTGGCGTGCTTCTTTTTTGTCTGGGTCTCCAATACGAGCGGTGAAATCTCCAATAAGGAGAATAATCTTGTGTCCGAGTTCCTGCAACTGGGCAAGTTTGATCAAGGGAATCACGTGTCCCATGTGAAGGCTAGGTCCCGTTGGATCAATACCGAGGTAGATAGTTAAACGTTCGCCTGAGGCGAGGCGAGATCTGAGAAAATCTTCATTCGGAAAAATGCGCTCGACACCACGAGTGACCACGGTTTCAATCTTGTGTGGATCAGTAGAAACAGTCATAGTTAAAGTATAACGGCAATCAATGAATATACAAGAATCTTAGAAATATAAAAACGGTACTACCTACCGTTTTTATAATCGCGTGGTATCTCGTCGTGCAAAAAGGTTTACCGTCCAATCAGCCATAATTTTGAATCGCTTCTTCCACGATGCAAAGTTAAAGAGGTAGATCGTTCGCCACATAAACCAAGCAAAGACCCCTTTAAATCGAAATCCTTTCATTTGAGCAACCGCATCAAACGAACCGAGTGATGCGAGCAATCCCTTTTCATGGTACACAAATGGATAGAGTGGTTGACCTTTGAGCAATCGACTAATATTTTTCCCCGTTGTTTGTCCCTGTTGTTTGGCAACCTGGGCAGTCATCGGCAATCCCCTGTTGTCTTCAGTTGGAAACAGTGCCATATCACCTATGACAAATACGTTCTCGATTGATTCGGCGCGCAAGTATCGATCAGTGAGAATACGACCACGATCAACGGTAAACGTTCCGCACGAACAGGTAAGACTATTTGCGGTCACTCCAGCTGTCCACACTACCGTCTGTGCTGAAATTTCTTCCCCGGTATCGGTGACCACACCAAATGGTGTTACCTCAGTGACACGTACATTGTTACGAAGTACAACACGACCACGCGTGAGCGCGCGTGTCGCATACTGGCGAAGGGGTAAATCAAACATACTGAGCACGTCGTCACCACTATTTACGAGGGTGAGGGTTACATCATCAATATCAAGTGATCCAAACTGATGTACAAAGGTATCAAACAACAGTTCAGATACCTCACCAGCAAGTTCAACTCCTGTTGGTCCTGCACCAACAATCACAAATGAAAGGAGTTTCTTTCGTTCTACTGGATCGGTGGTTTGTGATGCAGTTTCAAAGGTATCAATGAATCGATTGCGTAAATGCACAGCATCATCAAGTGTCTTTAAAATGTATGCGTGCTCCTCAGCACCTGGAGTGCCAAAAAAGTGTGTCTTTGAACCGAGGCCAGCTACAAGTATATCGTAGGTAATAATGGTATCAGGAAGAACAATAGTATTCGTATTTGTATCAACTGAAATAACAGTGGATTGTATAAAGGTTACATCACGGTTAATGATATCACGAATAGGTTCAACAATACTGTGTTGATCGAGGCTTGCTCCAGCAACCTCTGGCAACAGTGGTGTAAAGAGAAAATGATTCCGTCGATCAATAACGGTGATACGGTATTGTTTTTTAACCCAACGCGGAAGTGAGGTATAAGTATACACACCACCAAAACCCGCACCGAGAATCACAATATGAGACGGTTCTGATTTATCGGTTATCCTATCTAATGCACGTGTATGAGTCATAGTAGCAAGTATAACGAAACGAAACTGAGGTGCAACACACAGGACTTGCCCATTTTAAAAAATAGGTTCATAATTCGGGCAACCTAATAGCATAGGTTAATTTTATTCATTTTTTAAAACTGATACATATCTAACACACCTTACAACTATGTCACTGTTTGAATTACTAGGTTTCTTATCACCACGATTTGCATACATTAACGCTTTCACTCAATACGATGAAGAAGGATACCCAATCGAAGATGATGATTGGGATGATGATGAGGACGAAGACGATGATGATGACTTAATGGATGACGATTATGACGATGGTCTTGATATTGAGGACGATGAGGAAACTGAATGGGAGTAACCTACATTAGCAAAAGACACGCAGACCCCCGATGAGAGTCGGTTATGCGTGTTTTTTGTTTTATAATGAAGCTAATGATACAGTCACGAGTACAACAGTTTCATCAGCAGTATGGACACATCATTATGCCAGTTGCATTGATTGGTGGTTTTATCATTGATATCTTTACGCTCAACCAAATTGATCAAACGTTCGATAATGCAGTGCTGATTATACACCTCCTCCTATCGGGTACGACGATTGCACTCCTGTTTTCACGCGGTACAACATTTGGCAAAAAACTTCTGACTGATCAACGCATCAAGTGGCTCGAAACGATCATGGTATTTTCATTCGGTGCGCTCTTTTCCGGGTTTGTAATCTTTTACACGCGAAGCGGATCACTCCTCACCAGCTGGCCATTTATTCTTACCATGGCCGCGCTCATGCTCGGTACTGAATTCAAAAAACAGTACTTTGTGAGACTGCGTTTTCAAATTGTCATTTTTGCGATGGCAATACTGTCGTGGACGATATTTTTTGTACCGGTGGTTATCAAAAAAATGGGACCGTGGATCTTTGTGCTCAGTACTGGAATTGCATTGATACTGATTAGCCTATTTTTGATATTGTTACGTGATATCAATCGAACACGACTCTCCATTAACCTCAAGCAATTACTCACCAGAATTATTGGTGTAGTGGTTCTCTTTAACTTTCTCTATTTCATGAACATCATGCCGCCCATACCGCTCTCATTAAAATACAAGGCTGTCTACTATGATATCGAGCGACTCTACCCTGGATACCGCGCGCAGTATGAGGCAACACCTCCCCTTGTGTTCTGGCAAAAGCGTAGTCGTGATATGTACTGGCGTCCTGGTGAGGATTTGTTTGTCTTCACCCAGGTATTTGCTCCGACCGACCTGACCACAACTATTAATCACGTATGGGAATACTATGACCGCGATAATCGGCGGTGGAATATAGTAAATACCATTCCCCTCTCTATCGCCGGTGGACGGAGTGAGGGGTACCGAGGGTTCACCAAAAAAACACACTTTGAATACGGAACATGGCGCGTTAAAACAGAAACAACCAACGGACAAACAGTAGGAATGATTACGTTTGAAGTGCAACCCTATGACAACAATATAGGTAAGCTGGTGTACGAGGAATTATAAAAACCCTGATATGAAACCAGGGTTTTAAATTATTAATATATTTTATTGTAAACGAGCCTTTAAGTTTAGCTCTTCACCATGAAACAATGGAACAATACCATCGTACACATCTGGAACTTTCCAGGGTTCTACTTGTTCAACCACAACCGTCTTTTGCATAGCTTCGGGTACCGTGTACCCATAAAACTTGCAAAAATTGTCACTCATAAAAGCTTGGAGTTTCTCTAAGACATTCATTTCCATAAATGCCTTAACGTATGCCTCTACAAAAACCGGTGCAGAATATACTCCGGCACATCCACATTCATTCTTATCGGTTTTGAAGTGAGGGGCTGAATCTGTTCCGCACAGAAAGACACCACGTTCATCATTTTTAACTGCATTACGGATTGCTTCCATATGCTCCTTTCTTTTAAGAATTGGCATACAATACAAATTTGAGTCTAAACCTCCGCGTAACATTTTATTTCGGTCATATAGCAAATGTTGAGGTGTCACCGTGGCAACCAAGTTTGGATATCTACCAGATGAAACCAATTCAGCAGCTTTTTTGGTAGTAATATGTTCCATAGATACCTTTAAATTTGGAAAATTATCCAAAATCGGAATAAGCATTTCTTGAATCGCAAACTTCTCACTATCAAAAATATCTACGTCAACATCCATTGGCATTTCACAATGAACGTGAAGGGGAATCCCATACTTCTCCATTACCTGGTAAATAGGAAACATCTCCTTAATACCTGATACCCCTTCAGCTGAATTAGTCGTGGCACCGCGTGGATACTGTTTACATGAAAAGACATCACCTGCCAGGTAACCTGCAACTAAATCGTTTACATTGGTTTGAGGTGTAAGATAAATCGTTGGGAAAATATCAACGGTACCTAATAGTTCAAAATGTTTTAAAACGAGTTCGATTTCCTGACGATACTTTCTCGCATCTTCCGAAGTATAGATGTGAGGATTCGTATTAGGCATTGGTAGCATACCTGAAACAAATTTCGCAGTATGCGGTGTACACAATGGCATCCTTTTATCAGCAATAGTTCGCAAATGAACGTGTGCATCAATAATGTTAGTTAATTTAATTACTTCTTTCACTTTTATTATTTTTAAATTACACAATTAGAAACATTTGTGTGCTTCTTTAATGATTCCAGCAACACGCCAAGGTCGTAAAAAAGAAACTGAACCAATTGCACAAGCTTTCACGCTTGTGCGTTTAGCGAGTTCTCGTACTTTTGCACGTGAATCAATGCCACCACATGCAATAATGGGTACTGAAATACCGGCTTCTTCTGCTCGATCAATCCAATTAAGAATTAATGGAAACAGTGGTTTCCCCGAAAGGCCTCCCTTGCCATATGTTTCGTTAGTTTTTTCTATTGGCGATTGATCACCAAATAGTTTATACCAATTCACCCGATCAGGTAGTGATCCATACGGTAGAGTATTTCCTTGTACAATTGCATCGCATGCGGGATGATCTGCAATTTTACAAGCAGCATCAATCGGCATTAAAACATTAATTTTGACCACAATAGGTACCTTTAATTTCTCATAGGCATCAAGCATAGGTAGGATTTCATCCCAAAATTCATCTGTTGCATGTCCTGTATTAGGACATGATACATTCAATTGAACCGCATAAGGTGCCGTGAACATACCACCAACACTTGCTTGTTTTAAGGAATGAATGATCCCTGTGTGTTCGAATTGACGTTCATGTTTTGTCCCAGCAACAGACATTACAGAAATCATAAATGGTTCTGTACGCTTTTGCCATTTTTTGCGTCTCAACAAATTATTAAGACCAGGGCCAGTTAAACCAACAGAGTTAAGTGCGATACCTTTGAAGATATACGCTTTAATGCAATCTGGTTTGAAGTTACGAAATGTTATTCCGTTTTTTCTCACCTTCGCATTACCATCTCGCTGGTACAATGTACTTGTCTTTGAGACAAAGGTCATACCATCAAAACGGTAACCGAAAAAATAGAGTAAGGGTGTTAACACCCATCGATAGGGATATTCCCAACCTGAGAAAAATCCCTGAATTCCGGAGGCACCTTGTACCGGTCCGAAATCAATTCCACGTAAAATTAGTGACATGTGTTTTATAGTTTTTTTATTTGTTAAACAATTTTCCTCACTATACCTGTATAATTGACTTTGTAAATAAAGTTATCAAAATAAAAACCCCACCTAGGGGTTTTTATTTTGGTTCTATTGAATTCGGATCAATGTACAAACACACATGCGACGGGGTCGGATCACGTAACAGTGCATCAGCTACCTGGGTTTCAATGTCATCTTGAATAACGCGGGCAAGAGGACGAACGCCAAATTTTGGATCGTGTCCTTTTCGTGCGAGTACTTTTACCAGTTCATCGGTAACAATCACTTCAAGGTTATGTTGTTTCCTGATGTGTCGATTGAGCTTGTTTAACATGATGGTGGTAATTTCTTCAATTTCATTACGATTGAGTACACGGTAGAGTACGGTCGCATCAAAACGGTTGATAAATTCGGGTCGGAGGATTCCCTCGCGCACAATGTGATCAATGAGGAGGTCTTCAGATTCACTGCCATTCTCCATCATCCAGGATGCACCTGCGTTTGAGGTACAGATAATAATAGTATTGCGAAATGAAATGAGACGTCCAGTCGTTGTATGAAATTCTCCTTCATCAAGAATCTGCAAAAAGATATTTAAGATATCGGGATGCGCTTTTTCAATTTCATCGAAAAACACCAGACCAAATGGTGATTCTTCAACGTATGCTCCGAGCTGTTCGATAAACCGTGTCATAGAATCAAGCTCCCGGAATTCAGACATATCGAACCGAATCATCATGTGTTCACCTCCGAAATAGTACTGCGCAAGCATTTTTGCGGTATGCGTCTTTCCCACTCCTGTTGGACCAAGAAAGAGAAACGATCCGATTGGTTTCGGCGAATCAGCAACACCAGCACGTCCACGTTTCAATGCGCTCGCAATACCTTTGATCGCTCGATTTTGTCCGATAACATGTTGATTCAAGATCTCTTCGAGATGAATAAGTTTATCTTTCTCATCAATTTTTAACGCACCGAGCGGTACGTTTGTCTTCTGTGACATGAGACGTTCGACATCTTCAGTGGTAAGCACGTCCTCTGGTACCGTAATGAGTTCTTCGAGAATATCAATTGATTTTTCAGGTTGCGCAGTGTTCATCATCAGTTTGTTCGTCAATACAATGACCGATGCGAGCACGTCATTACTGATACGTTTCTGTTGTCGATGAGCCAATACCCAGTCATAGAGGTACAGCATCGTGGTTTCGTCATCAGGCGGATACATCTCAACCACCTCAGAAACACGCATGAGGTTTTCGTGGTGTTTGTAGGTACTATTGTACGATCCCCAATCAGTCGTCAAAATCATTTGAAAGTGATTGTTGTCGAGGTACGGTTCGAGAATACCAACGATGTTGAACCGCTCAATATTCTCAATAACCAAGACGACGTTACGTGCCTTGATGGCTTCTTTAATACACTGTTGAATGTCTTCGATGGCCATTTCTTCAGGAAAGAGTTGAACGAGTCGTTTTCCATTAAGCGCACGAACTGACAAATCACGGTACATGTTACGGGCAAGATGTGAGAGCCTGGTTGATTTTCCAATACCCTGCTGACCAACAACGAGTACGTTCTGTTGAGTGCCTCGCGAGAGTACCCGCTCCATCTGTTCAATTGCACTATCGTGATCAATCACCAACACTTCAGCATTCATACGGATGTCGCGACCATGTTTGTTGAGCGTCCACGTCTGTGGGTATGCCCACTCACGACCGAGTGATCCATTCCGCACAAGTTTTTCAAAAGAAAGCTTAATAGGAACAAATGCAAAGACGGGAAATACTATGACGCACGCAAGAAGTGCCAGAATTCCCATTATGATAGTTCCTGTGCGAATCACCATCCCAAATACCATGGCAAAAATGTAAAATACTGCTTGTTCAACCCACTTCCATATTCCCGGTTCACTACTACGATACCGTTCTTGACGCCAAGGTACAAAAAACGTACGCACAAGACCGCCAATTGAAAAATAGTAGAGGACGAACCTAACAAGTACCCGCCATGATTTCAGTCCAGTTTTCATGATGACAGTATACCATCAAAAAACACGAATAAGAGATTCGTGTTACAACCGACACCGTTCTGTGAGTGCGGTAATATCTACATCACTAAGTACTCCATCATGGTTCTCATCATTCAAGAGATAGTACATCACTGATGCAGGATCATCAACATGATCAATACCGAGTACGTGACCAAATTCATGAATCAATAGCGTTTGTAATTCTTGGTTACCATCGTAACTGTACACGTTAATTTCGGTACCATCGGTATTCCCCGCATCAAACTCATGTGCTTGACTAAACAAATCATTGTACGTTGCAACACCCTCGTTGTACTCTTCAACACGTTCGTTATTCTCTTCGGCAATAGCATTTACCTGAGCCAAGAGTCGATTAACCTCGGATGCTTTTGACTCGAGTGCTGATGATTCTACTTGAAGTTCCTGATACGTACCCTCAGGTGCCCCTCCCTGTGCATTCCAATAGCTGACATCGGCTTCATAGGCGTTCAGACGAGCTTCATACTCACGAACTGATCGTTCGTATCGACTGACTGCTGACTGATACCGTGTTTGAACCGTATCGATGCGCTCTTGCTTAGTATCGAGTTGATTCTGTAGCGTATTTCCTTCATAGAGACGTTCTTGTTCATCGCTCCATATAAGGTTCACCATAAAATCAGATCCCGGAACGTACTGAAAGAGTTCACGTTGAGCTACCGTTTCCCAGGGTTGTTCTGCATGTTCAATCTGGGCCAAAAAGAGTTCCTTGGTAATGCCAAAACGTTCATCAAATTCACCAATATCGTACTTGACAACTCGTGAGCATGGGGTCTGCAGTGCAGTATTCCACAATACACCAATACTAATGGCTAACATTCCATATAAAACTGTACTCCGTACGGCTTTCATACATACAGCATAACAAACTCTTGTACTAGACGACAATACACACCCAATGAAATAACCTACAACATACAGGGTAAATATAGTACTATAGAGGTAGTAAGTATGACTTTTATATCAAAAGTACATTCAATGCATACAGTATGCTATACCATTTGTTGTAGTGTGTTTTTTTGGTTGGTGTCTACAGGAATAGCGTTTGCCTTAGATATTCAAAATCTAGATTACCAAGTAAACGACCAGATCATCAATCATGTTTCAGAACATGTTATTAGTTTTGATACGGTATCTCCTATTGCCATTGGAAATAGTGTATCAGTTAATTTTCCGAGTGAGTTCAGCTTTACTACAACTCCAGTACAGTCTGATGTTGAAGTTCGCGTAAATGGTAGTCTCTTAACCGTAAGTCAATGGTCATTTAGTCACTCTTTGAATACCGTATTTATTTCATTTCAAACATCAGCGAGTGCTGGTAGTGATATAGAAATTACCCTTACCGAAAGTGCTGGTCTCAAAAACCCTTCGGATAATGGTTCATACACGGTAAATTTTGGTGTGAACGGTACCTTTGTAGCAACTGCAGAGGTATGGATATTTCCATCTGACAGCATCACCGTAAACGCTGCAGTATTGGGTGATCCTGTAGTTGTAGGTGGTGGTTCAAGCGGTGGCACTTGTTATAACTGTTTCTTTAACGACGAACAACCCTTTTTTGATGAAAACGGTATTATTCTGTCATTCAAAGGATTTGGTCCATCAAACGGAACGGTTCAGGTCTCAATAGATGAATCACTCGTTGGTACTACGAGTATTGATGATAAGGGAATTTTCTTAATTTCAATTGATAATATTTCGCCTGGTTTACATACCTTTACTTTTAATGGTTTTGATCGAAATGTAGTCCCGACAGGACCTCGACTCCTTACTCTCACTGTGGGTGATCGAGGATTCGTGTATGCGAACGATATTTTCCTTTCACCAACCGTAACCGTTGAGCCACGTGGCGATTATGGGCTCGTATTGTACGGATACACGGTGCCCTACGCTGAACTCGATTTAAATATTGATGGATACTACGTCGGCACCGTTATTGCCAACGGTAATGGTTTGTACTTTTTGGAAACACTTCTTGATCAATTTGATATTGGGGAGCACACCGTAACCAGTATCCTCAAAGGTCTTACTAGAAACTTAAGTTCGGAAGAAAAGGTATTCACTATTACTCCAGTATTTAACTCGGATGAAAAACAGCTTGAATTCGTTGGCGATCCACTCTTTGACGTATTGTTGAGGACACCTGAGAAATCATCAAACGAACGGTCAGATATTGTACCGTACCTCTTCTCATTTGGTGGTGGAGCGCTCTTATTATGGTTAATTGTACGATTGGTTGGATACATTAAAGGTCGTGGTCGATACCTTTCAGACTATGAAAAATAATTAGATACATGTTTACTGTAAATCAAAAAAATATATATAGGTTTGTACTCATCGTATTTGTATCCCTAATGCTTACACCACTACACCTGGACGCACAAACAAATGGCACTGTTTCTTCGGCAATTTCTGTTGGTTCCCATGATATTCTTGTTCCTGGTGAATCACTACCAGTCAATGTACAGCTGTTGAACTTTGGTACCCCTAACGAGCGAGTAGATGTCAGCATGTTATTGAGAGTAATAGATAAAAACGGTTCTGTGATTAGCGAATACAGCGAAACCGTAGCGGTTCAAACAACTGCTTCATTCGTTCGATATATTCAACTACCAGAATCAATAAACTATGGGGAGTATATTCTGAAATTGCATGTAAGCTATAAAAACCAAATGTTCCCAGCAATATCAGAGCAACGATTCAAAGTAGAGCGTTCATTTTTAGGTTATGGAATTTCAAAATGGGTACCAACTCTACCATTTGCGCTCATTCCTTTTTTCCTCCTATTTCTTTTCATCAAGCGACGAGAACGAGTTCGATTAATTAATAGAGATTATACACATATATCAGAAGATCAACGAACAAACTACGAAATTGTCCATGATATCATTGACGCACTCCACTACCACGTTGGTGATAAAAAAATAAAAGAAATTGCCTCGCTCCAGGACTTGAGGTTGATGATTCAGGTTCACAGATAAAAAGTCTCACAGGACCTACGGAGGATATTGTATCGACACTTATTCATGAATATGAAGAAGTTATGGGTAAGAAGGTAAACGTTATTCCCCACCCTCCCTACACAAAAAAACGTATACATGCGAATTAAATCGTAGTGGATACATGTATCAGTATGAAACCGCAGCAGCAAAAGAAAATACTCATTGTCGAAGGTAATGAACACCTCAACGACACGCTCTTCAAAAAACTTGAGCGTGAGAACTTTAACGTAACTCAATCATTTGATGGTAAAGAGGGTCTTGAGGTATCCTACGCTGATCATCCTGATCTCATTCTCCTTGATCTTGAAATCCCAATTATCGATGGTCATGAATTTATGACCCACCTACGAGAAGATACGTGGGGGAAACAAGCAAAAGTTATTATTCTCAGCAATCTCAGTATTCGACACAAAGAAGTAGCGAAAACAGTCATTCAAAAAGACCCTATTGCATTCCTTATAAAATCTTCAACTAAATTGAATGATCTCATAAAGTATGTACACTATGCGTTTGAGTAAATACATATAGATAAAAACGACCTGTCGCGGTCGTTTTTTGGTAAAAAGGTTATTCTTCGTTCTTCATGGACTGTTGTTTTTCTAATTGACGTAGCAGTGACGCTTTGTACATCCGTCCAACAAATCTGAGTATAATCCATGCTAGAACAATAATGATGATTCCAAGCAACAGTACCTGCCAAGGGAATATAAAGAATGAGTATGTGGCTACCGATTCCTGGCCTGATTGTCCCCAATGTACATTCAAACGAGCGGTGTACCACCCAAAATGAAATTGACGAAATTGAGACCGAGCGGTTGCAAAGAATCCATGTGGTTCTTCTCCTTTTCGTTCCCATGTATTAATAAATTTTCGAGCAGTATTTGGAAGAACACTTCCTTCTTTCGGGTTAGCGTTAACTCGATCACGAACCATTCCAAACGTGTTGTGCAACTCAATGTCACCTCTTGGTACCGCGCGATCCCCTCCAGTGTTGCTGAAACGGTACATAAATTCAATAGGAGGCATTAGATAAAAGTGTTGTTGATCGGTGGCTTCGAAATCAAGAATCCCCCCGCTTTCCGGTACATCCCCGTTAACGCGGAGTAATATCAATATTCCTAGTCTTCCACCAATGCTAACAGCTGAGCCATCAGATTGTAGTGGTTGGTTACCAAAAAAGATCGCAGCAAAGTATCCTCCTGGTTCTGCAGAAGCTGGTATAGAAATAGTGTACGTTACCTCTGTACGCTCCTGAGCATCAAGTGAAATACTCGCTGGAGCATTCATCCATGTTGCGAGCCCTTCATCAGCACCAATGAATCGAGGTGTCCCGGTATCATCATTTGATTCAAAATTTTCAAAGCTCGTGTATACCGTCTGATTCCGTGATTTTTCGTTGTAAAGTTCAATTGTACCAGTCAGGATTGTGCCTGGATCACCCGTAATTTCCAATTTAGCCGGAGACGCTGTAAGCGCAAAGGCTGATCGAGTGGTCATAACGGAACTCAGAATACCTACCATGACAAGTATAAATGTTATGTAATTTCTTTTCATAAAATAACAGTGAATGTAATGTATTGACCTAAAAATGGTTTTCTACAAAAAATAAAACTTCTATGCACAAGTATGTGTCTATTATACCTCAACTATCCTAAATACAACAATAAAGTATTTTTTGAAGTGGAGAAATGAAGATTTGTCCTCGCTCCTGGCAATAAAAAACACTACGAAATGTAGTATTTTTTAAATGAAACCACTAGAAGTTTGCGGTCATGGTGTACGTAAGTGTCGTTGTATAGGTACCTGCTTCAGTTGAGCCGTCAATATTTGCAACGTAATTAACACCATATGTTTCGGTAGAAACAGGTCCTGTTTGAGTGACCACCGTATCTGCAACTCCTGGATTGAGGTAGTAGTTGGTACCCGCATAGTTTGTAGAAACCGTTCCCGTACCTGATACGACATCAACAGAGAGTCCGAATTCTTCCTGTCCTGCAGTTGGTGCTGCGGCCGATGTCATAGCAGTAATGGTATCTGATCCTGAGGTTAGGGTTTCTCCCTCAACATTCACAGTATATCCTCCGGTTGCATTCGTTGATGCAAGGAACTGACTTGAACCATTTGCAACTTCTGATCCTGAACCGGTTCCGCCTGTGTTGGCATAGGTAATTGAACCACTGCTCAATGAACCAAATCCAACCGCATTGTCATCATCATCACTGTCACGAACATCAAAGGTAAGCGCTTGATCAACCGTTGCGGTAACCAAAATCTGATCGTCGTCCAAAATTGGGACAGTAATTGACCCGGTATCTCCGTTTGAACCAGAAATCGAGATTGAATAGTTTGCCGCCGAAGACGGGTTAACCATTCCTGTTACCGTAACCGAATATGCTGTTCCAGCCGATTGACCAGATCCTGAATCGGTATACCGAACAACATTACTCGAAGGCGCCGACCAATCGGTCGATGATGTAGCCGCTGTCCCGGTGAATGAGCCTGGAAACGTTACATCAATGGTTCCTGAAGCTGCAAGCGCTGTTGGCAACGTAAAACCAATCACGTGTGTTGCCGCTTCGCTGATCTTTTGTCGATCCATGTTGTCCGACAAATCAGTTGCTGCTGCCGCAAACGCGACTGGAGCGTACATACTAATAAGCGCAAGGGTCACAAACCCTGACACTACTCTTGTTAGAAAATTTTTCATAATTATTTTAATAATACAGTTAATTAATTGCACTACTTATTAATGGACTGTATCCATGTAGCTGAAAACATTATACCTTAATCAAATAATAGTAACAACCCCTTTGCAACCTAAAATTGAGCGGTAACAGTATAGGTGATTGTTGAGGCATAGGAACCTGCGTCAGTTTCGGGAGCTATATTCCCAAGGTAGTATACGCGAAATACTGTTGTTGCATCATCACCAGGTCCTGTAAAGATAGTATCAGTGGTTGTTGGATCATACGCATATTGAATACCAGAATTATACGGTGAAACAACAGATCCATTTCCTGATTCAACAAACCCACGCAGACCAAATTGTTCATTGCCTGGTGATGATGATGACGCAGTTGAACCGATTGCATCAATAACAACGCTACCACCACAACTTGTACACGTCATATCAGTACCCGCAATACTGATACTGTAACCACTTGATGCATTGGTTGAAGCACTCATGGTATGGGCATACGATAAACTTGATATACTACCGAGTCCATCACCTGTCGCATAACGCGCCTGGCTGGAGCTCAAGCTACCAAACCCAATACTGTTGTCAGAAATCGAAAATGATATTGTTTGGGGACTCGCAGCCGATGCCATTGTTATTTCAGGAATTACTGAATAGGTATCGAGTTGACTACCAGAAGAGGTTACCAATCGAAAACAGTATGTCGTACTTGCCGTAGCGCCATTATCAATCAACGAAAAGTCCCACTTACCATCTTGATCCTTTGCAATCATCGTACCTACCGATGCGTTGTTGAGCTCTTCATAACTTTGGTTAACAATCGTGTGACCACCGTGGGTTGGATCGTTGGCATTTGCTGTCAAACTCGCTCCGTCAGTCGGAGTACTATTGTCATTGAAAGCAATAATGGTCGCAGCGGTTACGTCACTATAGGTTTCTCCAGTAAACGAGGTGTCACACGTTCCTGACTGCTCAGCGAATTGTAGTTTAAAATCTTCTTCACCAGGTCGAAGTGGTGCATCTGCAACATCAATGAGTATCCTCAGTCGGAATGCATCACCAGTTGCGCTGAGCGTCGTTGAGGTATCTTGTGCCGCCAGTGCTGAACCAACATCAGTTGAATCTGCGTTGGCAAAGAATCGGTACGCCGACTGGGTAAGATTCGGGGGGAGGAGCGTATCGAGGTTTAGCGAGAAAAAACCAACGGTCGATGGTTGAGTACGATCGGTGGCGGCACCTGCTGCCTCACTTCCAGAGAGGGGATCCATGTTCACACCCAGATCGTAACCAGCCGTACCAACCGTAAAAATACCAGCGGGGTGGAAACTCCCTCCGAAGGTATCCACTGAACCTTGATTACCACGGATGTAATTCCCATGCTCGCCCGTTGACTGTTCAACACCGTTCACGGTGATGCTACCATAGGCGGTAAGACGTAAACCAGAACCGACTCTTTTTCGAGCTGTCCACACGTTCGCCCAGGCAAAGACATCGGCTGGATTCGTAACATCAACAGCAGTATTGCTTGCTTTGGTAAAACTCGCTGCATCATTAAAACTTACGTCACGCATGGCATTTAACGTGGCGCTACTCGAAATATTCTGTAGTCCTGTCGAATCATACGAATGGAAAACCTCAAGGCTATCCGGCATCTCAAGAACAATCATCTGTCCATTACCATCAGTCACCCAGGACCCATTGTTGTCAGCTCCTCCCTGGTCAGCAGCAACACCTGCTCCACGAAATACCTTTACTTGAATATCTCGATCAGCCGTTGCTGTTTCCAAAATATCCATCGAACCTATGCCACAATATTCATTCGTAGAACTTCGTTGATAACAATACGATTGGGTCCACCCCTGCCCCGTCCCGTCATAGTTAAGTTGGCCAATACGTTGAGTACGGCTACCTCCCGTATTTCCCGATACCGACCAGGCAATCAAGTATCGTTTGTTGTCACCCTTTACCGTTATCGTTTCGGTTCCCGTATCGCCTTGGATCGCGTTGGTGTCTGATTCAGCGGTAACGGCAGTGATGTTAACAGTATTAAGAGTGGTTCCAAGATACGCAGCGCCGGTACCCCCTATAGCATAGATCCCGTAGTTCGTCGGATTAATACGTACCACTTGAACGTCTGACTCGCCAGCAATACTTCCTGAGGTCGGTGCGTCGGTGTCGCGTCGACGTTGTACCTGTATCTGGGCGTTGGCTGATGCACCAATCACTACCCCAACGGCACGGAACCATGCTGTGTCTTCCGAAGTATCACGTGAGTAACCGGTGTAGTATGAGGTAAACAGACTTCCGCTTCCAGAAGTTAGAGCTATACGTGCCTGTGCATTGTAACGACCGTTTGAACTATCGACTCCTCGAATGGTGGAAATAATGAGGTAATCTCCCGCCTCGTCAAGTTCAATGGTTGAGTCATCAGGGCGAGTGTAAATACCATCGTTGCGTATTTCTTGATCGGTCTCAAATGCAGCAAAGCTCGTTCCGGGAATTTGACCACCGACTGAATCCCGCCAATGACCAATATCACCAACAGCAGCATCAGCTAGATATAAAGGGAAACTAGAAAAAAGCCATCCAATGATAACGTACGTGAAAATTATTATTTTTTCTGATTTCTTGAACATTATTTAGTGAATAATATTAATCTGACAGGTAGTAATTGAATCCACTTCTCCCGTTTCAGTAAAGATAATTGGGATTGTAAAATTTCCATGTATTGCGTCTTGTACA
>JAGQMN010000004.1 GCA_020428645.1 Patescibacteria group bacterium
CCTACGTATCAGGTTTCACCTGATAATGGGGTAACATGGTATTACTATACCGGTTCAGCCTGGACTACTACCACTAAAACTGACGGTACCGAAACCAATAGCGCTAGTATCATCAACACCAACGTTGCTACCCTCGACACTGACGGCGGCACCTTTCTCTGGCGAGCCTACCTAAATGGTAATGGTTCACAACAAGTAGAACTTGATGAGGTGTCGATCACCTACAGTACTGCACCTACTAATAATGCCCCTACCGATATTCAGATTGATGGATTAAACACGGATAATCAGGACGAGAATGTTGCGATTAATACAAGCATTGGAACTCTCACAACTACCGATGCAGATGGTGGTGATACCCATACCTACTCCATCGCCTGTACTACTCCTGGTGATGACGACGCTCACTTCAATATTTTAGGAGATCAATTACGAAACACTACGGTCTTTGATTACGAGAATCCGGTTGATGATGACAGTGATAACAATTATGAGGTTTGTATTCGAACGACCGATAGTGGTGCAGGCAACCTCACCTACGATGAGATTTTGGTGATTAATGTCAACGATCTTAACTCAGCCCCTACCAACATCGACATCGATGGTGCCGACACCGACTCGGTGAACGAGAACACCGCAGCCAACACCTCGATCGCCACCATCACCTCGACGGATGACGGAGAAGATAACACCGAGACCTACACCTATAGCCTTGCCTGTACCACCCCAGGAATTGATGATGCACACTTTAATATTTCAGGTACATCACTTAGAAACACTACGGTCTTTGACTTCGAGAATCCGGTAGATGCAAATTCTGACAATACCTATAACATCTGTCTACAGGTTACAGAGACCAACGGAGGTCTCACCTACGAAGAAGCTTTCACAGTTACGGTAAGCGATGTGAACGTCGTCCCGACCGATATTCAGATCGACGGTGCCAACACCACGAGCGTCAATGAGAACGTAGCGGCTGGAACCGCAGTTGGAACCCTGAGCGGTACCGACGACGGAGAAAATGTGGCGCTCACCTTCAGTCTGGTGGCTGGAGCCGGTGACACTAACAACGGTGTCTTCACGATTGACGGTACTAACCTCGACATCAACGCGAGTCCTGACTTTGAGACCCAGAGCTCTTATTCAGTGAGAATTCAGGGTAGTGACGGCGCACTTTCTATTACCGAAGTATTCATAATTACTGTGAATGATCTCGACGAAGTTGCACCCACTATTACTTTGGCTGGGATTACTCCGGTCACACTTATTCAGGGAGATGTCTATATTGATGCCGGCGCCACCTGCACTGACGACATCGATCCCACCTGCACGGTCACCACCGTGAACCCCGTAGATACCGCTACCCCCGGCACCTACACCGTCACCTACGATGCACAAGACACCGCCGGAAACAACGCCACCCAGGTCACGAGAACCGTCACCGTCATCGAGGTCCAATCCTCCCGCTCTGGTTCCCGCGCCTACTCTCCTGCACAAGTAGCCCTCCTCTTTGCCAAAGCTCGAGGAGAAACCGTCACAACAGAAGAAGAACCAACTAACCCTTGCACCATCTCCTACACCCGCCTCATTACACGAGGATCACGAGGGAACGACGTCCGCCAAGTCCAATCCTGTATGAACACCCTCGGCTACACCGCAGGACCTGAAGACGGCATCTACGGACCCCTCACCTACGCTGGCGTCACCGCTTACCAACGTGACCACCACCTCACATACATCGATGGGATTGTGGGGCCTGAGACGAGTGCAACCTTGAATGGACAGTGAATCACCTTGAGTGGTGGTTTTTTGTTTACCTTAAATCCTGATAGGATGTAGGTATGCTCTACATTATTGGATTAGGTAACCCAGGTGAAAAGTATGCACTGACGAGGCACAACGTTGCGTGGGTCGTGCTTGATACATTGTTTCCTAGTGGATGGAATTATCACAAGTACATGAACGCCGAGGTGAAAACCGGTCACGCAGGTCTCTATATAAAACCTCAGACCTTTATGAACAACTCAGGCGAGGTGATTTCGTTCTTGAAGAAAGAAGTTGATTTTGAGCCAGAACACGTTGTGCTTATCTATGATGATATTGACTTACCGTTTGGTACAATTCGGATTTCATACGACAGGGGAGACGGTGGTCACAATGGAATAAAGTCCGTAGTGGATCACCTCGGTTCTCGAAAATGTATCCGCGTACGCATTGGCGTATCAACACTGTTACCGAATGGTGACCTGAGTAAACCAAACGTGCTTGGTCGTATACCTCCTGATGAATTGATAGACGTATACGAACGTATCGCGCCACAGGTGGAACGTGTTATTGAAAGCCTTGTGGTGGATGGTTTAGAAACAACCATGAATCGTTACAATACTGCCATGTAAAAAACGCACCAGTGTGCGTTTTTATACTTAGCTTTTGAATGAAAGGGTAAGTTTCTCTTCTTTTGGATCAAAGGTAGTAATTGTAAAGTCGTACGATTGTCCAAGTCCAAGTTGTGATTTGAGATCTTTTTCAGATTCAAATTCAGAAATGTGTACGAGTCCGGCAACACCTTGTTCAATAGAAACCAGTGCACCATGCTTGTTGTGCTTGATGACGACACCGTTCACCTTGTCACCAACTGTGTACTTACCTTCAACGGTTGTCCATGGGTTTTCGGTGAGTGTCTTGATTGAAAACGAAATTTTTCCGTCTTTGATTTCAATAATCTTTGCCTTGACGACATCACCAACTTTGTACAAGGTACGTGGATTTTCAACGAGTGACCATGCCATTTCAGAAATGTGTACGAGCCCTTCAACACCTTGTTCGAGTTTGAGGAAGATACCAAAATCAACGATACCGGTAACCTCGCATTCAAGAACATCGCCAACAGAGTACTTTGATGGTACTGCTTTTTCTTTTGTGTTTGCTTTCTCACCTCGTTCCGAGAAGATGAGCTTACCTTCTTTTGGGTTCACTGACAGCACATTGACTGATAGTTTTTGCCCAACCAGTTTTTTGAGTTCATTGACGATCTCATTTTTGTCACCTGACTCAACGCGTGGGTAGTGCTCAGCATTCAGTTGAGATGCAGGAAGGAATCCAGAGATACCATTCCAGTCGAGCATGAGACCTCCTTTGTTTGCTTCTTTTACGACAATCTCAAGAGTGTTTCCAGCTTTGAGTGCATCTTCTGCTTCTCCCCAGGCGAGTGCTTGTTTTGCTTCTTTGAGTGAGAGCTCGATGTACCCGTCTTCATTTTCAAGTTCAACGATTTTTGCTGAAATGGTATCACCTGCATTCAGTGATCGAACCATATCTCGAGCTGCCAGATATTCCTTACCGTGAATGATACCAGTTCCGTGTGGGTAGAGGTTCACAAATACTTGTGTTCCTTGAATACTGATAACCTTACCTTCTATAAGTTCACCAGTTTCAAGTGCTGGTGCTTCATTCTTTGCAAGTAATTTTCCGAGTAGTGTGTTTGATAAATCCATAAAAAATTCCGCTCCCAAAAAGAGCGGTATTCCTAAATAGTTGGAACGCTCTCTCCTTTATCAACATCTATCAATATACGAAAGGGAAGGGTTACGTCCAAACCGCTAATAATATTAGGATGGTGAGTATGTTACCTATATTTTTTGTTTTTGCAATGGATTTTGACATAATCAATTTATAATGTAATATTAAGAACAAAGAAAACCAAAAATGAAGATGGATCGTTACTTAGAGTCATAGATACAGTAACATTATTTCTCTTTTATAAAAATCAGGATGGTCAATTTGAATTCTTGTGAGAAAGGGAACAAGTCTTTAAGGATGGTAGTATAAAAATTAGGAACCCACTTCCTTCGATCTCCGGAAAAAGAAAATCCGAAGAAGATTCAATTCTTGCTCTCCAACGAGAAGTATATGAGGAGCTAGGTCTTTCAATTGATTTTAAGCGACTAATAGTACTCCCTCGTAGAACAGAAATCAAACAATCAAGGTCTTATTTACTGAATACAAAAAATCACCTTGATGATTATTTCTACCTACTAGAAAAAGAATTGTACAAAGAAGAGTATATAGAAATTCAAAAACGAAAGACAATATATTTTTCCTGGCAAAAGGTTTTGTAAACAGCTGTAAATTTGACATTTACGGCTGTTTTTATAATGAAAATTTTATAATTGCGATTTTTGCCTGGCAAAAATCGCTTAAAACACCTCTATTTCGCTCTCTATTGAACGTTTCTGTTTCAGCGGAAACTTTTATGCTATACTCTAGGGTATGATTATTACGTACTACGGAAAACAGTTTTTTAAAATCTCACAAGGAGATACGACTCTTGCTATTAACCCCATAGCAAAAGACAACACCCTTAAATTAAAGCCTGCAAAATTTGGTGCTGATATTGCGCTGTGTACAACACGACATCCAAACTACAATGGGTTTGAGAACACGACACACTCTGGAAAAGAACCATTTGAAATATACGGACCCGGTAGTTACGAAGTTCAGGGTAATTCCTACATTGGATTTCGTTCAAGTGCCAATATCGATGGCGAAGAGTACATCAACACCATCTACTTTTTTACGGTAGAGGGTATTTCATTTTGTTTCCTTGGTGATCTTGCCACTACTGATATCAGTCAAAAAACCAAAGAGTACACAGAGTCGGTTGATGTTATTTTTGTTCCGATTGGTGGAAATGGTACTTTGAACGCTCTTGAGGCGAGCAAGGTGGTCAAACATTTTTCACCAAAGGTTATCATTCCTATGGATTATGGAAGCGACCGTGAATCAAAAGCACTCGAAACATTCCTGAAGGAGTCATCACGTTCATCAGACAAACCAGAGTCAAAGTATGTTTTCAAGAAAAGCGATTTAGATACCTTAACCGGGCACGTAGTTGTGCTCGACGTTCAATAGTATGAAACAATGGCTTACACGTGTGCGCACAAAATCACATGATGAACGTCAGCGCCTTGCGCGAACACTCGCACTGGTTACCACGATTGGTATTGTTGCTGTGTGGTTGATCATACTGTCACTGCAACCTCGGCGTGATACTGAATCAAACCATCAATCCTCACCATTGGAATCATTTAGTAATGTTATTCAAACCAGTATTGATAGTTTCAACCAGGTTCAAAATAATTTCGATTCTGTATCAGATACTGTGGTTGAGACAATACCGATTGATGCAACAACAGAGACTGAATCAGATACCGAAACCGAAGTCACCAATGAAGGAAATGTGCTCGTTAATGAAGAATAGAAAAATATATGTCACAGAATAAAGAAACCAATAAAATAGTTCCCATGAATGTTGTCGATGAGATGAAAGAATCGTTCATTGCCTACGCTATGAGCGTGATCACCTCACGTGCGTTACCAGATGTACGCGATGGGTTGAAACCTGTTCACCGTCGCATTTTGTTTGCGATGAATGATATTGGACTCACTGCATCTGCACGATTTAAAAAATCGGCAACCATCGTTGGAGATGTACTCGGTAAGTATCACCCACACGGTGATAGCTCTGTCTATGATGCGATGGTTGGAATGTCACAAGATTTCTCGTATCGATATCCACTCGTATGGGGGCAGGGTAACTTTGGTTCTATTGATGGTGATTCACCTGCGGCATACCGTTACACCGAAGCCAAGATGGAAAAAATTTCAGCTGAACTCTTGCGGGATATTGAAAAAGATACCGTTGATTTCATCCCAAACTACGATGATACACGGCAAGAACCAACGGTGCTACCAACTGCGGTACCAACGCTCCTCTTAAACGGTGGACTTGGTATTGCGGTCGGTATGGCAACTAACATTCCACCACACAACCTCGGAGAAATTATTGATGCAACCATTATGTTAATTGATAATCCTGAGGCGACCCTCGGTGATCTCCTTGATTGTGTACAAGGTCCTGATTTTCCACTTGGCGGTATTGCCTACAGTAGGGAAGATATCAAGAGTGCCTATGCGACTGGACGGGGTCGTGTTGTTACACGAGGTGAAGCCGAAATTGTTGAAGCAAAGAACGGTAACCATCAAATTGTGATTACCTCGATTCCATACCGAGTGAATAAGCAAAACCTTATTGTTAAAATTGCCGACCTTGTTCGTGATAAGAAAATTAATGGTATTAAAGCACTTCGTGATGAGTCAACAAAAGATATTCGCATTGTTATTGACCTCAAAGGATCGGCACAACCACGTCGTGTGCTCAACTACATCTATAAACATACTCAATTACAGGAAAATTTTAACTACAATATGGTATGTCTTGTTGATGGGGTACCACAAACTCTAGGGTTGAAAGAAATTCTGGAGTACTTTATTCAGCATCGAGAAGAAGTCGTACGGAGGCGTACCGAATTTGATCTCAACAAAGCTGAAGCACGTGCACACATTCTCGAAGGGTTGAACAAGGCGCTTGATCACATTGACGAGATTGTTGCGCTCATTAAAAAATCAAAAGACACTGCTGACGCACGAGCAAATCTCATCAAGAAATTTAAATTTACTGAAATCCAAGCGAACGCCATTCTCGACATGAAGTTACAGAAACTTGCTGGTCTTGAACGCAAAAAGATTGAAGATGAGCTTACTGAGATTTTGAAGTACATTGCAGGACTCAAGTCTCTGTTGAAAAGTGTAGCGAAAATGCGCGGTGTCATTAAGAACGAACTCATCGACATTAAAGAGAAATACAACGACGATCGTCGAACGCGAATTGTTGATAAGCGTGTTGACTCAATTACCGATGAGGATTTAATTCCAGAGAAAGAGTTCGCTATGGTCTACACTGAAAATGGGTACATTAAACGAACTGATCCAAAAGAGTACCGCACCCAAAAACGTGGTGGGGTAGGTGTCGTTGATCTCAATACCAAAGACGAAGACATTGTGACCCATTTCTTGATTGGTAATTCGCACAGTGATGTCTTGTTCTTCTCTGATACCGGAAAAGTGTATCAAACGAAGATGTATGAACTCCCAGAAGGGCGTCGTTCAACCAAAGGTAAATCTATTAAAAATTTCCTCCCACTCACTGGAGATGAACGTATTACGTCAATTTTGACGGTACCGAAAGGTAAAGAGCTTGATGGTGTGACACTCTTCTTTGCAACGAAACATGGTATCGTAAAACGTGTGAAAGGTGATGCATTTAAAAATGTTCGTGCCAATGGATTGATTGCAGTAAACTTAAAAGATGGTGACGAACTATGGTCAGTACGCTTTGTGAGTGAAAAAGATCAGGTAATGCTCGCTACACAAAATGGTCAATCGATTCGATTTAACGTATCTGACATCAGAACCATGGGTCGTACTGCTGGTGGTGTAAAGGGTATTACTCTTAAGGGAGATGATGCTGTGATTGGTCTTGGAGTTGTAGAGGCCGATCAAGAAGAGAAAGAGTTTTTGGTAGTCACTGAGAATGGATACGGAAAGAAAACGAATCTCAGTGAGTACAAAGTTCAGGGTCGTGGCGGATCGGGTATTAAAACATTGAACGTTACTGAAAAAACTGGAAAACTCATAGGATCAAAGGTGGTGGATGACGAACAAGAAATTATTGCTATGTCACAAAAATCACAGGTTATTCGTACCAATTTAGATTCTGTTTCAACACTGGGTCGAGCAACACAAGGTGTTCGCATTATGAAACTACGAGCAGGAGATTCGGTTGCTTCGTTTACTCTCATTTAAACACGCATACAGAGGCGTGTTTTTTCCTATATCTTTGAGTTCATTTTTGTTATAATCAAAAGTATGAATACATTTTCAGATCCACAAAAAGTCATTGATCAGCTTGAATTCATACCCGGTCAACACATTGCTGACTTTGGTGCGGGGAGCGGGGCATACACCCTTGCTATCGCCGAACGAATGAAGAGTGCGACCCACACGAAAATATTTGCGGTCGATATACAGAAAGATCTTCTCGCACGCTTGGAAGCTGAAGCTACACATCGAAATTATTCATCAGTACACATTGTTTGGGGTGATCTCGAAACCCCAAAGGGCAGTCGACTCAAAGATGATTCTGTTGATATGGTATTGGTAGTGAATACGTTGTTTCAGGTCGATGATCAGAAAAGTCTCATGAACGAAGCAACACGCGTATTAAAATCAGGAGCTGTGCTCGTTGTTGTTGATTGGTCAGAATCGTTTGGTAATATTGGTCCTCAAACTAAAGATATTGTTAGTGAAATGACAGCTCGGACATTAGCAACAGAAGCTGGTTGCATGTTTGAACATGCTCTTGAGGCAGGTGAACATCACTATGGATTTGTAGCACGTAAGAAGTAACTATTGATTATATGAAACAACTAGGAATTAAAAACATCATTACGGGCATCTTTTTTCTCTCTGCGTTGGTCGCACTCCTCATCTTTTCAGGTATTGTGAATATTGGTCAAGATCCACAAACTGCATCAGGTCGTGTTGTGGTATGGGGTGATGTGTCTGCACAGATTGTTGACCCTCTTATTGGTTTTGCTGGAGATCAGAACCTTGATGTGGTGTACATTCAGCGACCGACTGCAACCTACGAAGACGATCTCATTAACGCCTTTGCATCAGGAACCGGTCCAGATCTCTTTATTATGAATCACGAGGGACTCATTCGTCACCGTGATAAAATTTTTGAGATCCCGTATGCGAGTTTTCCGCAGGATTCATTTGAATCTCTCTATATTGATGAAGCACGTTTATTTCTCACCCCAACGGGAATTACTGGGTTACCTATTACGGTTGATCCGCTCGTGATGTACTACAACAAACAGCTCTTTGCTTCATCGTTTATTCTTGATATTCCTGAATATTGGGATGATTTCACCACCTTTGCACCAAAGGTAACGACGTCTTCAAGTTCAGGTGAAATTTTACTCAGTGCTGTTGCCCTTGGTTCCTATGATAATATTGAACACGCAAAGGCAATTCTCAGTGCACTCCTTTTACAAAACGGAAACAATGTCGTGGCACGTGATGAATTTTCTGGTGATTATTACTCAACACTAGCATTTCAGGACGGGTTTGACATTGCTGCAGCCCAAGCATTTGATTTCTATACATCGTTTGCGCAATTTGGTACCAATACCTATTCATGGAACGAGGCACTCATCGATGCACAGAGTAAATTCATCGCTGGTGAAGTTGCAGTCTATTTTGGCCGAGCGAGCGAAGCTGAAGAAATCAGGAGAAAAAATCCAAATCTTGATTTTGGAGTGAGCTTATTTCCACAACTCCGATCAAACAATGTACGTATCACTCAGGGTTCAATGCTTGGTGTAGGTATTGCAAAGCAAACACAAAACATCACAGGTTCATTTGCTGTTGCCTCAAACTTGGCAGGGGGGGACTTTAGTTCGTTCCTGGCTGATGCCTTGTTGGTTGCCCCTGCAAGTAAACCACTTCTTCGGGAAACACCTGATGATGCATTTACAACACTTGTTTATAACTCTGCAATTATTTCTCGTGGGTGGATTGATCCTGCACCTACAAGAACCGCAAATTTGTTTAGAACTATTGTTAAAAATATTAATAATGATGCACTCACTACTGAAGCTGCTATTGCACGTGCGAGTCGAGATCTTGATACGATTTTAGACCAGACTATTAATAAATTTAGGGTACCAACCCAGTAGTATACGAATATGATAAATAATATACGTAATTTCATAGCAATCTTCTTTTTTATAGGATTTGCCTTTATTGCACCTACAACATTCGCTCAAGGTGGTTTTGATACTGGTGGTGGAGTTACTGTCGGCGGCGGCGTTGTTATTTTAGGTGAAGCGGTGACCGTTGATACTGCTGACATTATTGGTGAGGCTATGTTGTCAGGAGAAGTGCAAACAAATAATGCTGGGTTTGAAATTATATTTTGTTTAGATATTGGACAAACAACAATTGAGCATTGTTTTCCATCGATTGAATGGGTGATCGGAAATTCTTATGATATTAATCTACAGAGTGCTGGGTTCAATGTAAACCCTCCTGTTATTACAGATAGTACCAACCAATATAACCACCTGAGTGTGTACCGTTTAGATATTGCCACCAATGAACGGACTATTCTTGAAACACACCCTCTTAGTGAATTGTTAGGTAACGGTAATACTGATCCAGTATCAGAACTCATGGTTGATTTCCGAGGATGGGAGACCGCTGATTTTGTACCAGTAAATGAGAATGGAATAAGTGGCTACTACCCTAAACTCAAATCAAATGGAGATCTTACCAGAGCATCTTCAGCTGATCTCTTCCTTATTTTAAAAAATCTTGATACGAACACTATCACTGTTCTTGATACCTATGCAGCTAGCGAAACAAATACGTTTCCGATATCATGGCCAAATCCGTGTGATCATCAACGACCAAACTGTGGTCTTCCTAGTGAATCGAATTTGATACCTGGTAATAGATATGCTGTGTACCTCTCTGATACCGCAGATGGTGCGCTCTTGGTAAATCCAGGGAATTCTACATCAACGTACGCTTCACTTGGTCTTGTACCACCACCAACTGATATCATCACGATTACGAATATTATCAAAGTTGATAATGATTATTTTCAAATCACTGGTTCATTTAATGGCAGTGAGGCAACAGAATTTGTGTTCCGAATGCGCAAAGAAACTGATTCACCAGGGAACGAACTCTTAATTGGTAACCCACTCCTCGAACCAGGTGCGTATACCTATCCAACTGAACCACCGAGTGTTTCGTTGAATCTGGAAAATGTAGATTATGTCGTTGAAGCTGTCTACAATAATAATGTGGTGGCAGCGCGCACCATCAATGCTGATGGATCAACGACACCGATTATCGTTACTGACCCAACTCGACCGAGTACATCAAATAATACTGTCAGTGGAGATGTACTTGAAAATGGTATTGTTCCTAATGATTGCGGATACAACCTCGGACGTAAAGGTAATGGACGTATATGTGGTTTTGCTGACATTATTGATTTGATCGGTCGCATTATTGAGTACATTTTTATCCTCGTCATACCAATTGCCGCACTGGTGTTTGCGTATGCAGGATTCTTATATTTGACGAGTGGTGGTGATACCGGCAAGCGTCAGGCTGCAAAACGTGCGATGACGAACGTTATTGTGGGTATTATTATCGTTATGGCAGCATGGCTCGTCGTACGTACCATTGTAGTATCAATTGGCGTTGATCCAGGAGCGTCGTGGTTCTTCTTAAAAAATAGGACGTAAAGAAGATTGTCTACTTATTAAGACTCATGGTATAATGCGTTTAACTTCTTAGGGGGTACGTACCTCATCGAAGAAGGTAATAATCGATTATTACTCAGTTAAAATTATTTGTTTATTGTTATGAAAAAAGTTATTACAACACTTGCACTTGGGTTTGTTGCATCACCGTTCGTTGCACTTGCACAAGGACCTGGTCAGGATGCAAACGGAATTCTTGCAATCATTGGAGGACTCCTTGATCGTATTATTCCAATTTTGATTCTTGCAGGACTTGCGTACTTTATTTACGGCGTGGTGCGATTCGTTATTGCTGGAGATGCTGATAAAAAAGCAGAGGCACGCCAAATCGTGGTACAAGGAATTATTGGACTCTTTGTCATTATGTCAGTGTGGGGAATTGTCTTCTTACTCAACCGAACACTTGATATTAACGCTGGTGAAGTGGTGCGTGGAAACCCAGCAATTTGTGTCGTTGGTTCAACCAATCAAGACTGTAACTAGTGAAAAAACGACATGATGTCGTTTTTTTCTTGGTCTAAATGTGATAGTATTGGCGTATGGAACACCTACTCACTATTGTTCGTGAATACATCTTGATACCACACGCCTATGCTGCACCGTCTGAAAAATTCATTCAGTTGATGGAACGTATTAACGATAATGTAATCAACCCAATTATTATTATTCTATTTGCCGCAGCGTTTGTTCTCTTTACAGTTGGGCTCTACAATCTCTTTGGAAATCAAGACAACACCGATGCCATGGAAAAGGGGAAGCGCCACATGGTATGGGGCGTTGTTGGTATGGCAATTATGATTTCTGTGTTTGGTATCATGCGATTCATCACTGGTTCTATTGGAGTTTCCAACGTGAACCCCGAAACACAAATTGATGCCTCGGTATTAGTACAGCCAAGTAGCAGATAGAAATAAAAAAACCGAAACGTAGTTTCGGTTTTTGACTGTAAGGTGTTACCTTATAGAGTTCATTTAGTTTTGACGTCTAGCCCGATTTCGTCCACTCATTTGGTTGCCTTTAGCAACAGCTTCAGCCATTGTGTCTGGGTTAGTGCTACTATATTCGATATGTTCCTGAGTTACTTTAGGATTATTATCAATAGTAACGTCTTTACGAGTCTTACGTTTTAACGATCTAATGTACTCTGGTTTGTATTTCGTGTATCCTTTCTTCATTGCTATATGTAGTGCATGCGCAGCTAGTTCAGCGTTGAATTTTTGAATATCTTTTTCTACACCAGGGTACTTCTTTTCGTTCGGTTTCTTTTTACCAAACATGATTTGCATCACCGGATCTTGCAACAGATCTTCTTTAGCCTCTTCAAGTACTTCACGTTTTGATTTTCTCAAATTATCATTTTTCGGTTCCGCTAGAGCCTCATCTAAGACAGTCAAATCTCTCAATTCGTTTATCTTATTTGTGTCTTTCTCTTTTACTTCATTATTGATGTCTGCTTGGAATTTTTTCTCTCGAATGGCTTGATTTGCATCTGATAATTCAGTTTCAGAAATTTCAAACTTAATAAGTTCGTATCCGTATTTGATTACGAAATCTAGTAAATCATCATCAAAATCTTTAAGTAATTCTATAGCTTGATCAATACTCATTTCCTGCATTCTTTCCAACTCATCAAATGTATGGTTCTTACTCAATACTTTAAGTGTTGTCGCTAGATTTTGTTGTAACAAATCTTTAGCTCCCAAGTTTGTGGTATCTGCACTATTTGTTTTATTGCTGTAACCAGCAGTATTTTCAAATCGCTTTTGATTCGCTAATTCGTAAATCAATCCACCTGATAGTTTCATTTTTTGACCCGTTTTAGTTACTGTATGGACAGTCGCACCAATTCGATCTTGCGTTGCGTCATGTAACGTTATTGAAAATATGCCTAAGGGGTTAAAGAAATAGTTAAATCTCTTTGGAATTTGAAAAAATATCAAACCCCTATCATTACCCCATCTGAGGCAAGTTAACTTACCATCAGGTGTTGTATGTACACTTGTTAGCGTCACAATAAAACCAGCTAATAAAGGGATGAAATAAAATCCAATAACCTTACCTACAAGGATTGCGATAATAATCCAGACAATCAAGGTAAACCAAAAAGTCTTACCATGAACCTCATTTCTAATTCGTTCACTCCCTGAACGATATGAACGGTGTATAACCATTCGAACTAAGTTGCGTGCTGGGGCAGTGTTATCCCAAGCCTGACTAAAATAATTTCCCATAATTTCTATTTCGTTGTTGTGTAGGCTCCAAACATTGTGGCGTCCACGATTTGTAGTCTTATTTTGTATAAGTCTTGGTCAACCGCTGTGGTTAAACCTTTAGTCTTAGAATTGGTGTCACCAATTACTTCGTTTTTGAAATCAATGATATGTACCGTTTTAGTTGAGTCGTCTTTCATAAAAAAGATTCTCTCATTCTTGTGGTATACATATTCATAAATTTCTCCTCGTTTTACTGGAAAGTAGGCATAGTTCTTAAGAACTCTACCACCATCTGTTTTAGTAAAAGAAGTGATCGTGCTGTCTTGAAAACCGGTTTGTATAGGTACTTTTACAACTGCTTTTACAGATGTATGAGCGATACGTATCGTGTTTCCATTTGTGAATATATCTTTATTAGATCGTAGCCAAAAAAAGCCACAAATACTAATAAAAATAAAAATTTGAGATATTGTTTTCATATTTTAAATTGTTAATGTGTTTCTAGGTATATATTAGCATAATATATATATATTGTCAAATAATGAATTTTAAAATCAGTATGATACTATGTAATACATGAGAAAAAAAAATCTGTCTTTAATTTTCTTGATATTATTTTTTACAACTACTGTGTCTATTCAGCTATTTGAACATACACCTATTATTTATGCACAAGTTGTAACAGGAAGTAATGAAACCGATCCACCAGTTGTAACAGGAAGTAATGAAACCGATTCAAACGATATCTCAACAACCCTCGCAAATCCACTCGCAAACGGTGGTGTGAATGATATTCCTACCCTCATTCAGAAAATTCTTGAGATTGTTATTACTATTGGAGTTCCCATTGTTGCACTTGCTATTATTTACGCGGGATTTCAATTTGTTGCTGCACGGGGAAATCCAGAAAAACTCAAACGTGCCAAGGAAACTTTGTTGTACGTTATTATTGGAGCCGCTATCCTTCTCGGTGCGTACGTTATTGCAGAGGCAATTGGCGCAACGGTTGAAGCCATTCGTGGTAATTAGATAGGTATGAAGAATTCACTCAAACAACTCATTGCTATAATGACTGGTATAGTAGTCCCAGTATATGCTTTTGCTGCAACAAAGTTACGAGACGTTGCAATAAAATTTGTCGATGTCATTGGGCGATCGCTCATCCCACTACTCTTTTCAATTGCTCTCGCACTCTTTATTTGGGGTATTGTTGATTTTATTCGTGGTGCAGATAATTCAGAGACACGTCGGAAGGGAAGGCAGCGCATGCTCTGGGGTATTTTGGGGCTTCTTGCTATGATTGGGTACATTAGTCTTGCTACGGTCCTGACGAATACCTTCTTTGGAAATGCACCAGGACTGCCTCAGTTAAAAGGGGAACAATAAACGTATGATTAAAAAAGCATTCACAATACTATCACTCTATTTTGTACCGTCATGGGTACTCGCTCAATTTGACGCAACGGGTGGGGCAGAACCATTCTTTAATTCAGTAGGGGTATTCATTAACGAGCGTTTAATTCCTGTGATGATTTTACTCGCATTGGTGTACGTTATTTACTCTGGTGTTTCGTTTATTGCATCAGCAGGTGAGCAATCAAAGAGAGAGGAAAAGAAAAAACAAATCTTCTGGGGTATTATTGGGCTCTTTGTCATTATTTCAATTTGGGGACTCGTAGCGCTCGTTGGCCGAAGTTTTAATTTGTTTGCAGGAGGAACCTTACAATAAAAAACATCTCGTAGAGAGATGTTTTTTATTGGTGCCTTAAAAGTATGTCACGCTCGGTCAGGAGTCCTTATTTTTCTAAAGAAAAATATAGGCTCACGACCCTGACTCGGCTACGACTTTCCTTTGGTCAGTCGGCTTCGCAGCCTCCGTCTTTCTCGCCCTCTTTGAATACTAAAGCAAAGAGCCTAGATACATTCGTATCCAGACTCGATGCTTTATGTGCCCAAGAGAGGGCTCGAACCTCCACGCATTGCTGCACTGGTTCCTAAGACCAGCGTGTCTACCAATTCCACCACCTGGGCATGTTTACGTTTTCACGTGTCCGCCTGGTAGGATTCGAACCTACGACCGTCTGGTTAAGAGCCAGCTGCTCTACCAACTGAGCTACAAGCGGTAACAGGAACGATTATATAGAATGTGGTCTATTGTGCAAGGTTTTGGCGTGCAATGTGGGATTCTGTTCGAATAGAAATTATCCGCCAAAATTAAGTATCTCTTCAGCCTTTTGAAATACCTCTTTTTTAGATAAATTACTTACATCAATAACATGTTCCGCAAGTTGCTTCGTTGGAATAACGTATTGTGTGTTCATTGGTAGAATTACCTCTTCAAAATATGCATCGTTTTTAAAATGAACTCGTCGTTTCCAGCTCATCCGTTGGTCGATATCAAGAAATATAGAAGTCTCAAATAAATTTCGTATACGTTCGTCATGTAAGACCAGGTAACCTTCAACCAGCATAACTGGTTTTGGTTGAAATTCTATCTCGATTCGTTTATCCGTCTTTTTGTAATCTGGGTTTAGCTTCTCGTTCTTTGTCCAAACCATAACGCTCTCACCCTTCTGGAAACTTAGGAGATCTTGATACAGTTGATCTAATCGAAGGGCGTCAGGACTATCCCAGTTGTCATGACCTTTGTACTTAGGTACGTCTATTTGTTTCTTGAAGTAATCATCGAGTTGAATCAGACCTATCTGATCAGGATACTTTTCTTGAAGATAAGTACAGAGGGTTGATTTCCCAGCTCCGCTTGCTCCTGCTATACCGATGAAGATTGGTTTCATATTTCCAGTATATCAAAAATCACCATGTGGTGATTTAATTGAGAAGAGGCTCAAGATGTTTCCATAGGTTAGTAAATATATACTCGTAGCCATCATCGTTTGCATGTAAACCATCTTCGTATATATACTTTTCAATCCACTCTTCCTGAGATACTTCTACTGGAATGTATGTAATACCTAAATCATTACAAATATCTTTTGTTACCTGATTGAAGAGTTGTTTTCTTTCGTTTGAGAAGTACGAAACACTATTACCAAATGGACTCTGTTTTGGGTAGACTTTCTTCTCATCGTAGTAACCACCCTCAACAAAGAAAATGTGATCAACATCATCCTTCATATTTGCAAGCAATGAGTGAATTTCTTTTCGATAGTCTTCTGGCTCAGAAACATAGTTATCTGGTTCGTTCACAGCCTTGGCATTGTTACCACCGACGTTGAGTAAGATAATTTTTTCAGCATCTCTCCCGTAGGTCTCTAGTTGTTTTTGGTAGGTATTTTGAACGAGGTCGATGGTTGCACCAGATTTCCCAAAATTAAACACTTCCATTTTTTCTCCAATACCGTTTTCACCATACATTTTTGTGTGGAGTTTTTCCTTGAGTAGTCCAGACCAGCCACCTTTCGTACCACCTACCCCGTATGTTGAGCTTGAGCCAAAAATAAAGATTTGTTTCATACTTGAAGTATACCAAAAACCAGCCGAAGCTGGTTTTTGAAAAGTATCAGTGCGGATAGGGAGAATCGAACTCCCGTCTCATCCATGGCAAGGACGTATTCTACCACTTAACTATATCCGCGTGGTGCCGAGAGCGGGGGTCGAACCCGCACGCCAATAATTGGCAAGGGATTTTAAGTCCCTCGTGTCTACCAATTCCACCATCTCGGCATATGTATTATTTTGCACTCAATAGATATTAGGCTAATTATCTACACTAAATAAGACACTCGTGTCTACCGCTACATAATTTCCTGCACCATCTCGGCATGATTGATATTATACATGGATTTGTTATTTCGTTAATTATTAATATACTAAAGGTATGAAAAAAGGTGTTGATTATGTTGGTGTTGGTGTTGGAGCTCTCATTAAAAATGAAAATAATGAGTATTTTCTCTCAAAGAGAGGTATGGGTTGTCGAAATGAAGTAGGCACCTGGGAATTTCCGGGTGGGGGTGTAGAGTTTGGAGATTCTCTTGAAGAAACGATCATTAGGGAAATGGATGAAGAGTACAACCTTAAAATTAAAGTACTCGATCTTGTTAAAACCGTTGACCATATGATTCCCAACGAAAGTCAACACTGGGTGGCTATTACGTTTTTATGTGAAATTGTTTCTGGAGAACCACACATTAATGAACCCGATAAGTGTAGTCAAATTGGTTGGTTTTCTTTACATGAGATTGAATCAATGAATTTATCAATTATTAGTAGAGATGGTTTTAATTGGTTGAAAGATCATTTATAAAAAACTCAAAAATAAAAACCTAAAAAGGTTTTTATTTTTGAGGCGTGGGCGGGAATCGAACCCGCGCATGGCGGTTTTGCAGACCGCAGCGTTACCACTTCGCCACCACGCCATGCAAAGTTTAAGCTTTGCTGCCACCTACATTATCAGCTTTGAGGAGCTGGTCAACGTGTTGACGATTTTTCTCTCCGTAGTCAATGTGAAATTCAATAAACGGTACAACACGTGTAATAATTCTCTTTTTCATAAAATCACGAGCGTCCCACTTCCGTCGATTCAGGAATTCAATAACCGCATGCTCATGATCAGTAGGGAAGACCGATATATAGACAATGACGTTTTTGAGATCTGGGCTGATATCGCACCGTGTTACCGTAACCATCGATTGTTTATTTGATTCACGTTCTATAAACTCTGCTAATGTTTTGGTAAGTTCTTTATTCAATTTTGCAAGTCGAGCATCCTTCATACTACTTAATCTCAGTGACAAAGGTTACCACCTGTTCACCTGATACAACCTCATGATCGGTGGTAATCATAATTCCACATTCAGTACCATTTCCGGATACGCGTTCAACGGTTTGTTTACCTTGTTGAATACCCGAAATGATTCCGCGACCTGTTTCATTTCCATCTTTATTCATAAACTTACATTTCTCACCAACCGCGAGTGTTCCTTCGGTTACCGTACCACCAACGAGCGCTTGTCCCTTTTGGTGTGAAAACGTTTTTAATACCTTCAGTGAACCCATAACCGTATCAGTTTGTTTTTTAATTCTTCGTTCCTCGTACAGCTCTTCACACCATTCCGTCAATTTGTAAATGATATCGAATATTTTAATGGTTAATCCATCATATTCATTGAGATTTTTAATGTTTGCATCTTCTTCAACATGGAAACCAATGATCACTGTATTTAGATCAGAGAGTGACAGCTTTACATCTGATTCGTTGATCGAACCGGTCTCACATTTAATTATTTTAAAGATAACATCATCAGTTGTCATCTTTTCAATTTGTTCACGAATAGCTTCACCGGTACCTGCAACATCAGTTTTAAGAATGACGGGGATCAGCGCGACACCTTCGGGTACCTCGGTAATATCTTGGTATTCACGTAATTCAGCTTCAATATCCTTGAATTCGAGAATTGCTTGCTCAGCATCTTTCTTGGTTTCAAAAGTGGCAAAACGACTTCCAACACTTGGCAATTTGTTAAATCCAACCAGTTGAATAGGTGAAGAAAAATAGGCAGTATCAATGTCGTTTCCTGCAAAATCTCGTAGCATACGGGTTGGTGTAACCGAATCGTCTACAACCACAAATTGCCCTTTACTAATCGATCCGTCTTTAATAACCATCGTTGCTGATATCCCTTCTTTGGGATCTCGATGTGATTCAATCACAAACCCGGTTGCGAGTTTTTCAGGCTGACCTTTCATTTCCTCCATCTCGGCGAGGATGAGGAGTGATTCGAGAAGGTCATCAACTCCCGTCCCTGCCTTTGCCGAAATGAGGTTCACCGGAACATCACCACCGTATCCTTCAACGTAAATACCTTCTTCGAGGAGTTCAGTTTTTACTTTCTCTGGTTGTGCTGCTGGTTTATCAATTTTGTTGATGGCAACAATAAATGGGATGTTATTCTTCTTGATGACCTCAATTGCATGTTTGGTTTGTGTCTTGACACCATCTTCCGCTGATACAATCAAAATTGCAATGTCAGCAATACTTCCACCACGGTGACGCATGGTATCAAACGCTGCGTGCCCTGGAGTATCGAGAAAGGTGATACGTTTACCGCCATCGAGTTCAACCTCATACGTTCCAATGTGCTGGGTAATACCGCCAGCCTCACCATCAACAATATTTGTTTTTCTGATGTAGTCTAAAAGGCTCGACTTTCCATGGTCGACGTGTCCCATAATGGCAACGACAGGAGATCGTTCAGTTGTTGTTGGTGGTGTCATAACGTGTGTGTTGATAGATTACTGTTTGCTTTGCGCGAGCGCAGCTTTTTCTTCGTCGGTGAGGGTGTAGCTCGACTGTCCGTTTTCAATTGGTTTTGCAAAAACATTTATCCGTTCACGCGCATACAGTGACGAAATAATAACCCCATTATTTTTTTTATCGGTGAGCGCCACGGCAAAACTCTGGTTGCCACCCGTTTCTTTGAATGGGTTGAATCTCACGACACCGATATTATGAATAGCATTCATAGCGTCTTCTTGTATCTGTGTAATTTCGAGACGCTGTTTTTCTAGCGTCGTAAGAGCATCTTTCACTAATCTATTGTTTTCCTTGATAATTGATTCGAGACTCCCTGACTGACCGCGGGTCAATTGTTTGATACGGTACATCGTCATTCCGAGAAACATCCCAAGAACAACCACCAACAAACCAAGTATTCCAATAGTAATAGTGAGCGTATTCATACTAGGCATACTATCGTATGATGACTTTATTTTCAATACGAAATCATTTACAATCCGGCTATATGTTTCTGGTTCAAAACAAGAGAATATATCTTGACCACGCTTCGGCAACGCCGATCGACGCACGCGTATATAACGATATGAAACCGTATTTAGAGGAAAAGTTTCATAATCCAAGTGCGCTTTATACAGAAGCCGTGGAAACACGAGCGGTGATTGAAGCAGCACGTCATACGGTTGCTGACTTATTGCGAGCACGACCACAGGAAATCGTGTTTGTTGATGGTGCAACCGAAGGTAACAACATGGCGATACTAGGTACTGTACGTGCATGGCAAAAACAACACCATGGTGAGGTACCCCATGTGATTACCACATCTATTGAACATGCGTCTGTATACGAAGTATGTCGGCATCTCGAAAACGAGGGAGTCCAGGTAACCTATCTGAATGTTGATACCGAAGGTCAGATTCACCTCCAAGAATTAAAACAATCAATAACACCCAACACAGTTGTTGTTTCAATTGGATACGTGAATGGTGAGATCGGTACTATCCAAGATATAAGAGGTGTGATGAAGGCTGTTCGTCACTATCGGAAACATAACACCTCATCATATCCGTATGTTCATACAGATGCAGTACAGGCCGTGAACTATGTTGAAGAGATTGGTGTACCACAGCTTGGTGTCGACCTCATGGTGATTAATGCTGCAAAAATCTATGGTCCTAAAAAAATTGCTACGCTGTACGTAAAAACAGGGGTAGCTATTGAACCAATACTCTACGGTGGTAATCAGGAGCGCACCTTGCGTTCGGGTACTGAACATGTTGCTGGAATTGTTGGTATGGCGCGCTCGCTCTCGCTCGCGCGCAAACACCAACCATCAGAATCACTTCGTCTTACATCAATAAAAAACTATTTCGTCTCAAAATTACAAGACAATTTCCCTGACATTGTTATTAATGCAAGCGACGGTGAATCAATTCCAAATATTGTGAATGTAACGTTTCCACATATCTCTCATGAAGAGATCGTTATCCGCCTCGATGCACAGGGAATTATGTGTAGCGTAAAGTCTGCCTGCAAGGCGGGGGAAGATGGTGATTCGCACGTGATTCAGGCGATCACAAACGGCGCTGATCGTCCAACTGGCTCAATCAGGTTTTCAATGGGTCGTACAACCACGAAACGTGATATTGATCGAACATTCCGGGCACTTCATACTATTGTGCATAGCATGAACGATACCTATACCAAATACTACCAATCCTAGTATTCTAAAGTGCTATACTGGTACCATGAAAATACTCCTCAGTATCATTATTATTGTTCTCCTTGTTGTGCTCGGATGGTTTGGATACCAGTACCAACAAACACAACATACTGTTACTGCATTACATCAAACGCTATTAGCTACTGAACAGGATGGTGAACAAGTAGAGAGTTTACGTGAAAATGTACGTCGCCTTAAAGAACAGCTCACACAACAAAATGAAGAAGACAGAATCTACACTATTCTGGCTGGTGGTGACATCATGCTCGATCGTGGGGTAGAAGGAAAAATTAAAAGCCTTGGTCGCAATTACAACTTTGCATTTGATTTGATTCGTGATGATCTCAATCATGCTGACCTCGTTTTTGCAAACCTCGAAGGATCAATCAGTAACGTAGGTGTTGATACTGGCAAGGCGTATTCGTTTCGATTTGAACCTGAAACTGCACAGAGCCTCTATACAGCCGGAATTGATATCGTGTCACTAGCCAACAATCACATGCTCGATTGGGGAAGGGATTCGTTGTGTGATACAACGAAACACCTAGCTCAAGCTGGAGTCCACTTTGTCGGTGCTGGATGTACCGCTGATGAAGCTGAGACACCATACATTATTGAACTCGGAACTACACGTGTTGCATTTTTAGCCTACACCGAATTTTACCAAGGAGCACACGCGGTGGGTGACAAGCCGGGTATGACTGAATGGAATGTGGACAAGATTACAGAACGTATTACATCAATCAAACAGCAACCTGATATTGATCTCGTCATGGTATCGATGCATTGGGGGATCGAGTACGAACCACGCGCCAGTACATCACAGGTAACTCTTGGTCAAACGTTCATTGATGCAGGTGCAGATGTAGTGATTGGTCACCATCCACATGTGGTTGAAGAAATCGAACGGTATGGAGATGGGTGGATTATTTATTCGCTTGGGAACTTTGTTTTTGATCAATCATGGTCAACAGAAACGATGAGAGGATTAGTAGCAGAAATCCAAGTACAAAATGGTCGCGTGTACGATATCATTCCACACTCAATACAGTTAAATGATCACTATCAACCGTACATGGTAGACGAAATATAGTTATGAAAACATTACCACAAGCCACACTCATATACCTCGTTCGTGATGGTCAGATACTTCTCGGTCTCAAACAGAAAAAAGTCGCTGCAGGTAAACGCTCAGGCTACGGAGGAAAACAGGAATCAGGTGATGTATCAATGCACCACACTGCTGTGCGTGAACTCTTTGAGGAAACAGGTGAAGGTATTAGTGCAGAACCGCATGACATGATACCTCAGGCGGTTATAGATTTTACGCTCAAAAATTCAGAAGGTAACCATTTTGCGATGCGTGTCTTTATTTATCTTTTAGAAAAATTTTCAGGTGAACCGTGTGATTCTGATGAAATGAAAGACCACCAGTGGTTCGATGTGGATAGTATACCGTACGATAATATGCTCGTTGATAACCAACTCTACCTACCCAAGGTGCTCAATAAGGAATACTTTACCGCCGAGATAGTTTCAGAGGCTGGTGAGGTAGTGCGTGCTGATTTTGTACAAAAAACCAAAGAAGAAATACAAGAACTATTTAGTACATATTAAAAACAGCTACATTTGACTAGTTGTTTTTAAATGGTATTTTTAGTAGTGAATTCTAAATTTCTAACAATTGAAAACACTAAAGCTCTTTTTCCGACAGTATGGAATGCAAACCTTTTTTATTGTACTTTCAGCTGTACAGATTGTAGGTATGATTTGGTATTCTTGGAAACAAGGGTGTCAAATGCGAACCTCAACAGAAGGTTTAATTTCAACATACTTCTTCCTAAATACGTTATACGTTGTTGTAATGCTCATTCTTTTACACCGATCATTACAAGAATTGTTACAGATAGTGAAATATGAACCTAATGAAAAACACGTAAAAGGAATATTTAATTTATACGTCATTCTTCCAATTTTTTGGTTAGGATTAGTGATTTATATTCTTTTTAGCTTGTTGATAATTTTTGATGATTCTCGAAAACAATTTTGGAGTGTTAATGATTTGTATACTATTGCGACAGTAATAGGTATGCTCACTATAAGCTTATACTTTTTGCGAAATACAATTCGAAGAAAAGGATGGCTCGATCCGTATGTGAAAGCGGCAATTGCTTCATGTGCAAAAGGTGTACCGCAAGTATTTATGGCTCTTGAAATGTTACATGGTGCGGATGGTATTCCATGGAGTGCGATTTTGATCTACCATGGTTTATTCATTCCACGTACGATTCAAATTAGTTACCTCTTTTACAAGAACACAAAAGATAAAAATGCCAAAGGTGCATTAATCGCTGAAAGTATTAATTGGATCACATGGATTTTCGTAACCGTTGCAAAATAACAATAAAAAAAGCCAAGTATTGCGCACTGCAAGAAAGGCTTTTTTACATGAATTTCATATATATGAAAAACTTGTAAAAAACATGACTCGGTATATACTTCTAGTATACAAACCATTATTCATTTATACTGAAACTACCATGCCTCCATTTCAAAATTTCACAAAAAAAGCAAAAGAAGTCATCCGCCGCTCGCATGAGTTGGCTATTGAGCGTGGGCAAAATCACGTCAATGCAATTCACCTGTTAACCGCACTCTTACTCCAAGAGGACAGCCTCATCGTTTCTATTTTGGAAAAAATCGAGGTTGATCCAAATCTCTTTACCAACAATCTCCTCGATGAGATTGATGAGATCGAAGGTGAACAAACAGATGATACACTCTCGGCTGGAATGCAGATGTACCTCACTCCTGATCTTGCTCAGATTATCGAGCGTTCAATGAAACTGTCAAAAGAAATGGGGGATGATGTGATTTCGACGGAACACCTGTTTCTCGCGCTCTTTGATGTTGAAAACGCAGCACAGAGTTTCATTGAAGATGCATCAATTGAACGAAACGCAGTGTTAAAGGCGCTCACTGATTTACGAGAAGAGGAATCAAAACTGGAAACATCGTTCAGTAAACAGTTTCGCAGTCTTTCAAAATTTTCGCGTAATCTTACCGAGATGGCGAGTCGAGACAAACTTGATCCGGTGATTGGGCGTGACACTGAAATCATGCGTCTTATTCAGATTCTCTCACGTCGTACAAAAAACAACCCTATTCTCATTGGTGAACCGGGAACTGGAAAAACTGCTGTCGTTGAAGGTCTTGCTCAGCGTATGGCAAAGGGTGATGTCCCTGAATCATTGAAGGGAAAAGAACTCGTACTCCTCGATATTGGACTCCTCCTCGCCGGCACTAAATATCGTGGTGAATTTGAAGACCGCCTCAAAAAAATCATGAAAGAAATCGAAGCCTCAGAAGGTCAGGTAATTCTCTTTATTGATGAAATCCATACGATTATTGGCGCAGGCTCATCAGAAGGTTCGATGGATGCTGCTAATATGTTAAAACCAGCGCTCGCACGTGGTGAATTCCGTGCCATTGGTGCAACCACGCTGAATGAGTACCAAAAACACTTTGAAAAAGATCCAGCGCTCGTTCGTCGGTTCCAGCCAATTACCGTTAACGAACCATCCATTGATGATGCGATTGCTATTTTGCGTGGATTGAAACCTAAATATGAACTGTATCACGGTGTTCAGATTACCGATGATGCAATTGTGTCTGCCGTAACGCTCTCATCACGCTACATTACGAATCGCTACCTTCCTGATAAGGCAGTTGATTTGGTCGATGAGGCAGCGTCAGCATTGAAAATTTCACTCGAAAATAAACCGCCAGCACTCGAAGAAGCACACCGAAAAATCATGCGTCTTGAAATTGAAAAAGAAGCACTCGTCAAAGACATCGAGAAAGGTGAAAAAACTGCACGTGATCGTGATGACAAAATCAACAAAGAAATTGCTGACCTTCGCGAATCAACACGTGAACTTGAACTGAAGTGGCAGAACGAAAAACTCGTACTGCAAACCATTGCTGAACTCAAGGAACAACTCGAACGCTACAAACTCGAAGCTGAACAATCTGAACTCGAAGGTGATCTCGGGAAGGTTGCCGAAATCATGTACGGGCTCATTCCTGTGACTGAAAAACGTCTCACACAAGAATCCAAGAAGCTTGCCCGCGTACAGAAGAATAATCGTATTCTTCGTGAAGAGGTTACCGATGAAGACATTGCACACGTGGTTTCTAAATGGACAGGTGTTCCCGTAACGAGAATGCTCGAAGAAGAAACATCAAAACTTGCCCGCATGGAGGACGACCTCAAAGAGCGCGTCAAAGGTCAAGACGAAGCGATTGAAAAAGTAGCCCACGCCATTCGTCGATCACGTGTTGGTATTGGTGACCCACATCGACCTATTGGTTCGTTTGTGTTCCTTGGTCCAACTGGAGTAGGGAAGACCGAGCTCACCAAAGCGTTAACCGAATTTATGTTCGATGATGAAAAGGCGCTCGTTCGCGTTGATATGTCCGAGTTCATGGAAAAACACTCAGTTTCAAAACTGATCGGTTCACCACCTGGGTACGTTGGTCACGAGGATGCAGGACGATTCACCGAGGCAGTCCGCCACCGTCCATATTCAGTGGTATTGTTCGATGAAATTGAAAAGGCACACCCTGATGTGTTTAACATTCTCCTTCAGGTGCTCGATGATGGTCGCTTGACCGATGGAAAGGGTCGCACCGTTGATTTCAAGAACACGATTATCATCATGACCTCAAACCTCGGTTCACAACACATTCAAAAGATGCAATCGATTGGGTTCTCTGATAACACCAGTGTGCAGAACTATGACGCTACGAAGAAGAAGGTGATGGAATCACTCAAAGAATTCTTTAGACCTGAATTTTTGAATCGCTTGGATGATATCATTGTATTTGATACGCTCAGTCAGGACGTCATCAAAGAAATTGTTGAAAACCAGCTTGGTCACGTTACGGAACGATTGTCAGGGAAGGGCATCAAGGTATCGTACAGCAAGAAACTCATTGATCACTTTGCTGAAAAAGGATTTGATCCACAGTATGGTGCACGACCATTGAAGAGACTTATTCAGAATGAACTTTTGAACGAACTCGCACTCAAAATGATCAAAAGTGACGTCAGTGCAGGGGATAGTGTTACGGTTACCTATGAAGATAATCAAGTAGTTATTGAGAAGAAAAAAAAGGTTCAGAAAAGAGCTGTGAAGAAGAAAGTTGCTGTGTAAAAACACCTAAGGAGGGTGTTTTTATGTTGACATATATATTTTTTAATATATAATGATTTAGAAAATTTTAAACCTAACGCGATGAAGCAACTACCAAAAAAACGGTGGTTGCTCCACGGTAAAAAAGCATTCTACTACTTCGCAACGATTGTTGGAGTGATTTGTGCCTACTATTTCAATAGTTCACAAATTGAAAGAGCAGAAGAAACAGTCAAGGGTATTTCTCTTGGCATGTATATCTCTTTTAATCTCAGCATGATTCTTAGTCTTATACTTTCATTTCAGGCGAAAAATTGGAATCTTATTCTTCAATTCCTAGCTTGGGTTCTTGGAGGTATTATTCTTATTTGTTTTGTTTTTCTAAGAGTAGAAGACTACTCATGGTTGGTTATGGATACCATAATATTATCATGTGCCTTGAGCGGATTAATATTCACAATCGCCCGGTCTTTCATAAAACATGTTAATTTTTTTAGAGACAGTGCGACTAAGGGACTTAATGGTATTTTCCTAAAATCCATACCTCAATTTGGTCTTGGTATTCTTATGATCATTCAAGGATCAGGTGAAGGACTAACGTTTGTCGCGATCTTTGTTGGGCACGTATCTATCCTTATGAGACTGATAATTATTTGGTCTGAAAAAAAGAATCGAGAGCGATGGGTAAGGAGAGCCGACGAGTGGAACTTAATATCGTGGGCATTTGTAACTTTAGTCTGGATAATTAAAGAAGTATTGTAAAAACCCCAAGGTATTGGGGTTTTTTTTATTTGTATTTTAATTGAGATATAATGTTTTTAATAGTAAAATTTAAAACATGGAAATACCAAAATTTATTGATACAGGAAAAGATGCACCACGAGAAGATATTAAAACCATAGAACGTGATGCTGTAACTATCATCGTGCGTAACCCTAAAAATAGAAAGTATCTTGGATTACGTTGGAAAAAACTTGATTGGGAAACGTTTATTACGGGAGGAATAGAACCAGGACAATCAGCTGAGCAGGCAGCCAGAGAGGAGGTCAAGGAAGAAACCGGTTATGTTAATCTTACCTTAGTTTCTGAATTACCTCGATACGATGCATTATTCTATCACGGAGGTAAACAAGTAAATCGACTTGCACATTTCAGATGTTTTTTCTTTGATTTAATTGATGAAGAACAAGTTGAAGTGTCAAATAAAGAAAAGGAAATTCATGAACCAGTTTGGTTAAGTGAAGATGAATTGAAAGATTTTAACTTACCAGAAGGTCATCGATTTACGTTTGAAAACATTAAAAATATTTAAACAAACCCCAAGCATATATTGCTTGGGGTTTTAGTATTAGGGATTCGGCCACTCTCATGGGTTTCGGTTCATCCGCCAGGGCGGACTCCCTGCAAACCTCACTCCATCGGCCCCGATGACCCTGCACTGATTTTTCGCAAGCTCAAAATCAGGCTTCGCACAGGGTCACTTTCGAATCTCTCCCGGCGCTACAAAAAGTAGAGAGAAAAACGCTTTCGCGTTTTTCTCTTGTTTTTGTGCTGGGATTCGGTCACAAGTAAAACGCATGCGCGTTTTCTCGCGACCCCGGCTCGCCCGTCCTGCTTCGCTCTGCTCAGATCGGACATGGCTCCGCCTTTCGAATCCCTACGAACGTGACGCAGGTCACGTTCTCCTGGCCAAAAATAAATACCCGAATGGGTATTTATTTGTGCGCCGGGAGGGATTCGAACCCCCGTAGACTAACGTCGCAGGATTTACAGTCCCGTGCATTTGACCACTCTGCCACCGACGCATGTGAATGTGTTTTTAATATGCTTGTGCATACCCAGTAAATCCTAGGATTTCCAGTTCGTCAGGACTCATGGCATTTTACCACGTTGCCACCGACGCATTCAGTGTATGTTTTAAATATGTAATGTTATTTAATGGTTAAATAACAGGTAGGAGTATAGCATATGATTCATATTTGCCTAGATTTTTTGATATACTGTTTTCTATGGAAATAAAAAAAATGAACATCGTGAAAAAACTCTTTCTCGCATACATTGGGCTCGTTGTCCTTTTTAATGCTATCACCATTGGAACAGTGACGCATCCACGGTTACAACTACTCGTATCACTGATTGTTATTGCCTTTATGCTCCTCCTTGTTTTTCAAATGCATACGCGTATGCGCGTTGTGTGGTGGGCAACCTTTTTATTCACGATTATTGGGATACTGAGACCATTTATTGAATACATGTTTTCTCGGTACGTTCCATACATTGCCGAAACGTTCTATCCACCATTTACACCACTCTTTGCCATTATTGGTTTTATTATTATGTGCGTTTGCTTTGGCATTCTCACTGATCGTAAAATTCAAGATTATTTTGATGTGCATGAACGTTTCTAGAACATGGATGCAGAGTTGATTTTTCTTGAGCGATAAGGTAATGTGGTGAACATTATATAGGCTTAATTAGTCATAAGATAATTATTACCATGTCACAAGATAACGTTATTACTCTACACAATAAGGACGCTGACGAGTACATTGTTACTACTCGTAACAAAAAAAAGTTTGCTAATGCAAGTAAGCTCTCACTCAAGAAGTTCAGTAAGAAGCTCAAAAAACGAGTACTCTTCACTGAAACCAAGAAAGCTTACAAGAAGAAGTAATTGTGTGCACAAACAAAAACACCTGATGGTGTTTTTGTTTTGCGGGCGATGAGGGAATCGAACCCCCGACAAAGGTTTTGGAGACCTCTATTATACCATTTAACTAATCGCCCAAGCATTAGATACGATACATGAAAATAGAAAATTCTCAATCAGTATGACTATACGGAAATATACATCGCATACGAAAGTAGTATAAAGAGGTAGACTACACTACATCCGAACGCAATAAGTGCACTAATAAATAACGGCAGGTTATTTCCCTTAAAACCTATTTTTGTTATATGGGAAATCATAGCTCCTACCATAAGCACACTGATACCTAATGCACCAATTGTGCTCGTGCTTGGTATAAGAATCAGTACTCCAAAAATCAATTCAAGAACACCCGTACCAATGCGCCCATACTGTTCCGGAAGACCAAGAAGTCGAAGACGGGCAAAGAGTTCTCGTGATTCAGGATGACCAGTAAATTTATACCGCAAGGTTTGAAGCACAATGAGTGCAGGAATAATGCGTAGAATCCATAGTAATACCATATGGCAATAGTATACACTACATAATTACAGGGTTCCTATAGGTACTTTTACTATCCTAATGATCCTAGGTATACTCATCGTATGACTATTATTCATCCACAATCACAACAACCACTTCCAGATCATGCAGAAAAAGTTTTCTCAGGTGAGATTTTTGATGTGTACCAGTGGCAACAAGAAATGTACGATGGAAGCTTCGTCACCTTTGAAAAATTAAAACGTGCTGACACGGTTGTGATTTTTGCCGTGACGAATGATGGACGGATTGTACTCACGAGACAGGAACAGCCAGGGAAACAACCATTCATCGCTGCAGCTGGCGGTCGTGTTGATCCTGGCGAAGATATTCTCGATGCTGCCAAACGAGAACTTCTCGAAGAAACAGGATACACCTCAAACGACTTTCAATTTTGGCGATCGTTTCAACCTATCGGTAAAATTGAGTGGTCAATTTACTTCTTCATTGCACGCAATGTTACGAGAGTACAGAATCAAGAGCTCGATGCAGGTGAAAAAATTGATGTTATGGAAGTCACCTTTGATGAATTTCTCACCTATGCGATGGATCCCGAATTTATTGATAAAGAAATCTATCGCGATGTAGTTGAGGCAACCATAGATGAGCAAAAAATGCAGGAACTCAAAACATTTTTCCTAGGCTCGTAGAAAACGCTCCACGTGTTGATATATGGTTTCTGTATCGGTTATTGGATTGTACCAATGAATATTGGCATTTCTTTTAAACCAGGTTCGCTGGCGTTTTACGAACTGCCTCGTTTTTGCTGATAATTCTTCAATCATGTCATCATAGCTCATCTCACCTTGGAGGTATTTTGCCATGTAACGATACTCAAGTCCGAGTTCCTCCATGCGTTCGTAGGAAACACCATCTGCATGAAGTTTCCGAGCTTCATCGAGCATGTGTTGATGATCAAGTCGGTCAACAATACGTTCATGAATGCGTTGGTAAAGTACATCGTTCGGTAGATCAAGCCCTATACAAAGTGTTTTATATTTTAATTGTTGTTTTTGTTGTTGGGGGGTACTACCTATATCATTAACTATCTCAAGTGCACGTACGAGTCGTACCTTGTTATTGTGATCAATGGTTTGTGCCCGCTCTTGGTCTCGTTCTTTAAGGAGTATAAATAATTCTGTCGTAGATTTTTTTTCGAGTTCCGCTCGGAGTTTTGTGTTAGGTGCTACCTGAGGGAACGACTGACTGTATACCAGTGCATCAATATACATCCCAGTTCCCCCGCAGATGATGGGAACTTTTTTCCGTGAATGAACATCTTTTATGATTGATGTTGCTGTATTCACAAACTGTGCCACGGTGTAGCGTTCTTGTGGATTGACAACATCAATCATATGGTGGGGAATACCTTGCATCTCTTCTTCCGTTACCTTTGCGGTTCCGATATCAAGTCCACGGTAGACCTGGCGTGAGTCCGCAGAGATTACCTCACCATCAAAACGCTTTGCGAGCTCAATAGCGAGAGACGTTTTTCCTGTTGCGGTTGGTCCGAGAATCACGATCAGGTTTGGTTTTTTGTAGAAGTATTTTTTAACCCACTTCATGTTACTTATAGTATAGGAAAATTTGAAAAGATACATTGCGATAATGTACAAGTAATATGATACAATTCTCGTAATTAACTAATTAGTTTATATGCAAAGTAGATACTTTTATAGATTCTTTAAATATTTTTTACTATATGAAACATATAATTTTAGACACTGATGTAGGCGGGGATGTTGATGATATACTTGCTTTGCTATTTGCCATACATTCTCCTGAGTTCCAAATTGATTTGATTGTAACAAGTGATGAATATAAAAGTCATCGAGCACGATATGCTGAAGAATTTCTTGAATTGATAAGTGTAAAAATTCCCGTTGTTGCTGGACTTGATGTAGGAAATACAAAACTATTTGTTGTTAATAAACAAATAAAAAATCCACACAGGGTTGTTAATACCAATTTCTTAGAAGAAATAAAAAAAGTTATTCAAAAAAATGATTTGACCTATTACGTATGTATTGGGCCACAATCAAATCTTGCAGCATTTATTAAAGAAAATCCTGAATTAAAAAATAAAGTTAAAATATTGTTTATGGGTGGTGCTATACACTATAGAATACCCGACTCCCCTGAACATAATATTAAATATGATGTACAATCTGCTATTGATGTTTTTCATTCAGATTGGGATAAAAAGTATGTTCTCAGTGACGTTACCTTTAGAGAAGAAATAAAAGTAACTACAGAATCAATATTCTATAAAGAACTTTCAAATTTAAATAAACCTCACCTGAATTTTATAATTGAATCAATGAAATATTTTTTTAACCAAGTTACTCCTGAAACATGTATGCATGATCCTATTACACTTTCATATCTTATAGATAATGAAATACTTAGTTTTGAGAAACAAAAACTTAATATGGATGAAAGAGGAGTTATGCAGATTAATGAAGATGGTCATGAGACACTTGTATCCAAGTCAGCAAACTATGACTTATTTTGGAAAATATTTAAAGACAGGATTTTCTGATTAAAAATTACCCGGCTTCTAAAGCTGGGTTTTTTAATTTTTCCCCGTCGCGTCTTAAGGTCAAAGTTATCCACAGTGGTGCAGGGTTTCATGTTTGCACCATAATGTGGGATGAAGTAGAATACAAGTGGGATGAAGTGGTAGATAACAGTGAAACATCCACACAAAGTATTCATGTAGCAAAGAATTCTCCGTTTCACTGTTATCTACCACTTCATCAATACGGTTTAAAAAATGCCATGGTTGGCATACAAAGATTCGCGAGATCTGAATGTTGAACGAAGGTAGAGGTTGGTGCACGTGCCATAACGTGTTCGGTGCTCTGCCTTCGATAGAAAGAATTATGTTAATCGGAGAACACAAACACACACTCGATGATAAGAAACGACTATCGCTTCCGTCAAAGTTTCGCAAAGAACTGGGGAAGACTGTCGTACTTACCAAAGGACTCGATACCTGTCTCTTTGTCTATTCGGTGAAAGAATGGCAAAAATTTTCAACTAAACTCGGTGAACTCTCGATGGGGCAGGGTGATACCCGTGCCTTCTCTCGATATTTTCTCGGAGGAGCAGTGGAAACCGACATTGATTCTGCTGGACGTATTCTCATTCCAGATTTCTTAAAGGATCTTGCACATTTAAAATCAAAAGTTGTCGTTGCGGGACTCGGAACACGCGTTGAGTTGTGGGATGAGAAACGCTGGGTTGATTACCAAAAGGCGCTTGAAAAGAAAGCTGATGTTGTTGCTGAAAAGCTTGGTGACATTGGAATGATTTAATCGCGTATGTCAGTACACATCCCGGTACTTATGAATGAAGTCGTCGAGTGGCTCGACCTCCATCCCGATGATGTGGTGGTCGATGGAACGATCAATGGTGGCGGTCACGCATCGAAAATTGTGTCGTTCCTTGGCTCCAATGGTGTCTTCGTTGGTATCGACAAGGATCGGAATGCACTACATGTTTCAAGTGAACGATTAACTGGCGCACAACCACAGGTGTACCTTATTCACGGTGATAGTCGTAATCTTGATCTCATGTTAGACAAACAAGGTATTGATCAGATTGATAAGGTGTTACTCGATTTAGGATGGAGTAGTAATCAATTTGAAGATCCAGAACGGGGATTCTCGTTTAACCTCGATGGGCCCTTGACGATGACGCTTGCTGACGATCCTACCACAGTTCCATTTACTGCCTACGATGTCGTGAATGATTGGAGTAAGGAATCGCTCATTGATATTCTCGTTGGATACGGTGAGGAACGTTTCGCACGACGTATTGCCAAGGCAATAATTGACGCGCGTTCAGTTGCACCTATCACACGGACGCTCCAGCTCGCTGATATTATCAAAAATGCAGTACCTGAACGATTTCGTCACGGACCTATTCATCCCGCAACACAGAGCTTTCAAGCAATTCGTATCGCAGTAAATGATGAAATGATGGCGCTGAAAGAAATTCTCGAAAAAGGATTTGAACGACTTGCACCGAATGGAAGAATGGTAGTGATATCATTTCACAGCATTGAAGACCGTATTGTAAAACACTACTTTAGAAGTAAGCACATGGCAGGAGAAGGGAGTGTGCTTACTAAAAAACCAATTACTGCGACTGATGAAGAACTCGATCTGAACAGACGTTCACGGAGCGCAAAGTTGCGCGTACTACAAAAATTATGAATGCATTTCTACAAAAAATAAATACCGACGTTGGGCGAAAGCGGGTGTTTCATATGTTGATTGGAGGTATTATTCTCTCCTTTGTTCTCTATGGATTTGCTATTGCGAGCACCACGCTCAGTGTTGCTGATGCAGAAACAAGTAACCACAATATTAATGAACTACAAACAGAAATAGCAGAACTTGAAGTTTTGTACTTTAGTATGATCAACCAGCTCTCACTGGATCAAGCAGCAAGTCATGGATTGAATCAAGTAGATACGCTCAAGTACGTACGTGTTAATCAACCAACATCTGTTGCTTACAACCGTTAATGATAGATCATATGTATGAAGGGAGAAGATAAAAAATTTATCCTTCGTATGCGTGTCGTTTTTGCGGCGGTCATATTCGTCGGATTCGTACTTATTGCGAATCTTTTTTACATACAAATTTCAAATGGAAGTCGATTTCGTGCGCAAGCTGATGGTCAGTACGTAGTTGCAACTTACAATTCATTTGAACGTGGTTCTATTTTCTTTGAAGAACGTGATGGATCACGAATTACTGCTGCGGGTCAGAAATCGGGGTACAAGCTTTCAGTAAATCCAGAAGAGTTTACCGGAGATAGAGAAGAACTATTCAATACCGTGAATGATATCACCCCCCTTGATCGTGATCGTTTTTTTGATGCACTCGATAGAAAAGACAGAACCTATGTTGAGGTACTCAACCACATTTCAAAAGAAGACGGGGAAACAATCAAAGAGCAGGTCGGTTCGGCACTTCAACTGCATGCTGAAAAGTGGCGTGTCTACCCGCTCAGCGGCGCAGCAGCACAAGTACTTGGGTTCATTGGGTATCAAGGTGATGAATACGCTGGTCGGTATGGACTTGAACGGCAGTATGAAGATACTCTGAAACGAGAAGATGTTGATCTCTATACTAATTTTTTTGCACGAACATTCCACAATGTACAAAATTTTGTTGATCCTGAAAAAGTTCCTGAAGGGGATGTTATTACAACCATCGACCCACAAATTCAATTATTTTTTGAACAACAACTCGAATCAATTCAAACAGACTGGCGTTCAGAATCAACAGGTGGTGTTATTATCAATCCACATACTGGTGATATTTACGCGATGGGTGCATTTCCTCGCTTTGATAATAATAACTTTAGTGATGCATCGATAAGTACGTTTAAGAACCCACTCGTTGAAAACGTGTATGAAATGGGATCTATTATGAAACCAGTCATTGTATCACTTGCCATTGATAGTGATTCAATTAATCCTGATACACTCGAATATTACGATACTGGTTCTGTTGATGTTGGTATTGCAACCATCAAGAACTTTGACGGACGAGGGCGTGGATGGGTAGATACTCAAGAAATTTTAAACCAATCATTAAACACAGGAATGGTGTACATTGCGTCACACATTCCAAAACCGACGTTTCGGGATTACTTTGACCGATTTGGCATGACGACCCCAACAGGTATTGATCTTCCCAACGAAGCCAGGAGTCTCGCAACAAACTTGAGTAGCAATCGAGATATTGAATTTGCAAATATGTCGTTTGGGCAGGGTATTGCGGTAAGTCCCATCACCATGGTACGAGCACTCTCTGCATTAGCCAACGGTGGTATGACGAGTACCCCACACGTTGTTAAAAAAATTGAATACACGAACGGGTTTTCAAAAACCTTTGACTACACTGAATCAGGTCGGCAAGCAATTTCCAAAGAAACATCTGAAGAGATTTCTCGTATGCTCGTGAATGTATTTGATGCGTATCGTGATGGGCAGGTAAAACTTCCTGACTACAGCATTGCTGCAAAAACAGGAACCGCACAAATTTCAAATCCTGCAGGTGGATATTATAGTGATCGTAATCTCCACTCATTCTTTGGATACTTCCCCGCGTACGATCCACAATTTTTGGTATTCCTTTATACTGTGTATCCAAAAGGCATCAAGTACGCGTCGCAGACGCTCATCGATCCATTTAAAGAAACGACAAAGTATTTGGTCAACTACTACAACATTCCGCCTGATCGGTAACATCACTTTTAACAAGTGATTTTTTCTTGGTATACTGGTGGTACTGGTTTTAGAGAAAATCATTTTTATCTATTTAGTTTATTAAAAATTATGAAAAAAAAATTTGCATGTAGACAATGTGGGTTTACGCTCCTTGAAGTACTCCTGATTATTGCAATCATTGCGATTTTGGCAGGTATTGTTATCTTAGCAATCAACCCAAATAAACAACTTAAAAATACGAGAAACGCGGAACGTCAATCAGACGTTACTACTATTCTCAACGCGTTATACCAGTATGCAAGTGATAATAATGGTCTTCTGCCAAGTAGTATTACTTCAACTGAAACTGAAATTTGTCAGACAGGTGGAACCTGTGCCGGACTCATTGATTTATCAGCTCTTACAAGTAATGAAACCTATCTCGTTAACATACCATCCGACCCGCAATGCCCAACCGTGTGTGATGCAAACGGTGTTGGGTACACTATTGGGGAGACAGCTAATGGTCGTATTACCATCAATGCACCAGATGCAGAACAATCAGTTACCATTAGCGTGACTCGACAGTTACAATAGTTGCCCACCTATACATATATACTCTCGTTGAACTGATTCTTTAAAAGCTCAGCGAGGTATCTAAACCATTCGAAGTATAACAACCGTAATGTGGTTTTTTTAAATGAATACAGATATTTCTAGGTATACACCTAGACGGCATTTGATAGAATATAGGTATGCATATTATTGGCAATACTGTTCATCCATCCGAATTACTACAACACGAGACCAAAAGACGTGCGGTAGTAAAATTTCTTTTCATTATTATTCTTTTCTTTGGATATTTTAGTATTATTGCACATCGTTATGGTGTACAAGACGGCATATTGGTAACAGCGGTAACCTGGTCATTTTTCGTACTCTGTACGCCTATTGCTGATGCTGGTTTTTTGCTTGATTTCCCGCTGAGGTTGATTACGAAAATAAAAATGCTCTATTCAGAGATTATCGTGTGGATACTTGCGGTTATAATTAATGTGTATGTATACGCTGTACATCAAGAGGTGTACCAAACAACAAAACTCGTATCGTTATTTAAGCACATTCTCGAACAACCATTTCCTATGTGGAGTATTATTGCCATTTCCGCCATTGGTACGTTCATTTCTATTCGATTTGGTGACGAATTGATTGATACGGTTAAACACCACGAGCGAACGTACTACCAAAAACATAAACATCGTCACCGTCTATGGATCATGGTATTTGGGTTTATTCTGATTCTCGTACTCTATGATTTTATGCTGAAACAGCTCGGTGTGGAACTACCAATTTAAAAGGAGTATGTACGTATTGGTGATAGAAGAGTATACTCAGTACTTCAACGACTATGAACACCTCATCACGCACAACACAACTTCTTGAAGGATCAATAATTCGGTCATTGCTCACATTGGCATTACCTATCGTACTTACAAATCTGTTGCAGAGCGGGTATCAACTCACTGATGCCTTTTGGGTTGGTCGATTGGGTGGGGAAGCGGTCGCCGCGGTATCGGTCAGTTTTCCTATTATCTTTTTAATGATTGCTCTCGGTGCTGGTTTTTCTATTGCCGGATCAACACTGGTTGCTCAATACACCGGAGCGCGCAATGATCGAATGGTGAACCACGTGACGGCTCAGACATTGATTATGGTACTCCTCTCAGCGATCACCCTCGGAATTATTGGGTTTGTCTGTGCACCTGGAATTCTGCGATTGATCGGTGTAGAACCAAGCGTATTTAACCAAGCGTTAGGATTCTTACGGGTATCGTTTGTAGGTATGTTGTTTATGTTTACGTTCGCAAGTTTCCAATCAATCATGAATGCTATTGGACAAACTCGTATTCCAACTATGATTGTTTTTGGTACAGTACTCCTTAATCTGCTACTTGATCCACTCTTTATTTTCGGATGGGGACCCATACCTGGTCTTGGTGTTATGGGTGCAGCACTTGCTACGGTCGGAACACAGTTTCTCGCAAGTTTAATCGGACTTATCATTTTGTTGCGTGGTAACTATGGTATTAAACTTCACTTACGTGACTTTACACCTGATCGTACGTACATTAAACGTGCCTTTAAACTTGGGTTTCCTGCATCAATTGAGCAATCATCACGTGCATTAGGAATGAGCGTTCTTACTTTTTTGGTGGCGAGCTTTGGCACACTCAGTGTTGCTGCCTACGGTGTGGGAGGTAATGTGACCATGATTGTTATTATTCCTGCATTTGGACTCTCTATTGCGATTGGAGTACTGGTTGGGCAAAACATTGGTGCAGGAAAGATTGAACGTGCACAGGCTGTTGCTAAACTAGGTCAATGGTTATCGTTCATCACGCTCACCGTATGTGGGCTTCTCGCGTTTACGTTTGCGCACCATATTGCGCGATTCTTTGTGCCAGGTGACGCAGACGTTATTCGCGAGGGAGCGCGATTTATTCAAATTATGTCGTTCTCATTTGGCCTTATCGGAGTACAGATGGCAGTCAACGGCATTCTACGTGCAGCAGGGAATATGATGGCACCCATGATGATGACCATCGTATCGCAGTGGGTCGTATTATTCCCATTAGCGTATATTCTCTCGAAACATACTGATTTTGGTATTACGGGTCTTTGGTACGCATTTCCTATTGCGAACGTGATTATGGTGGTGATTGCACTCGTGTGGTTTAACAAGATTCCGTGGCAAACAAAAAATTTGACCAAAGAGGATCATGAAGAAATTCGTGCAACACAAGAAATTTTAATTGAAGAGGGGGTGAGAGGATAGAATTTTTTGAAGTTATGCTTTTTATTCGTGAATAAAATCCCGTAAGTGTATATTGACATATTATTAAATAGTTAATATAGTATAAGAAACTCAAACTTTACAATACTATGAAAAACAAAATCTTTGACCTATTACAGCCCCGGCATATTTATTCTGGATCAACAGGTCTTGGCCATGTTTACATGCCAACATCGTTATTGACCACGGGATCTCGGCTGTTACAAGCAGGTTATGAGGTTTCTTTGTTCGATGAAAATATACGACCTTATATAGGTACTGCTCAAAACTTGGGTATAAACCTCTTGGGATCACCTTATGTTCCCGTAGTAAAGGATCGATTACATACATTGTCTCAGCAAAACATTTTTTTGGGAGGACAGGTCGTGAATGGACTAACTTCCAATCAAAGGCAACAACTTTTCGGTTCGGTTTACAATGGTAATGATGATGAAATCTTGAAGAGCGTCTTAGGTATCGAAAGTCTGCCATCGCCCTACAAAACATCATTAATTCCCATGTATGAACGCATTCCTGACCAAGACATGAAAAAGTATCTTGAAAAAGAATTTTCCTTCTTTGTCTCACAGGGGTGCAAGTTTGCTTGTAAGTTTTGCGCGGCTATTCGTACCCAAAAGGATGCTTTGGGCACGGTTACGAAAGTTACCGAAGTGTATCGGGATTTTGATATTATGGAGCAAGACCTATCCTATTTACTTGGTCGTGCACGTACATTAGGAGTGTCTCATATTGATATTTACATGTCGAATTTAGATGTTTTCCAATCACCTGTACAATTAGGAAAATTTGCCGATACAGTTATCAAAGTTCGTAGTAATATTCCTGAGATTCAGGTAACTCTGCGAGCGTTGGCTACCATTGATTCTTTTTTGAATTGTGCTGAAAAGCATCCAGATGTAATTACGAAACTTGTGCAAGCTGGTTATACCACTACAGGTTTTGGAATTGATGGAGGAGCACCTGAAGTTTGGCGAAAGGTTGGTAAGGCGCATAACTTTTCATCCAAAGATAGTGATCCTGCAAAAAAGTCCATTGAAGCGCTTCGGATATCAAAAGAAGTTTTCGGTATTACACCAGAGATATTAATGGTATTTGGTCATCCAGATGTTGATACAGTCGATTCTATGCAATCTGCTGTTGACTTTACTCACGCGATGGTTGATTTATACGGAGCCGTTCCACGACCTCATATTGCAAAAAACCTGATCCCTGGGAATGACCATTGGATGAACCCAGCAAACCAAGCAGAAGTACAGATGTTTATACAAGAACCCTGGCTTTTCCAAGCATTAGATTTTTGTGCATTAGCTACTGAATATACTCATGGGAATAAAGATTTTGCGAAGTTGGTTAACAAATATTATTTAGCAATATGTAATATTGAAGGCAATACAACACAACCTATTTATCCAATAGAGTTGACAAACAAACAGGTAACACTATCGGGCATTCAAAATATGCTTGCCATGAACTTGAATAGGTTCGATAGGTAGTTTGTCTGTTTCAGTATTAAAAAACCAAGGAATATTACCCCTTGGTTTTTTTATACTCATTAGCCAACCTACGTAGTACGTCTTTTTAACCTAACTTTGTTATAATGAATGGTATCATGATTATATTTGTTTGGGGGCTGCCTGGTGCGGGCAAATCGACAGTAGGAAGAATGCTTGCAGAAAAACTGAATCTTGGTTTTTATGAAATGGATGATTATTTACCGGATAGTTTTAAGGAAAAGATGAAATCAGGTAAGTTAATAACTGATGAAGATAGAGACTCTTTTTTCTCCACTTTCACGAAAAAACTTAAAGAAATAGATACCGGCAAAGATTTTGTAGTTTCTGGGTACGTTGCAAAAAAAAGACATAGAGATCAATTAAAAAATATTGGCGATCTGAGATTCTTTGAATTGGTTGCAGACCGAGCTCTCTTAACCGAAAGACTTAAAAAAAGAAAAGATCATTTTTTTGAGGAGGAGACCTTGAAGAAAGTTTTAAAAAATTACGAACCCTTGAACGACTCGGTAAAAATTGATGCTGAGAAAAGTATTGCCTATGTAGTGAAACAGATCATAGACAGTCTTAACTAAAAGCCCGTGTAGGCATTAAGCTAGCTTTTTCTGTGATCCCACGGGGAGTCGAACCCCGATTTCCAGGATGAGAACCTGACGTCCTAACCATTAGACGATGGGACCAATGGGAATATACTACTATTTTTATGTGTTTTTACAAATATTTGAAATAAAAAAGGATGATTTGTGTCATCCTTTTTATACTCAATGAGTATTTAGTTTTGAAAGTTAATTGACTTGTTCAGATCATCCAAGGTTTTAACAATCATGTTAATGCATTCCTTTGTTGATGGATTCTCCTCACCTTTCTTGTACCATGGTCGAGTCAAACCACTTGATAAGTTTATTCGAGTGAGTGCAAGTTCAATACCAGAATCTCGAAGTATTTGTGCGACTTCACTAGCATCTCCACCTTGTGATTTGCCTACACCTGGGATTAATAGAGGGATATCTTTACCTGCGAATTTCGCACCTAAGATAGCGAGTTCTTCCGCTGAATTTCCAGCTACCACAGCTCCCACACCAGGTCTATTTTTTGACCATGATATAAGGTTTTCAGCTACTTCTTCGTAGACTGGTTTACCATTCAACATTGCTTTCAATTCAAGGTCTTTAGCACCTGGGTTGGTAGTCTTCACTAGTAAATAGGCACCTCTACTGTATTGTGGGTTACAGTAATTTAGAAAAGGACCGACCGAGTCACTACCCATATAGGTATGAACTGTTACCGAGTTTGACAACCATGATCCAAATCCATATTGTGCCCATTGTTCTGAACTGGTTCCAATATCTGCTTTTTTATAATCAAGACAGATCGGCACAACAAAATATTTGTTAATCAGTCCCAACATATGAACCAGGGCGTTTGAACCACGGTACTCTCCTGAATACGGATTGTCGTGGACTTGCCACCACGCGAGGTTTGGTTTGAACATCCCAGGGCTTACATTTGCTTTTTCCATTTCCTTAAAGACTTCTTCCATAAACGCAACAAATCCGTCTATACCCATTGACTGATATTCCTGTGGCAACGCATCAATAACAGGATCAAGACCAAAAGATATAATACTACCTGATTGATCTGCTGATTTTCGTAATTGTGTTAGGAAGCCAAAGTCAAATTCAAGTTTATGTCGATTAAACCAATCAACAGGGTCGTTTACCCAATCCATCAATTTTTCGTAATCTGCTGGTGGAAGCGATTTTTCGAGTACGGGTAGTAAATCGTAAATGTTCAGGAGGGATTCATATGTTAATCCCGCATTTTTGAAGTTCTTGTCGGCTCCTAATATTTCATAAGAGAAAATAGAAATACAGTGTACTTTAGTGGCACCGGCTTTCTTTATGATTTCTGCATTTGTAATCATACTTCCTCCTGTTGATATGAGATCTTCTATGAGTACAACTCTTTTGCCTTTTACGTCTGTTCCTTCAATGAGCTTTTGTAGACCATAATCTTTAGCTTTTGCATCAGGACGTACGTATGCTGCCGGTGTTTCTAGAGTGTACGAGATGATCTCACCGTAAAGGGCAGCCCCAGAGTACACTGACATGATAACGTCAATGCCCATTTCCTTGAGCTTTTCTTCCAAAGATTTAATGATTACTTTTTTAAGATCATGGTGAGCGCGTGCGATTCTAAAATCACAATACATAGGACTTTTAGTCCCTGATTTAAATGTGATTGGTGTTTTAAAAGTAGTGCCAATCACGCCGTACTTGAATAATAATTCAATAAGTTTTTGTTTCATCAATGTTTGTTTGGATTAATAATTCAGTTTTAAAATTCTTAGTTTAAATAATACAAATTATAAATATATAGTCAATTTTGTAGCAAAAAAAGCCAGAACGTATTCTTCGGCTTTTTTGTTAAAGTCGGAACGCTCCAGAGTAGAGGAGCACCATGCTAATTGCCACGAGAATTCCAATGACAACCATGAAATTATGCGCTCGTTTCCGCGCTTTTTTACTGAATATGTTCATAGTATACTCATCATATACCATGGTACGTAACCAGACAACAATGCATCAACGTCCATTTTATCATTCATGGTTTTTTCTCGTACCCCTTGCCCTCGTGTTCGCACTCTTTGTGCGCAGTGCTTACGCATCGTTTGTGAAAAAACAACATGCAGATATTGAACGTGAACGCTACGAAGAACAGCTCAGTGACCTTGAACGGAAAAAGGCAGATCTTCAGGCAAAAATTGAACACCTTGAAACCGACCGCGGACTCGAAGATGAATTGAGGACACGTTTTGATGTAGTACGTGAAGGGGAGACCGTCATTCGCATCATTGAGGAAGAGTAAGATTAACGTTTATTCATTTTATTGGTATACTACCCACGTACTTATTAGATACATAATCGTTTAAAAAATATGAAAAACGTAATCATTTATTCAACACCAACCTGTCACTTTTGTCACATGGCAAAAGACTATTTTGCAGAAAATAACATTGAATACACAGAATACAACGTTGCTGAGGACGCAGAAAAGCGTGCAGAAATGATGGAAAAGACTGGTCAGATGGGTGTGCCTGTTATTGAAATTAATAATGAAATTGTTATTGGTTTCAATGAAGCAAAGATTAAAGAACTCCTGGCATCAGATGCCAAGGTAATTGCTATGAATGCAGATACTGATAGTGGGGATATGGCACAAGCTGCCTAACAAATAACACCTTGCGGTGTTGTTTGTTTTGTGAGTATAATAGAGAAGGTTTTCGGTTAGTTTGTAATGAGCAAGCCTAACACATTCTTACCCTGCTAGGTTAGGCTGCTCATTACTATGTTTATGTTAATACAAAGATTATTTGGTTGAGATTTCATAGTTGAAATTAAATGATTAGTTATAGTTAGTTATCGTGGGCGCTTCTCCTCAACCGGAGCGCCTTTTTTGTTGCGGTATATGAATAGGTAGCTATAATCCAACTATTGTCCCCATAGTTCAAGCGGATAGAACGAGAACCTCCTAAGTTCTAAATCCAGGTTCAATTCCTGGTGGGGACACCACGTCGAGCACTTAGAATTTTTTATTATTTTTTGTTGGTATAATAAATTATATGAAATATACAAGAGACTTCAACCAACTTTCAAAAAACGACGCCAACTTTGCTGGAGGAAAAGGAGCTTCACTTGGTGAAATGCTTCAAAACAACATTCCCGTTCCTGACGGGTATGTGGTTACTGCAGATACCTTTGATCACTTCATCAAAGAAACTGATTTGATTCAAGAAATCCAAGCAGTATTAGATACCGTAGATACCAAAGCTATTCATACCGTAGAAGATGCTTCAGAAAGGATCCAAGCACTCATCAAACACGCAGAAATACCACAAGATATTGCAGATGAAGTCTTAGAACAATACAAAAACCACAATATGGAATATGTTGCAGTGAGATCAAGTGCAACTGCAGAAGATGGAGCAGACCATGCATGGGCAGGACAACTTTCCTCATACCTCAATACTATCGATGAGAACCTTCTTGAAATGGTACAAAACTGTTGGGCAAGTCTCTTTACTCCACGAGCCATCTTCTATCGCTTTGAAAAGGAGCTACACACCACCCATATCTCAGTGGCTGTTGTAGTACAAAAGATGGTCAATTCCGAAAAATCAGGAATTGCTTTTTCAGTACACCCAGTTACCGAAGATTACAACCAAATTATCATCGAAGCAGGATTAGGACTTGGTGAAGCTATTGTATCAGGATCAGTTACTCCAGACTCATATGTTGTTACCAAGGAACCTCAAGCAATCATCGACATTAACGTCAACACCCAAAACAAAGTACTCTATCGTTCAAATACATTAGATCCTGAACATGGCTTCAATGAATGGAAGGATTTATCAGAAACAGAAGCTAACGAACAAGTCCTTACTGAAGACCAAATTAAAGAATTGTCAGACATCATTATTAACATCGAAAACCACTACGGATTCCCATGTGATATTGAATGGGCTTTTGAAGACAATACCTTCTATGTTGTACAGAGTCGGCCGATTACGACCTTGGGAAGTGTAACGCCTTTAGAAAAAAAATGGTATCAATCTTATAATTGGAAAGTTATAGCTGGGGATTTTAATTCACCATATTTTAGAAATAATATTTGGGTACAGGCTGCAAAGTTTTATGAATCAGATTTAAATCTTCCTCGGCTGATTTTTGGGATATCAGCTAAAGATAATGATATTGAATATATTGCAGATATGTCTTCTTGGAAAAAAGCGCATGAGCAAATTAAAGAGCGAACAGATAACGATATTTATTATGTTGAAAATAATTTCATTGATGCGGTAAACAATTTTGGTGAAAAATTTAATCAATGGTCCCAAGAAAATATTTTAGAAAAAGATCTATCTAAGTTTGAAAATATCGAACTTGTTGCTTTATATAAAGAATTTATTGAAAAACAAGCTCGCTTATATGCTTATGGTTTTTCTCTTCCTGTTTTAGATTTTGGAGAGTTTTCATATTTTGAAGGGAACCTTGAAAAAATTTTACAAAATAAGGTATCAAAGGATGAGTTTAAAGAATATTATAAAACTTTTACTCAACCATACTTAAATTCTTTTTCTCAAGACCAAGATGAAGAACTATTAAAAATTTTGGCAAAATACGAAACTGACTCAGATTTTATTAAAGATTTAAAAAATCTTTCAGAAAAAGAAATTGCAAGGAAGTATCCAGATTTTTGGAATGATTTGGAAAATCACACTAAAAAGCATACCTGGGTTTATTATGTGTATGCAGGTCCTGCTTTCTCTATATCTCAATTTTATAATTTTATCACTTCAGAAATCGAGACAAGTGAATCAGCAAATGAAAAACTAAAGTACTTAAATAACAAGAGACAGACCTTACTTAATAAAAGAAAAAAACTTATAAAGGATTTAGAGTTATCTGACTTTGAGAAAATGATTATTGAAGTAACAGGTAAAATGGTATGGGCAAAACCGAGAAGAAAAGACTATCAAAGTCAGTCTTATTATCATCTAGAATTACTGCTTAATGAATTTGCAAATCGCTTAAATTTAAGTCTCAAGGAGGTGCAGTCTCTGCCGATTAAAACTATTGAAGCCGGACTTAAAGGAGAAGTAGATGAATATAAGATGATTTCCAAAAACATAGAAAATAGACACTTATTATTACTTACTGAAGATAATAATGTTGAATTATTGATAGGAAGGGAGTGTGATCCATTTTATAGGTCAATTAAAAAGCTTCATGAGGAAATTAATAACTCTGATATATTTTATGGTAATACGGCATATCCAGGTTTTGTAACTGGTGTTGTAAGAGTTATTAATCGATCCAATGAAATGGATAAAATGAAAGATGGTGACATATTGGTTTCAATAGCTACAACGCCTTCTATTGTTCCCGTAATGAAAAAAGCAGCAGCAATTATTACCGATGAGGGTGGTTTAACTTGCCATGCTGCAATCGTATCTCGTGAACTTGAAACCCCTTGTGTTGTGGGGTTAAAAACCATTTCAAAAGTTTTAAAAGACGGAGATTTAGTTGAAGTAGATGCAGATAATGGCATTGTTAAGATTTTAGAAAAAGTAGAATAAGCCATTCTACTTTTTATTTATTAAATTTAACTATGCAAATTATTATATATTTCTTGCTAATTTTTGGTTCCAGCACGAGGTCGCACACAAAAACAATCCTTGAGGATCGTTTTTGCCCGCTTGCTTCCACTTGTTTACCTGGAGAAGGTACGACACGGAGTATAGGGTGAGTACTATATTTATAATTGCTCACACACAATATTGTGCTATACTCTCTCTCGATGGATCAAGATTTTCAGAAAATTCTTGAAGAAAATAACGCACTCCTTAAAGAACAAGGAGAGCTTATTCGTGAGAACCAAGAGAAGATTACCAAGATCCAGTTGTACATCAGGCGCACCATGATAGGGAAGTGGTTGTACTGGATTTTTATCATCGCTATTACCGTTAGTGCATTCTACGTTTCAAAACCCTACATCAAAAGTGCAGTAAATACCTATAACGATGTAAAAGATAACGTTGACGCATCTCGAAGTATCATTAGTGATCCAGGAAGTTTATTTAAGGATGTAAATCTTATTGAACGATTATTTGGTACGAATAGTGATTCATAAATCACGTATGCTCAGGTAGCTCAGTTGGTTAGAGCACTTGTCTGAAGAACAAGGGGTCGGCAGTTCAAATCTGCCCCTGAGCACAACACGTAAAAAACGAGTCTATTCTAGACTCGTTTTTTACGTGTATGTTGATCAGAGGAGCATGCACATTTCTGTGCGTGCGTGCAGTATTTGAAAGACGGAAGCATGTCGCACGGAGCGTACGCGAGTACGACAGCTGAGTCCGGGGAGGAAGTTCTTAGTGAAAACGAGTCTACGTTAGTAGACGAAGTTTGAGCTTAGAAACTTGACCCCAAATCTGCCCCTGAGCACAGTAAAAAGCCTTTTTAGGCTTTTTTATTATTAAGATGTATCTTTACTTATAATATAAATATTGTTACCTTAATATTAAACAATTAGGTAATGAAAACAAATAGACCTTTTTCTCAGAGCATTTTTTTGTGGTATTTTGTATCTTTCTTTGTATTAGAATTAATATT
>JAGQMN010000005.1 GCA_020428645.1 Patescibacteria group bacterium
GTAGCGGTATCTACGGGGTTCACGGTGGTGACCGTGCAGGTGGGATCGATGTCGTCAGTGCAGGTGGCGCCGGCATCGGTGTAGGTGTCATTTTGGTTTACGTTCACGGGGGTGGTGCCAAGGAGGGTGATGGTGGGAGGAACGGTATCAACATAGAGATTTACACTTTCATCGACAAATGTTTCAGCTGGCAGATTGTATGTGCTGCTGTCAGTAAGATTTCCAAGATCATTACCTGATCCGAGACTGACGGTGGCGGTGCCACTGAGTGCTGACGCGAGGGTGATAGTGACAGAATCAGCATCCAAACGATCCACACTACTGATACTGACCGCAACATCATCATCTTCAACACGAAATCCTTCAATTCCAGTGGCTGGCAGAAGGGTGGTTTCGACATTCTCAAAATCAACGATGATTTCGGTCCGAGTGGAATTTTCACTGGCACTCACAAATTTTGGACCGCGTCCCTTGGTCCCATTATATAAAGCTTCATCTATAGCCGCCCACCATCGATCAGCGAGAGTTTGGATTTCAAGGTCAGTTTGAAAGTGAAGACCATCAATGGTGAGTTCAATGTCATACGTGGAAGGTCCTGCAAAAATATCAGAGTTATCATCCCACGCTTCTGACTGTGCTAGGCGAATGTTATCAATTCCTTCACGGGTACGTCCCGGCACTTGTTCCCCAACTTGGCCGACTACGATTGAAGGAGCACCTACAACATCGGCTTTAATTTCTGTAGCAAAAAGATCGAGAGCGTTATTGTAATCTGCTTTTGGTATAGCACTAAACGAATCAGCTTCGCCTTGATACCACAACACTGCTTTTACACCATTTACTCCTGAATCATCAATTTGTTGCAACATATTTACATATTGAGGTCCCGAAGGAGGAAGCCAATCGGAATTCGCAACAAGTCCCGTTCCGCTTCGTGCTGTAGTAATGAAAGCAGTGGGTACATTTTGATCACTCATAATATTACTAGCAACAAGAGGCCACGGTGAGCCGTCAGATGTCTCAATATCAATAGGATCGTTCGCTTTGATCCACGAATCTGATTCATCAAACGCGACAGCTTTGAGCGTTGCGTGTGTGTAACTATTTAGCGTTTCTCCTTTTCCCACCGCATTTGATTGGCCAGCTATGACAAACACGTCACCAATCCCTATATCTAATACACTATCGTTAATGCTCGTGTTATTAGCACAACGTGCTGCGAGAGCCCCCTGTCCTACCGCTTGATCTGCGAGAGTTCCTGAAAACGTACTACCAGAAGGTGAAGCGTCAATGACGGCATACGAACCACCGTTGAAACTCGCTTCAACAGAAGAACAACTTCCCCCGTAAGAACCCGAGATGGTTATATCTGACTGACCCACTTCATCCCGTTGAAACATTTGATATTGATTTAGATTTTCTATTAACAGAAAATTAGTTTCCCCGTGATTGATCCAGAGTTTGTTTTGTTCATCACTATCATTGGCAACGTAGATATCTAAATAAGTATCACCATCAACATCGCCAAATGCAGCTTGTGAAGAATTTCCCAAATCTCCGCTAATATTATTCGCGGTGAAATTACCAGATCCGTCATTGATCCAGAGTTTGTTTTGTTCGTTAAGTTTATTAGTGACATAGACATCCAAATAGGTATCACTATTAACATCACCTAAAATACCACTAAAAGAATTCCCTAAATCTCCTGAGATATCATTGGCGCTGAAATTACCAGATCCGTCATTGATCCAGAGTTTGTTTTGTGCGCTACTGTAATTTGCAACGTAGATATCAGGATACGTGTCGCCATTGAGATCACCAACGCTACTATAAGTTGAATTTCCCGTATCTCCAGTAATATCATCAGCGCTGAAATTACCAGATCCGTCATTGATCCAGAGTTTGTTTTGACCAAAATTAGCTACATAGATATCAGGGTATGTATCACCATTGAGATCGGTTGAAACGGCATAAAGTGAATCTCCCAAATCTCCACTGATATCACCAGCGGTGAAATTACCAGATCCATCGTTGATCCAAAGTTTGTTTTGAGCACCATAGTTGGTTACATAGATATCAGGGTAGGTATCACCGTTAACATCACCTATACTCGCCGAACGTGACAATCCTAAATCTCCGCTAATATTATTCGCGGTGAAATTACCAGATCCGTCATTGATCCAGAGTTTGTTTTGTTCGCTACTGTAATTTGCAACGTAGATATCAGGATAGGTATCACCGTTTACATCTCCATAAGCAACTCCTAATGAAAATCCTGTATCGCCACTAATACCATTTGAGGTAAAATTACCCGATCCGTCATTAATCCAAAGTCTATTTTGACCATTATTACCAACATATATGTCTAGATACGTATCGCCATTAAGGTCGGTAATAAAGACCGCGCGGGAAGCTCCTAAGTCTCCCGTAATATCGTCAGCGGTAAATGTCTGAGCCTGAACGAGTAACGGTGTGATGAAAAAAACCATCAAACAAAAGATCGTACTCAGGACCATGTTGTTAACCTTCCTGTATTGCATGGATAGTATTATAACAAAAAAAACAACTACTTCCGCACTTATTTTTTAATTTTCGAGGTATTCGATCATGGCCTTCAAGGTATTCGGCCCAACCCGACCATCTCCACCGTTTAATTCTTTTTGTTGGAATTCTTTTACCAACCCCTTGGTCGTAGGACCAAAGTCTTTATCGATATTTACAGTACGGTCACTAAAGTACACAGCAAGGAACTCTTGAACAGTACCGACGCGGTCACCACTCGCACCTGAATCAATGCTCACCTTTGCATCCACCATCGCTTGGAGGTCAGCAATGAGCTCTTCATGACTTGTGGTTAGTTCATTTTCCACAACAGGTGTTGTTGGTTCTGTATCTACTGGTTCATCTTCAACCACGAGTACCGTTTCATTATTAACAGCGTTTACCTGTTCATCAGACGATTGTTCATGCTGTACCTCAACGATTTGATCACGTGTGTACGTAACCCCGGTATCAAGACTCGTCAACGCCCAGTAACCACCGAGTCCAAGAAGCACGAGAAAAACGAGTTGTGTAATCTGATATTTGAGTTCATTCATATGCACTATTATAACAAAAAACGTGCACCTGCAAAGAACAGAACACTATGGTAGAAAACACATTAGCCTATAGTCAATTTTGTATTTTTATGGCTTTTTGCTACCATACACGATATATGACACTCATTAATGTATTGCCGGTTTTACAAATTATTCTCTCGGTACTCCTCGTTATCGTTATCCTACTGCAACGATCAGAAGAATCTCTTGGTGGCGCTTTTGGTGGTAGTGATTCAATCGATACGGTTAAAAATACCCGGCGAGGTAGTGAAAAAACTATCTTTCAGGCAGCTATTGTTATCGCAATACTCTTCACCATAGTATCAATAGCTGTTGTGGTCACCAAGTAATGAACATGCGATTGAGCGTTCACAATACATCTGTCTTCGTGCGTGTTTTTTTTCTCATTGTTATCATCAGCATTGTTGGTGTACTGTGGCACCTGAATCAAAACATGATGGTAACCATCAAAGCACGTGGTGGAACCATCACTGAAGGTATCATTGGTGCTCCTCGGTTCATTAACCCAGTACTCGCCCAGTCACAAGCCGATATAGATCTAACACGATTAGTGTTCACACCAATTCTCAGTATTGATCGCACTGGCGAAGTAACCTACAAACTCGCTGAACACATCGACACATCACCTGATGGACTCACGTACACACTCCACCTGAAACAAGGATTGTACTTTGAAGATGGTGAAGTATTAAATGCGGACGATGTTGTATTTACCGTGACATCTATTCAAGACAGTCTGATTAAGAGTCCTCTCGCAACAAAATGGCAAGGGGTTGAAGTAGAAAAAATAGATACGTATACCGTGCTCTTTAAACTTGCTCGACCATTTAGTGATTTTCTCTACAATCTCGAACTCGGCGTACTTCCAGAACATATTTGGAGTAATATTGATCCACAAGAATTTATCTTCAGTAATTACAATTCACACCCAGTAGGATCAGGTCCGTATACTGTGCGCCATATCACCACCAAAGAAACGGGGGTACCATCAGAATACGTTCTTGAACGTTCATCAGAAACCTCTGAAGAGGCGTACATTACAAAAATAGTACTTACCTTTTTTGATAATGAAGCTGACCTGATGCGGGCATTAGTACGTGGTGATATTGATGCGGCATATGGAGTATCGGCATCTTCTATTGTTGATATGGATCCTGAACGCATTTACAGCGCAACGCTTCCTCGTGTATTTGCCCTCTTCTTCAATCAAGAATCACAACCGTTACTTAAATCATTACGTGTTCGGCAAGCAATTAACTATGCAATTGATAAGCAGGCTATTGTTGACGAGATTTTTGCAGGATATGCATCCCCAGTTTCATCACCATTTGGATTCGCTCGTACTGAACATGAATTTGATAGTGAACGAGCACGCACGCTCCTTGAAGCAGATGGGTGGGATACAAATGATCAGGGTGTGTATACAAAACGTATCAACAAAGAACCGGTCACACTCCAGTTTGATATTTCAATACCAAATACCGATGAAATGAAATTGGTGGCGGAACATGTACAAAACGATCTCGCGGCTGTTGGTATTTCAACGACTATCCGTAGCTACGATCAAGGTAATTTTAACCAAAACATTCTTCGTCCGCGAGAATACGAAGCGGTAATTTTTGGATATGAAATTGAAAAACCGAGTGACATGTATGCATTTTGGCACTCATCGCAAATCAGCGACCCAGGATTAAATATTAGTTTGTTTAATAATAGTAATGTTGATACACTACTCTCGAACTTACGTGCATCAAAAAATCCTGATCTCACCAATATTGATGATGCAATTATCCAAGAACAACCTGCAGTATTCTTGTACTCCCCTTCCTATATCTATATTCTACCAACCAAGGTTCACGGGTCATCATTTTCAATTGCACGTTCATCTGATCGATTTGATACGATTCAAGACTGGTACATACGAACGAGAAACGTGTGGAAAATGTTTACTACAGATTCATGATGATTCGCATTGAAAAATATTTATCAGAACAAGGTATCATGTCGCGCCGTGAAGCAAAACGATTTATTGAATCGGGTGACATTTTAGTAAACGGAAAACAACCAAAGAGTGGTGATAAAATTAACCCTGATCGAGACATCGTAAGTTATTCAGACAACCTACGAACACACATGGAAGAGAAAATAACGGTACTCGTGTATAAACCACGTGGATGCGTGTCATCAAAAGACACTGGTGAGAAAAATATCTTTGACATATTTCCACAGTTTACACATCTCAATACCGTGGGTCGACTCGATAAAGAATCAGAAGGACTCATTCTCTTATCAAATGACGGTATCGTGACCAAAGCGGTTACTGGTAAAGATCATCTTTTGGAGAAAGAGTATTTAGTTAGGGTACGAGAGCAGGTAACGAACGGTATGATGAAAAAAATGTCTGAGGGCATCAAACTCGAAGACGGGTGGACTAAACCAGCTACTGCTAAAAAAGTTGATGCGCACACATTTAGTATCACTCTCAAAGAAGGTCGTAAACACCAAGTACGACGGATGGCGAATGCGTGTAATCTTACCGTTTTATCACTGCAACGTGTTCGTATTCATACCATCACAGCACCGAGCATGCTCCCAGGAAATTTTAAACATGTACCAAGAGAACAGGTCGATGAGTTAAAACATATTGGTCTTATAAAATCATAATTAAAATACCACATCTAGTGGTATTTTAATTATTTTTCACTTCCTGCTGAAAAATCAAGTTCATTATCACTCTCAAGTTCAAAACTTATCTCACGTTGGTTTACATTCACAACGTATACTCCTCTTGGAAGATTGTTAACCTGGAGATCAATGCGTGTTTCATACGGAACTAATGCTTCGGTACAGGTATCGCCTTCCCTACGTGTGTCGAGTGTAATATAGAATACATTACCATCCCGTAGTTGTACTGGATCATTGAGATAGGTACATCCATCAGGAAGGTTTCCAGATACCACAACAGTTTGCTGAACAGGAAATCCTTCGCTGGTCTCAATCACTACAGAATCAATTGGTGCAGCATTAAGCGGGAGTGCACCATTACCGGTACCACCATTTAGTTCAACTGGTAGAGTACCTTCGAGTTCGATGGTGCGGGTGTTAAACCAACCTGCACTGTATGCATACCACCCCGCAAGGACAAGTAGTACAATTCCAACAATCCAGTACCATAAGGTCATTGATGACGTTTTTTTCTCCCGAATTATTGGTTGTTCCTGTTGATTATGTTGTTCGTTGTATTCCATATAGCTTGTGTATTAAATGCTCCTAATTACAACCATCATACCACGTCATACCAAAAAGATATACGGGTAATACACAGCTGTCACATATGTTTATAACTTGATTCTCACTACCTTTTGTATTAGTATAAACGGGTCGCCATCGTAGCTCAGCTGGTAGAGCGCCACCATGGTAAGGTGGAGGTCCCGGGTTCAATCCCCGGCGTTGGCTCAGTCAAACAAAAATCACAGATAAACTGTGATTTTTGTTCTTTGGGTGCGCCAGACGGGACTTGGTCAGGAGTCCTTATTTTTGTAAACAAAAATATAGGCTCACGACCCTGGCTCGCCCGTCTCGCTAATGCTCGACATGGCTCCGCCTTTCAAGATCCCGACGCAAGGCACGCAGGTGCCTTGCTCCAGGACGCGAAGTATTCATGAGAAAAGAACAGCACAAAACTGTTCTTTTCTCATGATGCGCGCCAGACGGGACTTGAACCCGCAACCTCCCGCGTGACAGGCGGGTGCTCTAACCAAGTTGAGCTACCAGCGCAACAGGGATAATAGTAGCACAACAAATAGTGTTTGCAACTGTTCTCAAAGTTGAATTACAAAGCAAATATGCTATCTTGGAACCTATGTCGGGGTAGCTCAGTTGGTTAGAGCGTAGGACTCATAAACCTAAGGTCGTGGGTTCAATTCCCACCCTCGACACAATAACAAAACCCTGCATAAAGCAGGATTTTATATTTTCTTACCTAACTTAAAAGGATCCATACAAAAACATAGCAGAGACAAGAACAAAATAATCCAATGAAAATAAACGTAATAATTGGTACAATCTCATATTGACTCTGGATAATGATAATAAAGAAGAAGAACATCAACATAGCAAACGATAGTGCTCGAAGGTGCTTTCCTTTGGCATATATCTGAGCACATGCTGACTGCACATCAGGCGTCAAATAATTCTCCATACGCTGCCACAAGGCTTTTGATTGTCCGGTTTTCTCAAATGACAAAGTTAATAAAGTAGGATACTAAAAGTAAGTAAAGTCCGAGGAAAAAAGCAAAAGTGTTCATTTTTACGAGTTTTTCTAAGTATGTCATATAAATATAATGAGTCAAACAACAACACACTAAGCAAAAGCTTAGTGTGTTGTTGTTTCGTGTTGCGGGGGCTCGATTCGGTCACAAATAAATTTCCTGACGGAAATTTTTCGCGACCCCAGCTCGGTATGTTTGCCTTTCATCCGCCTTTCGCCGAATTCAAACAAACATATACCTGCGCTTTTCTCATCGAGTCGAAGCGTCCGCAGGGACGCTTCTCCTAACGAATACAATAATGAGAAAGCCAAGCGCGAGGCTTGGCTTTCTCATGATTGTTGCGGGGGCTCGATTCGAACGAGCGTCTTCAGGTTATGAGCCTGATGAGATACCATTACTCCACCCCGCTGTACGTAAGATTATATTACATACAATTGTAGATTAGGCAAGGTAGCCACTTTCAGAGAGTATATTCTCGTATATTTTATAGGCACGAAACGCTTCACGATCACTAAGCGGGTATCCACTACCCTCGTGCGCGAGCTTGTTCCTGAGGAGGTGTACATCCCAGGCAGCATCTGTCCACGACACCCCGTCATCACGCAGTGACATGAGTTTTTCGCCAAAACTATCACCCTGATGCCCCATTTGGGTTACGAGATCTTCGAGCATACTATCAGCATCAATAATTGCCATACGCCAATCGGTCGGGTTAGATGATGAAAACATACCTCTGATACTATCCCAACGTTCACGTTGTGGTGAGGATATAAGTTGTTCATGAACATTAAAGTGCTCTTCACGACGATCACGTTTACGTAAGCTCACATTGAGATCATTGATCCAGGCATAGATACACCCACCCAACAAAGCAAGACTAATGAGAAATCCGAGAAACCGAAAAAACGCAAGCGGACCTGAGAAATCGCCTTGAAAGAATTCAGCAATTGATCCAACGAAATCCATAGTTACTCCAGTATAGCACGTTCAAAGTCCTTGCCGACCTCAAAGAGCTTGTCTTCGCAAAACATTGGTGCGGTAAAGTGCATACCAAATGGCATCCCTTCGCTATTTGTTCCCGACGGGATTGAAATCGCTGGATTTCCTGTGAGGTTGTAGGGAACGGTAAATACATCTTCGAGGTACAGTGAGATAGGGTCTTTTTTAGCACCAAACGGAAATGCAACGTTAGGTGCTGTTGGTGTTGCAATAATATCAACAGTCTCAAATACTTCACGAATCTCTTCTGTAATTTTTGCTCGCAGTTGTCGCGCTTTGTAGTAGTACTCATCATGGTACCCACTTGAGAGTACGTAGGTGCCGAGCATAATGCGTCGTTGCACTTCCCTACCAAACCCTGCGGTTTTTGTTTTTTTGTAGCTATCAATCAAATCTTCACCCTTAAGTGATAGTCCATAGCGAACACCATCGTATCGAGCAAGGTTTGATGATACCTCTGCTGGCTGTAAAATATAGTACACGGCCAGCGAATGTTTGAGATTTGGTAGATCTATATCAACGATAGTATATCCTGCTACCTCCATTTTTCTAATAGAACTATTAAAGTTCTCGAGTACTTCAGGATCAAGTCCATCTACTTCGAGAAATGATCGTGGAATACCTATTACTTTAGTATTTGTATTCTTCGTTTGATACTGCTTTCGTACATCATATGAAACCGATGTATTGTCACGTGGATCGTATGTACCAATAACATTAAATATGGTTTCAGCATCTTCGACTGAATTGGTAATAGGACCAATCACATCAAGTGAAGACGACATCGCAATAAGTCCATTGCGGGATACAGAACCGTAGGTTGGTTTTAAACCAACGACACCACAACATGCTGCGGGTTGCCGTATTGACCCTCCCGTATCACTACCAAGTGCGTACGATACCATTCCTGCTGCAACTGCAGCTGCAGGACCTCCTGAAGAACCCCCAGGTACGCGCGTCTCGTCGAGTGGGTTTCGTGTAATCCCATAGTATGAAGATTCTGTTGACGTCCCCATGGCTGAATCATCCATATTAAGACGCCCAACAATCACTGCGTGTTGTTGCTGTAAGAGTTCTACAACTGTTGCATCATAACTTGCCTGGTAGTTTTCTAGTATCTTTGATGCTGCACTAGCAATATGTCCCTTGTATAAAATATTATCCTTAACCGCCATTGGAATACCCGCGAGAACCCCAGCGGTAACATCGACTGTTTCCTGTTGATCGTTAAACACCTCGATGAATGCATGGATGGATGCATCACGTTGATGAATAACTAATCTACTCTCAGTGAGTAACGATTCAGGTGTTACAGTTCCTGAAACAAGTTGTTCATGAAGCTCTCTAATTGTTGTTGTTCGAAAATCCATAGCTATAAAATCTTATCTACACGAACGTATTGCCCTTCACGATGTGGTGTAGCGTTTAACAAATCCTCGGTAAATATACCTGATTCATAGGCTTCTTCGTCATCACGCATTCGGTTTACCGTATCTCCACGTACATGATCATCGTAGCTATCCACCTGTACCGAATTAATAGCACTGATGTAGCCTAAAATACCCTCAAAATCTTTCTGATAGTTGCTTACATCTTCATCGCTCAATTCGAGACGAGCAAGATCTGCGAGTGCTCGTATTTCATCACTATTCATACCTAATAGTATACAAAAAAATGACTCAAAGGCTATGTTAATCAGTTAAAAATGTATTAATAAAATCAGACTCAGTGAGAACCGGAATGTTGAGTTCTTTAGCTTTGTCCACTTTTGATCCTGGTTTCTCACCGATAACAAGGTAATCTACAGTGTTGCTGATTTGTTTCAGTACCTTACCGCCACGATGTTTGATTGCAGCATGAACTTCATCCCTGCTCATAGTATTTAAAGTTCCAGTAACTACGAACGAGTAACCATTGAGATTATTTAAAGTCGTATCACTCCTACCATAATGAATGGTAATTACTTTACATAGTCGTTTGAGCTCAGCTTTGTTCTCTGTATTTGTGAAATAAGCTATGGTTGCGTCGGCAATTTGTGTACCAACACCGTGAATACCTACAAGGGTCTCGTATGGTGCAGTCATGAGTGTATCAAGATCATCAAATGTACAAGCATAGAGTTCTGCAATCTCTTCTCCAACATGGCGAATACCTAGACTGGTAATAAAGGTTTTGAAATCGATAGTGCGTGCATTCCGAATTGCATCGAGAAGATTTTGTGTGGCCTTTTCCTTAAAAAGTGGAAGAGAAAAAATCTGTTTATAGGTCAACCGAAAAATATCACTAGGTTGTTGAATATACCCAGCATGATAGAGTGCTCGCACCTGTTGTTCACCCATACCATCAATATTCATGGCTTTTTTAGAAACAAAATACGTAAGGTACTGGATACGTACCTCGTCATTGTCGCCGGCAACGTACCATGTCGTTACCCCTGAATCAGATATTTCTTTTCTGATACTTAGGTTTTGTTTATGGGCTTGGTCTTCAATACGGAATACTTTTTCACTTCCCGATCGTAATCGTGTGATAACTTCCTTGATTTTAGGAATAATATCTCCAGCCTTTTCAATAATAACCGTATCACCAATGCGTACATCGAGACGAGTTATCTCATCAACATTATGGAGCGTAGCACGACTTACCAATGAACCATCAACAACAACCGGTTCGAGTTCTGCAACCGGTGTGAGAACACCAGTACGCCCTACCTGCAATCGAATATTATTAATATGGGTTGTCTTTTGTTCCGCTGGAAATTTATATGCAATAGCAAATCGTGGTGCTTTAGCCGTATACCCAAGACGAGTACATATGTTGTTATTGTTAATTTTAATAACCAAACCATCAACCCCATACGATTGATCACCACGAATGCCTGCCCATTGTTCGTAGTACGTTTGGATCTCTTTAATGTCTTTCGTAACAATATACTCCTTATTTACAGAAAACCCTGATTGTCCCAAAAATACCAGTTCATCGTAATGTGTTGTAAATGTACGTTCATGACTATCAATATCATAAACAAAAGTTTTGAGCTTACGCTCTCGTACAATACGCGTATCAAGTTGTCTGAGCGTACCTGCTGCTAGGTTCCGTGGATTCGCATACCCAGGTAATCCATTTTTTTTTCGTGCATTGTTAATGTGTACCAGTTGTTTTTTTTCAATCCATGCTTCACCAACTATAGAGAGTGCTCGTGTTTCAGAAATGGTGAGTGGTATGTCGTATACCATTTTCAAATTTTCAGTGATATTCTCACCAACACTTCCGTTACCACGAGTGGCACCACGTACGAATACACCGTTATCGTAATCGAGAATGACTTTCAAGCCGTCAATTTTTAATTCAACGACATATTCAAGTGGTTCATGGTGAAGGTCTGTGTGTTCGAGTACACGACGTTTTACCCGCTCTTCCCATTCTACCAACTCATCCCAACTAAAAATATTATCGAACGACCACTGTGGGAAATTATGCTGTGCTTTTTCAAAACCTTCAAGAATCTTGTCACCAACACGCAAGGTTGGCGAATTGTGTTGACGAAGGTCAGGAAAGAGCTCCTCAAGTGAGAGGAGTTCTTGGTAGAGTGAATCATATGCTTCATCTGAAATTTCTGGTGCATCTTTTTGATGATACAGGTCAGCATGATAATTAATCTCTTTAGTGAGTTGAACTATCCGTTTCTGTGCGATTCGTTTATCCATACACGTTAAACTAACTACTTACTGACTATACGTTGTGGTCAATCGACGTTCAAGGAGTGTGGGATCATTAAAATCAGGAATATTAACGTCTCCAGAATAGACACCAGCACTATCGACACACGTGTTAAACCCAACAGCAGTCATACGTGTTTCTACAACAGTGAGGTCAGTACTTCGTTCATTTTTTTCAACGAGAACATACGCACAACTGTGATCGGCAGTGTTGTATGTATTGTAATAACGGAACACGAAGGGATACTCGTAGTCTTGGGTCCCTCCTGAGCTTGAAAGGTACGATGAGGTAATAGTATCGCCACCACAGTCAAACGTAGCATCAGCTGGAGCAACTACTGAAAATGGAGTTGCTGGAGGTGAGTTCACGCCAACAATATCTGCGTACAGTGCACATTCAAGTGCTGAATCAACAGCATAAAATGCACGTTGCGATTCACGTGCGTACGAAGAGAGTATTACCTCTTTCTGTACCACGTTAAATATTCCCGATGATATCAAGAGAATGATTGCAGAAATAAGTACTGAAAAGAGGATAGCAAATCCACGATTATTCTTTTGTGTAGGTGAATACTGCATATAGGTTCTATAACCAAAGGAATAAATTATCGGTGTACTCTACTTCACCACCATTCCAGGTGACCACAACTTTTACGACAATTTCACTATCATTACCAGTTGCTGTGGTAAATTTAATCTTTCGAGTAAATCCGCTATCTTTATACCCATATCCAGGTGGCTGATCGTGTCGATACGCATGTGCGCTTTCACTGTAATACACAGTACAGGTTGAACAGGGTTCAAGCACAATAGGATCATCTAATGTAAACATACATGAGGGATCACCTCCTCCTTGACTGAGACACCCATCTTGATCAAAAACATTCTGCCAGGTACTCACATCTTCAAGTGAGAGGAGTGCAGAATCTCGAAGATTACGTACAATTTCAATACCTTCAAGTGCTAAGTAATCTGCAACAACTTGATTCTGTGCCTCTTTCGCTGTCCGTAATCCACGTGAAGAAATCGCCATCAGTGCAGTCAATGATACAGTAAAGATAAAAACGGCAATAATCATTTCTATGAGTGTGAACCCTGTATGTTTTTTTGTAGAGTAGTAATTCATATAATATTAACGTTACGCATCGAGTGTACGCTGTGATACCAATGTTTGAACTGTTGTTTCTCGTGTATCTTCACCAATAGCAGTTGCTTGGAGTTGGATCCACACTAGTGGTTGATTGTAATTCGGAGTACTCAAGGGATCGGTTCCAATAACGGTAAATCGAATACCTTCAATAATGATCTGACCGTCATCTGAAAGTGCTTGAACACCATTTTGAGCATTCGTTGCTCCACTACGTCGCACCATTAAGACACCGTCGTCGATGTAGTACACAACATACCCGCGGTTATCTGATGCATTAAACCCAAGTGAATCTCCAATACCATCTGAAATTGAGCCCTCATCAGTTCCATCCGAATCAGCACTGGCGTAGTAATCCTTACCTAATCTAATTTCACGAGTCATAGATTCAAGCACATAATTAAGACTGTCGTGGACTTCTTTTTCCTTCTCTGAGGCTCGATATGAAGTAATGACTGATAAAAGAGCACCAATACCAACAGTGATGATAATAGTAAAAATCGCAATGGATACCATTATTTCAACAAGTGTGAATCCTTTTGTTGTATAGTTAACCTTCATAATCTTTTTTTACGGTGATATTACCAATTGAATTTACCTCTATGTAGACATTGTAAGCTTCAGTTGAGGATCCAATCAAAATTGATGCAAAATCGTACATAGCATACGAACCAGTATCAGAGATGTATGCATCTGGATACGGTCGTTTAAATGCAATATTTACAGGATCTGTTTCTATATTACCGCAATTTGGACTTCCATCACACAAATCAACTCCAAGAATCTCGACATTACCACTCAGAATAGAACGTGTATCAATCACACGATCGGTAGCTGAGTCGTAACGAAGATTTCGATTAAGATCTTCAAAAATGGTTAGTGATTCATTATCAGGATCAATGTACAAACCACGAACAGACCGGTCTTCGGTAATATCTGGAATACTTTCGTTGTATGAAAAGAGATCTTCGGGATCGATGGTATCATCACCAACAATACGATCAGTTGAGGAGAGTCCGTACACTTGCGCTTGTCTAATCGATAGAGCAATGTCTTGTGAAACATTTGTTTCCTGAACAAGATCGCGATACCTATTGTAGTTAAAAATTGAGACACTCGACATAATAGAAAAAATGACGAGCACCACAACGAACTCAACGAGACTAAACCCTGCTTGTAGATGTAATTGTTCGGTCGTTATACGTTTCATAACAAAAGTGTATACCTAATATATCCTGTATCATATTGGAAATACATGGATATATAAAATTGCTGTAATAAGTGTTCCTACAATAAGGAATGGTGCAAAGGGTAACTCTGACTTCATTATACTTTTTTTACCTTGCCGTAACAATCGTTTCTTATAGACGACATTAATAAAAATAGCTACCAAGGCAACAAACGCACCAATCCAAAACGATACGAATACGGCTGATATCCCTAATGGGATACCAAGTAAGAAACCCATACCAACCATTAATTTAGGATCACCAAGTCCAATCCAGCGTCCTTTTGAAATCATCCAAAGAAGTACAAACGGAAGTGGTATAACGATCCCTGCCAACACGTGACTCCAATCAGGTATGTGAAGACCCACATACACAAATACACGGTCAGCCCATTCAAAAAAGAATATGCTGAATATACCGAGCACACCAAAAGTAACCGACAATGTATCAGGAATAATTTTATGTTTTAGGTCGTAGAGAAAAATGACTATAAGTACTGAGAATACGATGAATAAAAATAAAGTAGCGATCAGATATGGTAATGCAAGAAGAGAAACACCAAAAAACAGACCACGAGCAGTAATCAATCCGAAAAATAGTGCAGTAATTATTTCAGCGTATATGTTATCCGGCGAAATGTGACTTGAACAGTAGCGACAACGTCCACGTTGTACGAGAAAAGAAAAAACTGGAAAGAGGTCTCTCCATGAGAGTACATGACTACACGAGAAACATTCTGATCGACCTCCGATACTCTTCCCTGTATTAAAACGGAGAGCAACAACATTGAGAAAACTCCCAACGAGTAATCCCAAGAGTGTTCCAATAATGATAACTACGACATTCATACAAAAACTCTTAATGAGTATCAATACTCCTAAAATCGTACAACCCATTCGCATCATCAACTTCACTATCAAGGCTACCAAAATCAGCAACTGAACCATTACACTGACTATCATATGCTCCTTCACCTGCTTCATAGTCATGATCTTTTGAGAGCCATCCTGAAGTCAGTTCACCATTGTTTTCAGAAAATTCGAGCTCCGTTCCAAGGTGGTAATCGTAACAGGGACCATTGAGTGATGTTGATAATCCTGCATAAAAATATCCATTGAATACTGAACCTAATGAAACTGCTTCATCAATCAAGAGTGAAGTGCCAGCACGCGTTGGGGCTACTGGTATCTCAGGTATAAAATCCCCGAATGTGCTTGTACATGTTCCCGCTCTTCCATTTTGAGCATCAAGTTCAAGTGTCGCAGGAAAAACTCCGCACGTTGCACGGTAACGCTCCAGTGCAAGACGAATGGTATCCATATCTGCAACACGAATGGTATCTCGTGTCTTCATACGATTGCGACCTAAATTTGAAAGTATGATAATTAACAGGATGGTAAAAATACCAATAACAACTAATACTTCGGTGAGGGTAAATCCTCGTCGATTTTGTCTATTATGTAACAGTAATGTAGGTAACATACCGCTATTGTACCACACTGACACAAGGATAAAACGAAAAACAACTACGTGAAGTAGTTGTTTCCGCATATACACTAAATGTATATTAAGTGGTTGAACAGCTGTCTCCGTCTGCTGCCGCACCTGCCTGTTCACCAGCGAACCCTGATGAGTCAACACAGAAGTATGTTGATCCATCTGAGAGATCAGCGTAGTAAGAGTAGGTTGCCCCACCAGATACAGAAGCACACACACCAGTACCACCGTTGTTAGAAATTGAGTTCTGGAATGATGTGAGCGTTGCTCCACAAGTAGTTCCAGTTCCTCCATCGGTATTATAGTAATCGTTTTCAATGAAGTATAGCTCCATTTCAGTTTGACCACCCTTAAGTGCAGCCTTAATTGCGGCATCTTTTGCACTATTACGTGCAGTTGAGAGTGAAGCCAATACCACTGAAGCCAAAATTCCAATGATCGCTACTACCACGAGAAGTTCAATCAACGTAAAACCTTTTTTCATAGTTATATCTGTAAAAAAATTTAATGAATAATATGGAGCATGTGTAATGTCTCCAATTTGAAATAATAATTTCAATAACCGAAATTCCTTCTTCTCAGAATTGGTTACCTAGATTATACCAAAAACCCTTAGTACATAACAACTCTTTCACATTGACAGATAATATTTTAAGTAGTATTTCAAAATACACTATAAAACACCTACCCAAATAGATGTTGTGATTTGTCTATTAAGACACCCCGCTTGCAACGTTGTAAATTGGAATCATAACTGACATGAGCAGTCCACCAACTCCAATACCAAGAAGTACAATCATGGCAGGTTCAATCATACCAATAAGTGTATCGACTGTATCCGTAACCTCTTTATTGTAGAACCGTGCAAGTGTTTTTAAAATGGTACCAATAGAACCCGTTTCTTCTCCAACCTTGACCATTTGGACCATAATTTGTGGCATTTCTTCATGTTTTTGAAATGCATTTGAAATACTGTTTCCTCCACGTACTTCTTCCACTGCATCTTGGAGAATATTTTTATACACAGCATTTCCTACGACATCACCAGAAATTTCGAGTGTACGCACTACTGGAATGCCTGATGTGAGCATAGTATTAATGTTATCAGCAATACGAGCGAGATAAATTTTCTTAAACAGTTTTCCAAATCCAGGAAGCTGTAACTTTAATTGATCGAAACGATCTCGACCAGTACCTGTTTTAAGGGTACGCCATACAAGAAGTGCCGCAATAACAACAAAAATCAAAAGGAAAATTCCATAATTTACCAAGAAATCAGAAAGTGCCAAGGTCACCTTGGTGTAGGCGGGAATTTCTTGACCTGAATCAACAATAATTTTTGCCATGTTAGGAATGACCTTTACCAACATCAATACCATAACCGTAATAAAGGTGAAAATAATGAACGATGGATACACGAGCGCGTTTTTAGTTTTTGAAGTGAGTGCATGACTTCGCTCAAGGTACTCTGCAAGAAACATAAATGTTTCGGTCAATTTACCTGATTCTTCACCAGCACGTACCATATTGACATAAAAATCAGAAAACACCTTTGGTTGACGAGCCATGGCACCAGAAATCGATGTTCCACCACGAATATCCTCGGTTACCTGATCAAGTGCTTTTTTAATTCCTTTACTTTCAGAATTCTGACCGAGGAGCTCGAAGGTCTTCACTGCCGATACCTGAGCTTCGAACAGTGTTGATGCTTGCTTAGTCATCAACACAATGTGCTTCATTGGTACATTATCAAAGAAAGGAATATTTGATGCGAGAAATCCTTTTTTATTATCAGGAACAAGTGACACAACAACGTACTCTCTGCGCTGCAAAGTAGCAACCGCAATATCACTACTGGCTGCTTCAATTTGACCTTTTTTTTCGATACCCTCTTTGGTAACAACTTTATAATTAAATAACATAGTGGTTCTATTATATCATCGAATCAAGTAATTTTGGATTAAGCGAATGACGGTACGCATCTTCAACAGTAATGTGTCCTGCTTGAACCAACTCCACCAGCGATTTATTCATATCGACCATACCTTGTTCAGCACCCGTTTCAATGACGGTATTGATTTCATAGGTCTTTCCCTCTCGAATAAGGTTCGCGGTTGCCGTTGTATTAATCATGAGCTCATACGCTGGTACCATACCACCACGCTGACTCTTAATGAGGCGTTGTGAGAAAATTCCAATGAGCGATCCAGCAAGCTGAGTACGCACCTGGTTCTGTTGATTTGCTGGGAATGAATCAACAATACGATCGATGGTCTGGGCAGCGTTATTCGTATGGAGTGTTGAAAATACGAGGTGTCCTGTTTCCGCAGCCGTTACTACTGTTGAAATCGTCTCTGGATTACGCATTTCACCCACCATGATAACGTTGACGTCCTGACGAAATACTGACTTCAAGCCCGTTTCAAAGGACTTGGTATCAATACCAACAGCACGTTGATCAATGATTGATTGGTCATCGTGGAAGAGGTACTCGATAGGATTTTCAATAGTGACAATGTGCTCGCGACGATTGTGATTAATCATGGAAATCATAGCAGCCATCGTGGTCGACTTTCCTTGACCCACTGGACCAACAACGAGGAAGAGTCCTTGTTCCTTTTGAGTGAACTGTTCAAGCACCTGAGGAAGATTGAGTTCGCGTAACTCTCGCACTTCTTGAATCACGCGGAACGTGATGTTGACGCCGTCACTCTGAACATAGGCAGTCGAGCGCATCCGAAGTTCATCATGAAATGAGTACGCAAAATCAATTTCTTCAATGTTCATGACTTTGGCGAGCTGGTCCTCGGTTACCACTTCCTTGAGAATACCAATCGTATCTTCTTTTGTCAGGACATCTCGATTCGCTAGTGGTATCAACTCAGTTTCAACTCGCATAATCGGTTTACGACCAGGCGAGAGGTGGAGGTCAGATGCATTCTCACGTTGTACGGTGAGGAGTAAGTTTTCTAAAAGTTGTTTGTAATCGTTATTCATAGCGATAGTATAGTTAAAATTGATTAATTTCACTGAATGATACTAGGCCGTCTAAGCCTTTGAGGATGGCCGACTCTTTGAGCGTGATCATACCCTTTCGACGAGCTGCCTCGTAAATCTTTTGTTCGGTAGGATCTTCGAGGATAATTTCTTCAATCTCTTTATCGACCTTAAACATTTCCAGAATAGCAAGTCGACCTTTCATACCATCTGGCGCTTCCTTCGTTGATTGTACGTTGTACAGATTACGATCTAAATCAAGGTCTTTTTTGTACGCATCAGGAAGATCAGCAAACTGCTCTTGTATCATTTTTTTAATACTCGCTTCTTCTTCAATAGGTACTGCCGCACCATCAGCAATCTTACGTACCAAACGTTGTGCTACACCAAGGATGAGAGTTGGCGCAATAAGGTATGGATCAACACCCATATCAACCAAACGAGGAATAATTCCGAACGAACTATTCGTGTGTAAGGTAGCAAACACAAGGTGACCAGTAAGCGCTGCTTGAATAGCAAGATTGGCGGTTTCCTTATCACGAATTTCCCCAACCATGATGACGTCCGGGTCCTGACGAACGATCGAGCGTAGCCCTGAAGCAAAGGTGTATCCAATTTCGGCATGCACCTGTGATTGACTAACTCCAGGGAACTGATACTCGACCGGATCTTCGAGTGATACCACGTTTTTGGTTTCCCGATCTACTTCACCAAGCATGGAGTAGAGGGTTGTTGTCTTACCTGAACCGGTTGGTCCAGTGATGAGAATGAGTCCGTGAGGTCGTTCAATGGCTTCTCGAATCATACGTTCATGCTCTGATGAGAGACCAAGGAGATTGAGTTTCCGAATACCTTTCTGTGAATCGAGAATACGAATCACCACCTTCTCACCAAAGAAGGTTGGCATGATAGAAACACGAAAGTCAATTTTCCTACCATCAATCATCGCCGGGAATCGTCCATCTTGTGGTTTACGACGTTCATCGAGCTTCATCGTTTTCGTCATAATTTTAATACGTGCAATGACCGCACTGTGCACCGCTTTGGGTACTTCGAGGTAGGTATTGAGAATACCGTCAATACGAAAACGAACCCGTACAATCTCACCGGTATGCTCAATGTGGATATCTGACGCTCCCTGTTTTACCGCATGGCGAATGATAGCCGCAACCATTTTGGTGACCGGTGCATCTTCTTTAATTTTTCCATCTTTCTCTTCACTCTTCTCGTCATCATCTTTAATATCATCAACTGCAGCATCAATATCAATGTACTCATCAATTACATCACCCACTTCACCGGTTAACCCTGTGTACTTTTTCATGATTTCATTGAAACCATACTCAGTGATGATGTAAATTTCATACGGTGTGCCTGTCTCAGCAGTGATAAATTGAAGAACATTTTGTGCCTCAATGTTACGTGGATCGAGCATACCAACTTCAAGAATTCCATCATCAGTCATACCAAATGCAACCATCTGATAGGTTCGTGCGCTATCCTGTGGAATTTTTTTAACAATTTCTTCTTCAATATCTGCGTAGTTGATAGTTTTCTTCTTCACACCAAAATACTCACTCTTGGCATCAAGAATAGCTTCATCAGAGATACCCATTTCAGACAATACTTCTTCAATTGTTTTCTCTTCTTTGGTGGTGCGTCCAATAATCTCATCAATTTGATAACGATTAATGAGACCTTTTTTTACCAGTGTCTCTAAAAAATTCATAGCGCGTATCTATACACTTTATCATACCAAAAAATAACTCCCTTAGGAAAGGAGTTATTGTGTAACGTTAGATTGTTTCTTCAAAAAAACCAGTACCACCATCGTCAAGAACACTAGTATCACTACCAAGACCATCACCAACGATTTCAACCGTGTCAAACCCAATCGGTCGGAATGGATTTGGGCGACCAATACGCACTGGTTTTGGAATGGTGAATCGACTATCTTCAAGTTCTCTAAACACAGGATTTTGGAAAATATCATCATTGAGTTCGATATTTTGAATGTTTCCTAAAATACGAAGAATCTCCGCATTCGCAAGATCAGTATCAGTTTCCTGAATTTGACCAAACGACCCTGAGCCAATGAGACTTGAGAGTGAGCTTGAGCTACCTGTTTGTGAGCTTGAGCTCTCCTTACCACTGAGTGCAGAGTAAATAATGAGTGCGCAAATCGCAATAATGAGTCCAAAAATAATATTCTTAATTGTCTTTTTATTCTTCATGGTAGTACTTTTTAAATATTATCTTTCAACCAGTAGGTATCAACACTAATATTGTAGCTGTAATTCGTATCAAATCCACTCGGTGGTGTAATACTGAATGAGCGAATATCGGTAATACGTAAATTCTTCTCAATATCTTTCAAGAACGAAATAAATTCTGAGTACCCACCATTAATACTGAAGTCAAGGGTAATAATACCATAATCTTTGGTTTCGATATCGAAGCTTTGAACCTGCTGACTATCACCCTCTTCTTCTTTGGTGGTAGTTGCAGCTTGAATCGACAGGTCATAGCGATCAGCAATCTGTTCAAATTCAAGAATCAGTTTAACGTTATCAGCACTTTCAGGAATGAGTTTCTCTAAACGGCGAACATCTGAATTCGTGATAGCGTTTCTTTTTTCAAGGAGCGAATCACGGACTGATTGAAGCGTGCGTGCGTTATCAAGGACATCTTCAAGCTCTGTTCCCTTTGCCTGCATTGCCTTAATCTCAGTGTACTGTGGTTGCACAACGAGAACGAATACAGCAATGGATACGATGGTAACAATAATTGAAATAATGTTTTTCATAATGGTAGTGAAATGCGTAGTAGCTTACTGGGTAATTCCGTCAAAGTTAATATCAACACCGGCAGGGAGTTCATCGTTGGTTGGTGGAATGATCACCCCATCAGGTACCTCGGTGTTCGCTTCAGTGTTAACGGTGGTTCGACCAAATTTAAGGAGCTCAGGATTCAAGGTAAATTGAACAGAAAACGTAATGCGACCTGTTTCAGTGAGCGTGAAATCAGAAAAAATATGATTTTGAATATAGTTGTTATCTTCAAAAATGTCAGACTGTTGGGCAATCTGAAGGTAGCCTCGTGCTTCACCAGTCATGCTCACCGCTGATCCTTCTAGTTCATACTCAAACGAGAGATTGTTAAAACTCACCTCAGGAAGTGTTGATTCACCAAGTGAGTCAAGAAAATCAGAAACCGCAATGTGTTTATTAAGGAGCTCAGTACCTGCCTGTAAACGAATGTCGAGTTTTTTCAAGTCCAAAATAGCTGCGGGTTCAAACGCCTTCTCAGCACGGTTAATAGAATCAATGCGTGAATTAATCACTGATGCAAGTCGTGCCTTGTATAGATATACACCCGCAGTAGAAATGAGTGCGGTCACGAACAAAAGAATCGACAAAATACCAAAGAGACTGCGACGTGCCTTGCTACCTTTTGACTCAGGAGCTTTCACACCGCCAGGATTTTTCTTTGGGATAAATGTTGTTTTAAATTCTTTGTCCATAGATATGTTTATTATAGTTCTTTTTAATAAAAAATGAAAAGGTTACTCAAGACCTTGGAGCGCAAGACCAACTGCTACTGCAAATTCAGGTCCAGCTTGTCTCAGTACTTCCTCAAGAAAATCAGGTGACAGAGCTTTTGAAAATGGATCAGCAAAGGTGGTGGTAATGTTGTACTTTGACTCAATTTGCTCTTTAAAACTAGGCATCGCTGAACCACCACCAGTCAAAATAATTTTACTAATTGGTTTTCGATACTCTTTTTCAAAGTCCAAAATGACATTCTGAATTTCAGAAAAAATGTAATTCACACCAGTACTTATAATGTTGTATGCCTCAGTGTTCGGATGAGTCTTGTTGAGTCCAACTTCACGCTTAAGTTTTTCTGCATCTTCAAACTCAAGCTCAAGTGATTTTTGGAGCGATGATGAGAGGTAGGCAGAACCACGGTTCACTGCTCGGAATTTACGTACGACACCATGTTCAATGATGCTCATCCGAACACCTGATGCACCAAAATCAATGAGCATGACAGGAGCAAGTTCATGTTTAAATGAACCGCGAATAGCACTGAATGTTTCGATTTCATACGCAACTGATGAGAACTGACCAAGTGAGTTTGATACGGTATTGTAGCGTTCAACAACCTCGTTCCGTACCGCAGCTACAAGTACATCAATTTCTTTCTTCTTTGGCGCACCAATCTCTTCATCTTCACCATACACTTCCTTTTCAGGAATAATCCACCAATCGAGCGATACTTCAGTGAGCGGTACCGGAATGTACTTACGTGCTTCGTTCTGTACCACACCACCGAGTTCACGTTGTCCAATAGGTGGTACTTGCAGAATAAAAATAAGACTCGTGGATGATGACACTGAAATCAACGCTTGCTTTGCATTCACGTTTGCTTGACCAATCAAATTTTTGAGTGCATCAGTAAGCTTATCTATTTCTAGATTAGTGAGTTGACCAGCAACACCTGGTTCACCCGCATCATTCATTTGATATGGGCCGAGTGCGACTTCTCCGTAGGTTTCAAGCACAATGCGCCCTTTATCTTTCTTGAGCTGTGCGATTTTAATCGATGAAGAACCAATGTCGATACCAACATATCGATCAGAACGTGGGTTCGTTAATCCAGAGAAAATGTTTTTCAACGTGTCTTGTATACTCATGGAAAATAGTATACCACATATGCTCTGTGGTAGACTAGAACTCATGAAATGGTTGCGTCAAATCGTAGCACTCGTCTTCCCTGCCCGCTATACACGAGCACAGCTCAAGATCATACCGCGAGCACCGAATCCTGACATACGGAATGTATTTGCATGCTTTGATTATCACCACACAAAAGGAAAAGCATTAGTATACGCACTAAAGCGAACACGCGATCGAATACTCACGCAGTATGTCGCTGAACACATGGCTGAACATGTATATGAATACCTCGCCGAACAACAACAGTTCTCGTATTTTTTGAATCCCATAGTAGTTCCTGTTCCTATTACAAAACGTCAACGACAGGTGCGAGGTTTTAATCAAACCGAAGCGTTGGCTCGTGAGTTTGCACAATTGATAGGTGGATCATATACACCCTACCTCGCATACAAACACAGAGAAACCGAAAAACAAGCGCTGGTGAAATCGCGTAGCCAACGTTTCATTAATGTACAAAACTGTTTTTCACTATCACGAGAACAACAATCTGATCTTCTACACAAAGACATCATTATTATTGATGACCTCGTCACAACAGGTGCAACGATTGCATCATTGGAAAAAACGCTCCGGGCAGCTGGTGCACGAAACGTTATTGCGATTACGGTCGCTCACTAGGTCTAGTTACGGTACCTAGTTTTTGGTAATAAATAGGAAGGATTTTACCAACGACCACGAGTGCTGCAAGTATCGCAAAACCGCACAGTATTGATGGTACATCCTTACCAGTAATAACTTGTAGTACGACGAGGGTGTACGTTGGTATCAGAAATAACAAGTAGGCTACAAGCATCCACACGTTCAATCTACGTATGTGTTGTTTACGTTTTGAGAAAATATATACGAGCAATATGAAAAGAGAGCTTCCAACAATGACTATGTAGTGCCATAGATAGACACGATGAAATACTGATGTAACCGTAAACTGAACGTACGTGCCTAAGCATGCATATCCAAAATAAGGATCAGAAGGCAAAAAGAAACCTATGGCGAGTAATATCGTTAGGATGTACAGAAGTTTAAGTAACCATGTTTTTGTAATTGAATTAATGTAGTAAATGTAGTGCAAACCAATTACCGGCAAAAACGCAGTTGATGCAAAACCGATGCGTGACCATATAGGAGCACCAACATGCGTACCACAGATAACAAATTCAGCTAGTTGAAATAGTGCGAGACTAACCAAAAAACCAATCGACAATATTCCAATGGTTGTTTTCCGATACTTAACAAGCACGAAGAGGGCTAGAATAATTTCAATAGCAAATGTTGCTAATGCTACCAGTGGAGTGAAACAACGTAGGATCATATGCTTATTTTTTTGTTTGATCTTCATATGAATACTATACCAGTAATACTTATAATATTAATGGTTAACCTCGATGATAAGGATGATTCTCGAGGATAGAAAAACCGCGGTATAGTGCTTCGAGCGTCAACATAGTAGCGATGTCATGTGGAAAGGTTAATCCTGACAACGACCACATCACGTCACCACGCTCTTTCAGTACTTCGGTATGACCGTCCGGTCCACCAACAACAAACGACAGATTGGTGCCATGGTTTTTTTGCATATCCAAAAATTGAGCGAGCCCCTTGGTATCGTAGCTCCCTCCTGTTTCATCTAAGAGTATACACACATCATTTCCAATGAGGTTGATAACTTTATGTTCGGTATCTTTGTTCTCTTTCACGTGGTGTACTGACACATCAACAAACCGACCGAGACGTTTTGTGTACTCTTCAATACCATCTTTAGCAAACGACAGGTGTGGTTTTCCAACAGTAATAATCTGTACTTTCATAAAAACACTATATCAAAAACATATAATCATTGTAGTAATACTTGCAACTTAAAATTATTAACTCTAAACTTGTAGTATATGTATTTACTCTTCAGAGATATAGACGAACATAATAAAACTAAAGCAATCGATTCACTGGTAGTCGATTCAACACCTAAACCAGCATTTTTCTTTATGGTGGTGATGTCTGTGTTAATGGCGAGTTTTGGGCTCCTCATCAACAGCGCATCGGTAATTATTGGTTCAATGTTGATTGCACCAATCCTCTCTCCTATTCTCTCAGTAGGACTTGGTATTACACTTGGTGATAACACTTTGATTAGACGATCTGGGTTCACGATTATTAAATCAGTGTTGTATTCAGTCGGTCTTTCTGCAGTGACAACTTGGTTGTTGTGGAGTCAAATTGGTGGAAATGATTTACGTAACAACCTCAATCCCGAAATTCTCTCGCGTATTGAACCAAACATTGTGTACCTCTTTATCGCCATTGTTGCAGGACTCGCAACTGCGTACGCTCGGGTAAAACCAGAAATGAGCGATACGCTTCCAGGAACCGCAATCGCAGTTGCGCTCGTTCCCCCAATTGCAACAATTGGTATCGGGCTCGCGTTTCTTGATCTCACCATCATTTCTGGGGCACTCTCACTCTTCATACTCAATGGTATCGGAATTATCATCGCAGCAATGTTTATGTTCTCGCTCATGAATATCTATTCCAAGAAACACGTTGTCGAGAAAACCATAGAAAAAGTCGACAAACAACAAGAAGAACTCGCCATGAAAGCCGAAGCTGAAAAAGCTCGAAAAGAAGATGATAGCAACCTACGCTAAGTGACAGGTTTTTTATTAACAATACAAACGAAAAGCGCCTAGGGCGCTTTTTAAACATATTGCAAATACAGACCAATTGGTCCCACGAGTAAGTGGAATATAAATGACATTGGCTGATTTTTGAAAAAAATTGTTAGTGTAGCACATGGTATTCCCACCATGAACAACGCGGCAAGAACTGTTGGAAATCCATAGTAAACATGTGCCATCCCAAAGAAAAGTGTGCAGTATAAGAACCGAAACGCAATATTGTAATTCCTAAAAATTACGTTTGGTGCCAACATGTACAGAAACTGTTGAACAGCAACAAAAATTGGATACAGTACAATTAAAAAATTAATATCGGTTTTGGTTCTCACAACAGGTATTACATAAATAGATTCTAGATATGAAAAGAGTACATACCCAACACATGAAATAACAAAGCCAATAAACAAGTGTTTCAAATCTAGTAGTGAAGCATGAGGGGCAAGGTTTTGTTTTGCGATTAATACAAAATCTCTAAATGATAGAGATACCAGTACTGCAATTGCAAAGCCAATAACAATAATGCTGTACTTACCGAGGTTAAAGTATCCAAAGTAGTAGAGCAATATAATGGCAATTACATTTAAAATAAAAAATGTTAGTTGCTTAAACGTTCGGGGAACGAACGCAGTCAGAGAATATATCTGTTCCATAGGGTTAGTGTGTTGAGTTAATATATTTTTTTAAATTATATAACCTTTCCCTAGAAACTCAAAATTCACCGTATTAAAAATGTTTCCAAACCTTTAGATCCTCTTGTCCCAGTGCCCATGCAGAAATTCCGCGAAGCCCTGTATCGTGCACGAGGTCGAGTTTCGCTTCAATACTTTGTTCATTGTCACACCAAATGTAGTTTACGCGCCCATTTTTCACAAAGGCAAAGATCTCTGCCTCGAGTGCATCAAAGTATGCTGAAAATACTCCTGCGTCTTTATACTTTTCCTGAGTATTGGCCGAAATTTCGTAGGTCACGTTCGCAATTTTCTTTGAGTTACCCAATTCGTACTGCCAACAGTAAAATGGAATACCGAGAGAAATTTTTTCAGCCGGGGTGTCTTTCAATGTCTGATCGAGAACCTTGTTGAGATAGGTCATTGATGACACAGGGCCAATTGATTTCGGATCGTCGTACGACATGATGCTGACAAAATCACTGGTATCAGCAATCGCACCAATGTCGTATCCTGAACTCCAGTCTTGGTCGTAACTATTTTGCACGTACGGTGTGGTTCGTGGAATCACCGCAACACTCAATACGAGATCACGTTTTTTAAATTCTTTGTACACTTTTTTTACAAAATCAACGTACCGCTGTCGGTCAAAATGATTGATGTTTTCAAAATCAAGTTGCCACCCGATGTAGTCTCGGTGTCGCGCCTCGTCAATCATGTCGTCAATGAGATCATCTTGTACGTCCTCATTTGCGAGCAGTTGGCTCATGAGGTTAATGTCAAAGTTCGCGTTAACTACCAGTGGCATCACGTCAACGCGTTTTTTCTTGGCGAATTTAATCGCGTCGTCACTTTCTATGTCGCCAAGTTTCAAATCATACCCAAAGGTATAAATCTGTGGTGCCAAAATATCGATGTCACGGTAGTGGTCTTCGAGGCTTTGGTATCCCATCGTATTTGGGAAGTAGTAAAAGATATTCTCGCTGGTATCAGCAAAAACTGGCGTTGCAAAGAACACTCCGAATAGAATAAATGTGGTAATGGTAAAAAGTCGCTTCATACTGTATATGACGTTTGAGAGAATAGTTTATTACGTGTTTCTTTTAACTCGTGGGCCAACTCGGGTTAAGTGCCCACGCCTCGAAACACCATGGGGTTTTCCAAGGAGTATTTCAAAATAGAAAACTAGGCAATTGGGTTGCTATTTCTCAAAAACCAACAAGAATAAATCGTGTTTATCATCAATCGGCGTCGATTTTTCAAACACTTTTTTAAAACCAGCTCCTATTGCTAATTTTTTTAACTCACCTGGACTTATTGGATCAATCAATGTATTAAGATCATTTTTACTTTCATTAAACTGATTTTCACTATCTGAATTGATAAAAGGATGTTCTTCAAAAAAGATCAATTTTCCGTTTTCAGTTAATAGTTCATACCAACGCTCTAGTGCCTTTTCTCTGTTTTTAATGTAATAAAAAAGATTACAGCAAAAAAGGGTTTCAAAAGATTTTTCAGAATATTCGCTCAAGACTTCAACGTCGTTATTTGATAAGGAGACAGAGTTTAATCGGCTACTAGCTTCTTCGATCATTTTTTCAGAAAAATCATTACCGCTTATATTTCTATAGTTTTTTTGAATTTCTGAGATAAGGAAGCCTGTACCACACGCAAGATCTAGAATTGGTTCTTTAATAAAACTGTCAATTATTCTAAGACCGTTCTTTTGAGCTTCATAATGATTCGTCTCTAACATATGTAAATCATACGCATTTAAATTTTGATCCCAAAATGTTTTTACCTTTTGCTTATGAAGAGACATATTAAAATTCACGGAAACGAATATTGCCGGTATGCCCCGGAATATCCAAAAGTAATGATTTATGAGAGCCAAAGTGTACTCGAGTAATGTCTAACTCCTTTTGTTTTAAGCCCTCTTCTAAATAATCTAAGAAAGATAGGGCGTCTTTATAATTTGCAATATTGCTTGATAAGTGAGCAAATGGAATAAGTACAACCTTTTTACGACCAAACTCATTTGCGATTAAATACAATTCTTCCACCATTAATTGAGAAACTTCTTTGATGCGATCTCTATCTTCAACAGTGATAAACGCAACAACTGCTTCGGTTTCTTGCCACTTATCTTCTTTTAGCTCTTGCGGAACGATCCCTTGAGGACGATCAGCAAAACCATCAAATTCTGATTTGAAATTTCTACAATGAGTTATTAAAGATTTCATGCTTTTGTTTTAACTTAATTTAAACAAAAAAGTACTCGGATCACTCCGATACTTTTTTTAATGCGGAGAGTAAGGGATTCGGTCACCACGATGGGTCACGGCTCGAATCAAAGATTCACCTTTGACCTCATCGTCTCGACCCCGTCGTCGCCTACGGACTACGTCCGGCTCCGCAGGTGAATTTTTTCGAATCCCCCATCTCAGGTAAAACAATATCATCGCAATACATTCGTATTACGACAATTTGTTTTATGCGGAGAGTAAGGGATTCGAACCCTTGAAGGGCGTTAACCCTTACTTCGTTAGCAGTGAAGCGCTTTCGACCACTCAGCCAACTCTCCGTTATATATTTTTATTTCTGTGAAGAGTGGTCGAACGAGTTCGTCCGTTTTGGTCTGTTCGCACATGCTCACAACAACCAATCGCTTCGCGACCTCCTGAAATAGTACGCAGGTACTATTTCAGCCACTCAGCCAACTCTCCAATAGAAGCCATCCTACCATTTCGAGCGTGCATTTCAACTCATACAAAAGACATGATATAATTTCCATGAAGCATCAAATGAATTACATATATCTTCAGTATCACATACACTTATGGGAGTGTTTAATTGCTGTAACACAAGTTAACGCGAATACGCAAACTCCTATACCGCGACCGCGGTTTTTTTATTTAATGATGATTTCAAATTATTTTATAATAATTACTACCCCATTCACTGCATCAACCTCAACAACCATACCATTCGTTAAAACTTGAGTAGCATTTCCTGTTGCAACAATAGTTGGGATTTTCATTTCTCGTGCAACCGTTGCTACATGAGATATGATGCCGCCCCCATCAGTAATAATAGCGCCAGCCTGACGAAGTAAAAGGGTAAGTTCTGCTGAACCATCATGGCTCACCAAAACATCACCTGGATTAAAATTTTTTTTATCATTAATTGAATTAATGACTTTTACCGTTCCAGTGTACGAACCCTCAAACGCAACAACTCCCTTAATAGTTTTTGAATCTAAGACACTATCAGGAAAAAGTATGCGTGCCTGCTCTTCTGCAAGAGAACCCTCGTACACAGAAATTTCACCATCTTTCAAAAGAGTGACGCGACACGTTTTTCTTTTATCAATTAGTGTTTGGTCAGCGGGTGTATGAGTTTGTAGGTAGTCAACAATTTCTGGTAGTGTAAGCATTAATAAATCAAGACGAGAAACATGCAGACGTTGAGCAATTTCTAAAAATAGTGGTGTACTCATGAAGTGACCCCGCACGGTGATTTCTTTACTGTGATCAAGTATCCGAGCACACTGTTGCATAAAGTATGAGAGTTTCTGCAATGTATCGTTCTTTGTACCCTGGTAATTCTTAAAAAATTCTTCCTGCTCTTTGATAAGTTTGTTTTTTCTTTCTATAGATGGAATGTATTTATCAATAGATTGAACAGCTATCTGTACGAGGTTTTTGTAATCTGAAACGCTAAAGGGTTGTTGTGCATATTCCATATGAAACCACCCATACTGATTGACAAGATTTTGAAATAACTCCTGGTGGGAGGAGAAGAAATTTTCAAAATCTTGGTCTGTATCTTTGGTAAAACTAACTGCAATTTCATGTATCGCATCGCTTTCTTTATCTGGTAATCCAATATGTTGCGGAGTTAATAATAAATTTTTAATTTGGTTAACCTCTACAGATGAAAGATCGTCACCGACGATATCAATAATTGATTGATGTATAAAATCATCTAAATATCGCGTATAGAGTGCAAATAACATAGGTGTGTGCGTTGTCCCTATGACATTAAAAACATCAGTACATAGACGTGCTAATTCTTCATTTGTTAAATGTACTAGGTCTTTTTTTGCTAACTGCTGTACCAAGGTTTCATAGGGATCAGTATAGACATGTATTAATTCATCAAAAAATTTTAGTGTGTATACCCCTTTGCTAAACTCGGTTTTAAAAACTTCTATGTTCGATGATATATCAGAAAGACTATGACAATGGTTGTTTGCATCACCTTTTCCAATTTCTGCAAGATTGGTAATTTTAAAATCGGTATTTGGTAGACGTGTACGAGAAAATGCATAGGCTGCCATGTAACCCCAAAAAGTCCCCTTATTTCTTTTACCTAGATCGACGAATGTCACTGACCACAGTTTAGCATTAGACTAAAGTACAGGCGAACAAAAAACACCGCAGGACGCGGTGGGTTAATTTCAGAGAACCTGAAATCATAGTGTGAAGTTTTTATATTATCAGGCTGGCATTTCTAAAAGTGGTACCTTCAGAAACTTAAAGTTTTTAATGATACTATTACCTGTTGCTACTGCAGTTTCAACATAGACATTCCTCACCTTGTGAGTTTCCTCTGCCATCTTCAACAGCATGGGTTGATCTTTGTACTTTTCTCTCGCTTCATTCAAAGCCGTTTCAGACTTTTTCTCCATCTCAAGATCTTTCTCCACAGCTTGGTCAACCTTGACCATAACCTGTTTGTATATTTTTACCTCTTGGAGGTAGAGTCGTTTCTGGTTGTCTCTCTCCAAGGCATTCAATTGTCCTTCTTGTTCAGCTTCGAGTTGAGTGAGTAAATCTTGAAGGTAACTTGTGTATGTAGTTAAGTTTTCCATAACGGTAGTTTTTTTGATTGATATTAGGTTGTATGTATCCGCGACTCTCGTGGACACATTAAACCTAATATTTCCCATACTACCTCATTAATAGAATACATCATTTATAAATAATGTCAATAAAAAAACCCTGAGTACAAAACAGGGTTTTCGGTCGTAGTTAATGCACTACTTATGCTATTTTTCTTGATTCATCAACTTCTTTTGAACCCCCTTCAACATTGCATACTGTGCAACACCTTCCACCATTTCATTGGTCAGCGCAGACAAGAAATCACTACCTTGAGCTAGGTGAGTGTCCCATGCTCTCATGTACGTGAGTGCACTGAGGTTCTGGGGATGTATTCGATCTGCACCAAGCTCCATCCGATAGTCAATGAAACGTTCATAAAAATCAGGTTGTCGATGGTAACGTTCCATCAATTCCATCATGCTAGCAATGCAATCTTTCCCTTTACTCTCAGATCTTTCTGCAGTAGGTAAACCGCATGCATCAAACACATAGGCGGCAATATCAGCAGCAACAAAGCCACAAAAATCATCACCGTAGTCACCGCTTGAACCAAACGGGTTCAACAATCCATCATCAACCTGCACGTGTCCACCCAAACAAATAAATGGGGTGTGGTAATTTCTGTCCGCAGAACTAGGATTGTTGGGATCGAAACACCAGCCAACATTTTGAATATGTCTTGCAAAAATGTCTCTGTGATATTCTAACGGAAGAGAAACTACATCAACGGTTGCCATATCTCCAAACGAGTAGAATCGAATAGCGATAACAAATTTTTGACTACCGTTTTTTTGCAGTTCAGCTGAATCTTCAATGTGGGCTCGTATGGTTACCAACCCTTTTTCAGGATTTTGGTCATTTACCACAAGGGCTTGACTGGAATACTTTCCAGAATATCGTTCCTTAAAGGTCTGGACTGTCCAAACTTCTTTTAAGCTATCAGCGTCATTAATAATGGTCATACTGTTCATGGGTCTATTTTTTTATGTTAGTCTTTTAATATTATATTGTATAATATATAATTGTCAATAAATCTTATGTAAGTATAAAAAACATTAAATGAGCACAACATTATAAGGATTTTAGTTTATACTGTATCCATGCCACACCGACAAAAAATACTCATTCTCGAAAAAGACGACTTCCTCCGAGAAATACTTGGAAACCTCCTCCACAAAGAAGGCGGATACCTGTTTAGTGAATTTTCGCTCGATGAAGGATTGAAGGCAGTACACGGACACCAACTCGACACAATTATTCTCGGTACCTCGTGTAGCGAATTTAAGGGAAAAGAAACACTAAAATACATTACTAAACAGTTAAACCAGGCTACCCCACCCCAGTTTTATATTCTGAACGATGGCGATGAGGAACTTGATATTGTTCCACCCGAACAGCAAATAAAAATTAGTAACCTGTCTATTGAAAAGGTTATTGATGCAATCCCTGTGTAGGGGTTTTAATTTGACAAAATAAATCATATTGTATATAATATAATTACAAATCAATAATCACAAAGACAATGAAGACATCACGTATTATTTCTGCAGTTTTAATGGTAATAGGTGCCATAATGATTGGTTCCCAATTACCTACAGTTTACAAGCAAATTGAAGGATTTGCTGTAAACAAATTGATTTTCATAGGAATTGTGTGTATCACTGTGCTACTAATCGTAGGTAGTGTTGTACAATTTGCCAAAGCAAGAAAAGCTTGATGAAGAGGTCTTAGATGAGACCTCTTTCCTATTGAAATAACACGAGATGGTATAATAGCTAAACGTGAAAAATCTAACGCTACAATCAAAGATTGAAGGAAATTTCAGAATTACCGACACACAGAAAAAGGCGTTAAAACGAATCGGTATTGAAACTGTTCGTGATCTCCTCTATCACTTCCCTACGCGCTACAGCCACATGTCCGAGGTGGCCACGATTGAACGCGCACCCATTGGTGAACCCGTAACGCTCTACGGAATCATCGATAAACTGAAGACCGGTAAAACGTACACCAGTCGCGTTCCTACCGCGAGCGGTGTCCTGACCGACATCAACGGTGATACGGTAAAGGTAACCTGGTTCAACCAAGCCTTCATTGCCAAGAAACTTGAAAACGGATCAAGCGTAAAGCTCACAGGAACCATAGCTGAGGGTACCTACGGTAAAATGATGGCAAACCCTGAATTTGAAGAATTGCCTGACATGCCGATTGATAACCACGATTCACTGTTTAAAAATGAATCATCTGATGTAACTGAATTTGGGTATCCTATCTACCCTGAATCGCGTGGTATCACCAGTAAATGGATGTACCACACCATTGTAAAAATTATGGGTTCAGGATTGCTCGATACGCTCGAAGATCCGCTACCTGAATACCTTCTCAAAAAATACCAATTGCCGACTCTGAAAACGGCGCTGGTGTGGATTCATGCACCGAAACGACAACGTGATGCAGACGCGGCGAAAAAACGTTTCGCCTTCGAAGAAATTTTCTTTATCCAGTTGCGCAACCAGCAACGCCGAGCACAGCATCGAAAGGTACACGCATACGATTTAGCAGTCGATGATACAAAAACGGAAAAATTTATCAGTTCGTTTCCCTTCACACCAACTGATGGTCAATCATCAGCAATTGCATCAATCCTGAACGATATGACGAGCGACACACCAATGACGAGGCTCCTTGAGGGTGACGTTGGTTCAGGTAAAACCTTTGTCGCAGCGGTAGCTGCCCACGCAACCATACAAAACCGACCTCTCAAACGTTCCACGTTCGGGCAAACAAAAAAAGAACAACAAACATTCGGAAGATTACAGGTCGCCTACATGGCACCTACCGAAGTATTGGCAACGCAACTCTTTGAAAACTTTATTGAGTATTTTTCAGGTACGGGTATTCAGATTGGACTACTGACGGGTTCAGGATGTCGCAAGTTCCCTTCAAAGGTGCAATCAGAATCATGGACAAATATTTCACGTACTCAGCTCTTGAAATGGGTGAAAAACGGCGAGGTACCAATCGTCATTGGAACCCATGCACTGATTCAGAAAAAGGTTGAATTTCAAGACCTCGCCTTGGTTATTATTGACGAGCAACATCGGTTTGGAACAAAACAGCGTATGAAGTTGTCAGCCAAAGACGATCGCCTACCCCACTACCTGTCGATGACGGCAACACCAATACCACGAACACTCGCGCTGACGATCTACAGTGATCTTGATTTGTCAGTGATCGACCAGATGCCATCAGGACGAAAACCAGTCATTACTGAAATCGTTCCGCCGATTGATGACGCACGTGAACGTGTGTACGCCAATATACGTGACCAACTCGACGAAGGTCGCCAGGTCTACGTCATCTGTCCACGTATTGATGAACCTGATCCGAGCAAAGCAAATGCACTGCAGTTAAAATCAGTCAAAGCCGAAGCGAAACGATTGTCTGAAACGGAATTTAAAGATTACCACATCGACATCATGCACTCGAAAATGACCAAGGCTCAAAAAGAAGAAGTGATGAACCGGTTCTACAACCACGACATTGATATATTGGTATCAACGTCGGTGGTTGAGGTTGGGGTGAACGTACCGAACGCCACCTCAATCATCATAGAAGGTGCCGAACGGTTTGGACTTGCTCAACTCCACCAACTACGAGGTCGCGTGATTCGTTCAAACCATCAGGCATACTGTTACCTGTTTGCTGATGCAAAATCTGATAAAACGGTCGATCGACTCAACGCAATAGTTGAGGCAAAGAATGGGTTTGAATTGGCAGAGATTGACCTCTCGCTCCGTGGGGCTGGAGACCTCGCTGGTCAGAAACAATGGGGTATGTCAGACCTCGCCATGGAGGCAATCAAAAACATCAAAATGGTCGAATTTGCACGAGACGAAGCCAAAAACATCATTGAGAACGACGAAGCACTTGAAAGTTATCCTGAATTAAAAGAAGTTATCGATCAAGATACGTACCATATTCATTTTGAATAAAAAGAAGCCTAGATTGTACCTAGGCTACTATTTTTTCTTTTACTATTATTTGATTTTTTAATATAAACATAGCAATCATGACTATGACCACAGTGACGTATCCATAAATCAAGAAACTGAGTTCGTAATTGTCATGTATGATAATCATACCGACTAAAAAACTAAATAATGAAGAAAATATTTTCTGCACAAAGTTATTGATAGACAAAAAGCTTGCCTTATAACATGAGTGTCCGATGTGGTCTAAATATAAATTATATTTGAGAGCATCAAATCCCCACATACCAATAGCTCCCACCATTAAACATACGGCAACCACCCACTGATTTTCAAAATAACCAGCGCCGAGTAATGAAACGGTAAAGGTAGTTCCTTGAAGTATGATTAACCGTTTGAAATTCATGTAGGGTTTCAACACGCCATTACACCGTAATGCAAGAAAGATACCAACCCTTGAGAGTGCAAAAAATATGCCGATCATTGATAATGAGAAACCTACTTTTTGTTGAAGTGGGTCTCGAAAAGCAGCAATAACAGCAAACGCTATGGCAATAATAGACTCTAAAACGAACACATAACGTAACCACCCTAATTTCATGTAACGAATAAAAATATTATCCTTTAAATTAAAGAGTGTGCTATTGAGGACACGGGTTTCTTTTTGGGAAACTGGTCGAAGCATAATCGTCATGAGGAGACCAATACAATCCAACACGAACACAATGGTAAATGCATAACGATAGTTCACTTCGGACATAAACGCTACCGCAACAATTGCAAGAATTGAAGCAATAAAACCATTTGATTTTATTTTGCCAAGTATTGAAGTGAACTCTGATTCTCTCCCTAAAAGAATAAGTGTTTCTTTTATAAAAACAGAAGAGGTTCCACTGAGCATTGCTCCTGCAAGGGCAAAAAATATTGCTCCAAAAATAAAAAATACCGTTCCACTCGCAACAACATACATGAGTGTTGAGAGTACAAAGAACGATTTTCCTATAATCAACGCATTTCGATGTCCCATTGTATCTGCAAGGTATCCACTTGGAATTTCAAAAACAAATCCAATAAGTTGGGCAATACCGAGTACGATACCAACTGTTTGGGTCGTTGCATCTGGCATAAGGAGGAGGTAGATCGTAAAGATCGGAGCGTACGTGCGTTTATTTGTAATATAGATAATCACGCATTTCCAAATATTTCCAGCCACTCCGGCGTTCTTTGGTGAAAATACATTCATAGTTTTAGTTATTTAAATTAGTTAGTGTAAATTTTTTAAACTATATCATTTATATTATAAAAGTAAAATATCAAGAATGGGGTTAGGTCTTAGAAAATTAAAAACTTGTTGGGACAAGTTTTTAATTTTCGACAACAATACGACTTGGTTTATTATGACTTCCAATAACCACAAATATGCATCCTTGTCCACCAACACCAATAGTTCGGTACACCTCCATAGATGAAACTTCTAGCATCGCATCTTGATTCACAATTATTTCTTTACCTTCAACTTCTACAATCAGCATACCGTCAAGTACGCAAAAATAGGTCGTTCGATCGTTGTGGTAATGTTTTGGATCAGGATGAAATACTTCCCCAGCTCGAAACGTACCAAAGTTAATTCGAATATCTACCTCCCCACGTTCACCCCAAACATGTACTCCTGGTAAATCGTGATTAAATTTCTTGTGTAATTTCATATTAGCCAATTTTAATTAAAATAATTCCAACAACAATACCCAAAATTATGAGTAATTTTTTAAATCCGAGCTTTTCCTTAAAGAAGAGCGATGTCAAAAGTGTTACCACAACAACGTACACGGGATGAATCGCGAATACTTGTGAGAGTTCCCCAATATTCAGAGCACTGACAAGAAAGTATGCACCGACGAATAATGGTACCGCTATAATAGTTCCACTTTTAATTTCTTGTTTTTTAATAAGCGCAGTCATAAAGTTTTTCTTGTAGAAAATATACCCAAATATGAATGCAAATAGTGAAGCACTGATGTATTCTGGTAACATCACCGCGATAGGATCACCACTGAGGTCAATGAGTACTTTTTGGAAGTACTTAACGAAAAATGATGTTATAACGATTCCTAGAAAATAGAAACTGAGATTTTTATTTAATACAATTTTTCCACCTTTTTTGTTAAGGAGGTAGACAAAGGCAAGAATAACCATAATACCTGCAAGTTTCATAAACGAAACCGTGTCTGATAAAAACAAGAATCCAACTCCTACGACGAATACAGTACTGATGGCACTCGCAATCGGAAACAGAACATTGGCATACATCTCCTTGAGAGCACTTATATAAAAGAACATGTTCAAACTGAACACGAGACCCCACAACAAACTGAACCATACAACGTTAGTGGTAATCAGGGTTAGTGAACTTGGTGAAAAAAAGAGAATAATCACGCCAACAATAACAGAACTAACGAGATTAGACCAAAACGTCGAAGCAAATCTGTTTTGATTATGAAGTGCTGGGAACTTGAACAGGGTATATCCGATACCGAGGGCTAACACAGACAATATTGTATAGGTGAACCACATAGCCGTAGATTAACGAATTTTCTTTTCGCGCACAAGAAACATACCTATCAATGTCACCAAGAAGGCAAGAATACCAAAAAAGAGGAAACCATACTCATAACTCCGAACGGTTACTAAATATCCCATGACGAGCACAAGTCCTGTCGTAATAATTTTTTCAATAAAGGTATTGATAGATAGCATGCTTGCTTTGTAACGTGATTCCTCTATGTATTCAAGGTAAAAGTGACTCTTTGTTGCACCAAGACCCCACATTGCCATAGTACCAATAATAAAGAGCACGGCGATCATCCATTTATTTGAAAGTGTACCCACACCAATTAATACACCTGCGTATACAAAGCCTTCAATGAGAACGAGTTGTTTAAGGGTAAGATGTTTTTTAAACCAATCGTTCAACAGAAGGAGTCCTGCAATACCAATCCGTGAAATACCCCACAGTACGCCAAGCATCGAAAGCGAGAAACCAATGTGTTCTTGAAATGGATTTTTAAAATCAACTGTTCCCGCCATTAGTGTAGAAAAGACGAGGCTAGAAAAAATGACAATAGGTAACCAGCCGACCTGAGAGTACTCGTGAAAAATATTTTTTGTTTTTGTTATCTGAAAGTCCTTGATGGTTTCAGGTTCTGGAACCGGTGTGAGATAACATGCCGTAATGAGACCTATGACATCGATTACTAATGCTACTAAAAATGCGAGACGGTAACTTTCTTCTGCAAGAATAGGTAGGAGTAAAATAAAAATCACAGGAATCGAGAAACCAATCGATCTAATTTTTCCAGAAATGCGACTATATTGTTCGCCCTTACCGAGATGGTCTAAGGTTTCTTTTACAAACGATGATGAGGTTCCGCTCAACATTGATAGTCCAAGTGCAAAAAATATAGATGCGATAAAAAAGTATATGATTGAAGTCGCCAACAAGTAGCATAATGTTGAGATCAAAAGTGAGGCTTTCGCAATAATGAGAGCATTTTTATGACCAATTCTATCTGCAAAATAGCCACTCGGTACCTCAAAAACAAATTCAAGAAAAAAGCTGAGTGCTGTCGCAAAACCAACTATTTGTGCGGTTGCATTTGGTATCGACAGAAAAAAAATAGACAAAAAGGTCATATACGTTCGTTTGTTGGTAACGTACATAATGGTCATTTTCCAAATATTACCGGCCACTCCGGTATTGTTAGGAGAAAAAAGATTCACAAAAGTATCATACCAAGAACACAAAAAAAAGCGTACATCTACGCTTTTTCTTCATCTAACTCAATCCTATCTTCAGATTCTTCAACGGTTAAATCCGATTCTTCTGCCTCACGTTTTGCTTCTTCACGGGTATCAACTACCTCGTCAGTTTCGTCAACAATCTCACCTACCAATTGTTCGAGCACGTCTTCTAGGGTTACAAGACCGCTCGTACCTTCAAACTCATCTTTCACAATAGCAATGTGTTCACGTCGCGAGAGGAAAAGTTGCAAGAGGTCATCAACACGCATGTCTTCGTGGACATATAGTACGTCCTGCATGAATGATTCAATCGGGCGATTATCTTCGTCCTTGGCGAGTGCAATCAGGAGGTTACGACGATAACACAATCCAACAATTTCATCGTAGTCTTCACCATACACGGGAATACGCGTATTTACGAGATCAAAAATTTCTTCGCGTAAATCGTGAAGTACAGAATCTTTTTGAAATCCGACCATCTGCGTACGCGGGGTCATGATATCGTGAGCTGTCAGGTCATTCAAGGTAAAAACCTTTTGAATAATGTCGCGTTCATCTTCCTCGATGCTTCCCTCGCGATGTCCTAATTCCGACAAAATATGGAGTTCTTCCTCTGAAACAATTTTACGTGTGGTCGTGAACTGCTTAGTCAACTGTTCCAGTAACCACACGAGTGGGGTGAAAATAGTAATAGCAACGAGTAATGGTCGCGCCACGAATAGTCCAATTTTCTCTGCATTATTTTCTCCAATCGTTTTTGGAAGAATTTCCCCAAAAATGATAATTAATAAGGTGAGTATCGCTGAAACAATACCGATCATCGCATCACCAAACGTGTTAGCGGCAACAAATCCAACAAAAATAGACCCAACGATATTTACAATGTTGTTTCCAATTACCACAACGATGATAGCTTTTTGGATGTTGTCTTTTATCTTTGAAAGCGCGAGTCCGTTGAGACCTCCCTGCTCTTTTAATACTAATACGCGCGAATGTGGCACTGCAAAGAGTGCTGCTTCAATACCAGAGAACAACCCCGAACCAATAACAACGGCTAGGGCTAATATAATGAGTGTTGTCATATATGGTTAGAGTATAGCTATTTGTTCTGATATATCAATAAGAATATTGAATTATTTGTCTATTTAGCTATCCTATCTACATGCGCCTATAGCTCAATTGGCTAGAGCGCCGAGCTTATTCCTCGGATGTTGGGGGTTCGAGTCCCTCTGGGCGTACTCTATATTTGTTGATATATCAGAACAAATAGCTATACTCTAACTATATATGACAACACTGATCATCCTCGCCCTTGGGGTCGTCGTCGGTTCGGGGGTATTCTCTGGTATCGAAGCCGCTCTCTTTGCGGTGCCGCACTCGCGCGTGCTTGTCCTTAAGGAAGAGGGAACACCAGCGGGTCTGGCCTTGGCAAAATTAAAATCTGGCATCCAGCGCGCCATCATCGTAGTGGTCATCGGTAATAACATCGTCAACATTGTTGGCTCTATTTTTGTTGGAGTCGTCGCTGCACGAACATTCGAAAATCCGAATCTTGGGATTGTATCCGCCTTATTGACCATCTTGATTATTATCTTTGGTGAGATTTTGCCAAAAACCATCGGTGAAAATAATGCTGAAAAAATCGGCCTGGTGGTAGCGCGGCCGCTGTTGTTTGCGACCCGGGTCCTCGCACCTTTGATTTGGTTGTTTGAACGTTTTACTAGCCGATTCACGACTATCAAAAAAATAGTATCCGAAGAAGAATTGCACGTTCTATCAGAATTAGGTCACCTCGAAGGAAGTATCGAGGAAGATGAACGCGATATTATTCAAAAGGTCTTTACCTTGAACGACCTGACGGCGCATGACATCATGACCCCACGAACCCAGATGGTTGGATTCCAAAAGGATGCCACCCTGCAAGGTCTTCGTGATGAAATTTTTGATTTGGTGAATTCACGTATCCCTATCTATGACGAAGACTATGACGAGATCATCGGACTATGTTATCGTCGCAACCTGTTGATTGCGCTAGCACGGGACGAAGATGACCGACCGATTGAATCGTTCATGCAGGAGGTGTTGTATGTCCACGAAGACATGCGCGTTGACGACCTCTTGCAATTATTCCTTTCGCGGCGTGAACACATCGCTATCGTAAAAGATGAATTTGAAGGTACCAGCGGCCTGGTTACCCTCGAAGACGTTCTTGAACAATTAGTAGGAGAAATTGTCGACGAAACTGATGAAGTTGTTGATACTCGAGAAGAGGCACAACGTGAAGCTGAGGAATCAGAAATTATTGTTGAACAACCCTTTGATAGGCAAGAAAAATAATAGTTTTTGTTACTCTTTTAATTTAGAATAAGAATATGGATGAAAAGTTTAAACCAGAATTTAG
>JAGQMN010000006.1 GCA_020428645.1 Patescibacteria group bacterium
CCAGGTGATGTCTTTAAGAATATCACTATAAATTTGTTTCACAGCTTCAATTCCATAGTACTCACGGATAAAACCCTGAACCCCATCAGTTTTGTAGAGGTTCTCAAGTTCAGGCATGATGTTTTGTAACGTTACCTTTTGTCGTTCGATGATCCCCTCGATTTTCTCTGGGTGTGCTGCTCGGTAGTAGGTTTTCCACCCACTCTTCTCGGTGAACATGAGCCCCTTTTTGATGAGTCGATCGACAATGTCGTATACTGTGGTTCGTTTGATTTCAGAATTTTGAGCAATTTTCAAAATACTGGTCTTGCCAAGCGATAGGGAGGTGAGATAAATCACCGCCTCTTTTTCCTCAAGTCCAAGCGATATGAGTTTTTCTTTCAAATTATCCATAATATGTCGATAATAACGACAACATAAAAATCATTACTATATATTTACTATAGTAATGATTTTTATAAAAAAGTCGACATTTTTGACGGTATCTAAGACGGGCTTTAAAATTTAAATAAATCACTTTAAAAACTAGATTATGCAAAAAACAATTTTATTAATGATGTTTATAGTAATTGCAGCAACATCATTTTCTCAGTCACTGCTAACACCTTACTCTATTTATTCGGTTGAGAGTGATAATGTACTCCCAGTTATTTTACTTAATGGGAAAAAAGAGCTTTCAGGGAAGTTTGATCTCATCTATATTGCCTACATTAACAAGAATATTGCCAAGACAATGGTTGGTTTTTCTTACCAGCCGGAACATTGGTTCAGACTTGGTTTAGTCGCTGGTGTAGAGAAAAGTACTGCCGGTTACAGGATAGGTACTAACGTATGGTTAGGAAAAGACAAGTACTCTCTATTAGTCATAGCTGATAAGGGGAGAGGTGTAAAAAATTATTTCTACCATGCCATGGGTACCTATCAGTTGAATCAAAACGTTGATGTTGGTATCAATGCATGGCGGTTTCATGGTATTGGTCCCCACATTGGTTACAAGTTTTCAAAACTAGAAACAAGAGTTTGGTTTGCACCTCTGTATGATAGTGAATTTGAACAACCTCGTATTGTGTGCGGTTTGAATATAAAAATTTAAACAATAACAACGATAATAAAACCCCGCGAATATTCGCGGGGATTTTTTACGCCAAATATTTTGTGATGTCGTCTTTCGTCATACCAATTTTCTTGCCGGGGTTGAAAATGTTATTTGGATCGAAGATGTCTTTGATGCGTTTGAATACCCGCATCATATCGTCACCAAACATTTGTGGAAGGTATGGAGTGCGGACGATACCATCATTGTGTTCGGCAGTGATTGACCCACTGTACTCAAGCACCAGTTCGTACACACGGTCGGAAATCTCAACGATCTTTGCCTTATTCTCTGGTTTATTCATGTCAACGAGCGGAATGATGTGGAAGTTTCCATTTCCAAGGTGTCCCGCGATGGTGTAGAGAAACTCGCTTTGATATTCATTCAGAATGTTAACGAGGCGAGGGAGGTACTGTGGCAGGTGTTCTGGATTCACCGCAATATCATCGATGAACGGCGCGGTGCGTGTTCCTGAACCAGCTGTACGTGATTTTTTGGAATGTTCGGTCAACAACTTGAAACTGTCATGGCGGAAGTCCCAATATTTTTGTGAAGCCTTGCCTTTGACGATGAACGCTTTCAATTTTGGCATCGTTGTTTGTATATCGTTGAACTCAGCGACAACGTCTTGGTGAACTTTTTCAGCATTCTGGTCAGCGCTCTCGGCAAGTACTACAAATTTTGGTACACCACCCGTAATCGCCATCCAAAATTCTGGCAGAAATCGTGCTGCATACCGAAGTGCTGGGAAGAATCCTTTATCTTTGATGAAGTCGCGGAAGAACTTGATTCCGATTTTAAAGGTGTGGTCGTCGTACAGCTCGATCGTGTCGAGATCGTGTTTTTGTAACACCTCAACAATTTTTGGTAGTTGACTCAGTTCGTTCACGAACATCACCACCATCTCTTCTTTTTCTTCTGCCGGTACGAGTTTGTAGGTGATTTCAGAGATAATACCAGTGGTACCCTGTGCACCGACGATTACTTTTGTGAGGTCAAACGTTCCATTACCATTTTCAAAGTCTTCGATAGACTGTGCATCGACAACATCCCAAATCAAATATCCTGCTGAATTTTTGGTGGTTGTTGGACGCCGGTCCTGGATCAGGTTCCAGTTTTCTTTGATCAGTTCGTACACTTCACGCGCAATGTTTCCGAGATACGAACCGTTCTCAATGGTTTCTCGAAGTTCGTCATACATCATTGGTTTGAGAACATACTCGTTGCCATCAGCGAGAATTACCTTGAGGCTCGCTACGAAATCTTTGTTCTGACCATATTTCAATGATTTTTCACCAGCTCCGTTGTTGGCAACCATACCGCCCAGCGCACAGAGTTTGCGAGATGCAGGAAAGGTCGGCATGAGCATTCCGCGGGTGAGCGTCTTTTCTTCAAACGGAATATAGCGCATACCTGGTTGTGCGGTCGCAGTTCCTACGATTGGGTAGGCGAATCCATCTCGGTGTGTTTGCATGCCAAAATCCCCAACCTCGGTTTTAATGTATTCATTCATGTAGCGCGTCACATCAACGATAATTGAATGATTGAGAGATCCACCTGACATACCCGAACCAGCAGCGCGCGCAGTGAGGGTGAGTTTTCCATCGTTATTTTGATTATATTCGTTTACAAAGGTAATAAGTTTTTGAATATCATGTGCGTTTCGTGGATACACAACGAGATCAGGCATGATGGTAAACAGTGACCAGTCGGTTGCATGGCTGGTGAGTTCGTTTTCATCAATAGTTACATCCCCATCTATTCGGGTGGCTAGTGTTTCTGCAATATCACCGTAATTCATGTGCGTAGTATATCAGTTTATTGCTATTTATATGTAGCTTCATATACTAGAGTTGTGAACCAAGAATTCAAAAGTAAAATCCCTGACAACACACTATGGACGGTACAGCAGCTCAAAACTGCTGGTTTTGAAGCCTACATTGTGGGTGGATGTGTGCGTGATGTTCTCCTTGGTCGTGCGCCGAGTGATTGGGATGTGACGACAAATGCAACACCTGAACAGATTATCGAGGTGTTTGAAAAAACCGATCGGCGTGTCGTGTACGAGAACAACTTTGGCACCGTTGCGATTGTGAATAAAGACCTCGAACATGATGATCCGAGTTACGCTATTGAAATTACCCCATACCGTACCGAGGGCACGTATACTGACAACCGTCGTCCTGACGAGGTGACGTTTTCAACTGATATTCATGAAGACCTCAAACGTCGCGACTTCACGATTAATGCAATGGCATATGATCCAACGAGCGACACCTTGATTGACGATTTCGATGGGCAGAGTGATCTTCAGGAACGCATTATTAGAACCGTTGGCGATGCGAACGAACGATTTACTGAGGACGCTCTCCGCATCATGCGAGCGGTACGATTTTCGGCGCAACTCGGTTTTGTGTGGGATAGCGCGACGGTATCGGCTATTCGTGATCACGCTGAACGATTAACAAACATTTCGGCTGAGCGTATTCGTGATGAATTGATCAAAATTATTGACGCACCATTTGCGATGGATGGTGTTATTAGTTTACATAAACTTGGTCTACTAGCACATATTCTCCCTGAACTCGAAGAGGGGATTGATTGCGACCAGGGTGGTGCACACATGTATGACGTGTGGATACATAATGTGAAATCGCTCGAACATGCAACGAATAAAAATTATCCGCTCCATATCAAAATTGCTGCGCTCCTCCATGATGTTGGTAAACCGCGAACACGCCGTGCTGCGAATGGTCGGGGCACCAAGGAGTGGACGTTCTATGGTCACGAAGTCGTCGGGGCAAAGATGACGCGCGATATTATGAAGCGTCTCAAGTTTTCAAAAGACATGATCGAACAAGTCGAGAAACTTGTTCGCTACCACATGTTTTTCTCTGATCCTGACGCGATTACCTTGTCAGCAGTTCGGCGTATGGTAAAAAATGTTGGACAGGATCTGATTTGGGATTTGATGGATTTGCGTACGTGCGATCGCATCGGTACCGGAAGGCCCAAAGAAAAACCGTACCGACTGCGTAAATATCACGCTATGATCGAAGAGGTTATGCGTGATCCGATTAGTGTCGGTATGTTGAACATCAACGGGGATATTATGGTTGGTGAAATGGGATTGCATCCCGGACCGAAAATGGGGTGGGTGCTCCACGCGCTCCTTGAAGAAGTGCTCGAAGACCCAACGTTGAACACCCGTGAGTATTTAGAAAAGCGTACACGTGAACTATGGGAGCTTACTGATGACGAAGTGAAAAAGCTCGGACAGGCTGGCAAAGAAAAAAAAGACGAGGAAGAGTTCCGAGAAATAAAAAAGCTTCATAGGAAGCATAAGGTGGATTAAAAAAACCCCGCACAAACTGTTCGGGGTTTTCTATTGTCCAAATCGTCGGGCTATTATCGGCCAAGGTTATTTTCTGGCAACCAACCAACCCGGATCTTGGTACGATTCGTTGTAGCAGTTTCGCTAAGTTCATTAATGCTAACCGTGTCCTCAGGCACATTTGGGCCCTCCGATCCCTGGTATTGGTCGTTATTAAGGCCAGCCGTATATTCAGGCAATGCTGGGCCTCTCTCTTTATTGGCAACAAGATAATAATTTTTTTGATCGGCAAGTTCTTTTTGATACTTGCGATTCAAAACCGGTTTTTGGATATACGCATTCTGGATAGGATAGTAGTAATGCGCATTTTTGTAAAATTCATCAGCTACAACAATTTCAAGCAGTTGTGCTTGATACATTGTGCTGTTCAGTGTCGCTACTTCCACGATGACGGTGGTGTCATCTGCATTTTGGAAGTTGGGATTTTCGTCTGCTGTTGGTGCAGACCTTCCCATTTCTGCATTAGCAGCCGGTGCTAAGAATAGCAACGCTGCTAGTAACCAAAAAAGTTTTCTCATAGAAACGTTTGTTAGTTAAGTTAATTAATTTTTTTGAGGTTCATTACTTTTTTGCATATCTCATGCCTATCCTGTGGCGAACCATTTACCACATAATGTTCTTGCTTGATTCTAACACAAACATTTATTTTTACAAATAAAAAGTAGGCAACCAGATATACATCCAATTGCCTACGTTATAGGTTTCTATTTTTTTTCTTGTTGATCCTCTGGTTTCACCACAGGGTTACCCTCTGTGGTAAAGGTCAACCCACCGTTTCCGTCTTTTGTGAAGGTAAAACCATGCCCTTTTTGAGAAGCGGTGTCGATTGCCTTTTCAAGGAGTTCATTATCGCTCGTGTCATATTCTTCTGGGTTGAATTCGGAATGTTGACGCGATACATAATAAAGAATTATTCCTAACCACAATAGAACCAAAATTTTCCAAAGGATATCCCAAAAACTGGTATCATCAGAAATCTTATCAACTGATGGTATGCTTTCTTGATTTGGATAGTTTTGTGTCGGTTCGATGTATACGTCTTTGGTGACCCCTGGTTCAGGTTTTGTCGAAACTGATGCAACAACATCGTTTTCGTCAGAAATATTATCATATTGAGGAGCTCGCACATACGCCTTACCAACATTGCCTTGAACCAACAGATTTAAATTAGTTGGTACGTAGTTCACGACTACATCAAATGTTGATATAGGACGCACGGATACCGGCAAGGTTGTTTTCCAATGAGAAGGAATAAAAATTTCTTCACCGATTGAAAGACGAACCATGGGTTCTCTACCATATCCGCGATCACGATAGTAGAGACGGGATGGAGACATATTGTTCATGTGAAACAATACTTCCCAATTCCAACCGCTACCGGTGGCATATTCTGCGATATCCCATAATGTCGTACCCTCTATCACTTCGACTGATATAGCAGTCTCTTGTAGTGGTTGTGTATCAACCTCTTGTTCATACAAGGTTACAGTAGGTTCGCTTAAGCGAATAATATCGCCTGGTTTAATTTCTTTCTCGGTTGAACAAGCAAGTGAAACAATGGCAATAATGAAAAGGAAAAGTGTTTTTTTCATGATTTCTGGTTTTTGATTTATTTATACTGTTTTTAAATTTTCTAATACATATAATACACATATTTGACAAATTGTCAATATATTAACAAAATAAAAAACACTCGCATGATCACGCGAGTGTTATTTTGTGGTTGTTTTATTTTAAGATTTTCTGACTTGCCTGTCTAACCATTTTCTCAAATCGTCCATCGAGGTTGATAATTTGGAAAACGTTGGAGCTTCCCAAAAACGTAGCGAGTGTTTGACAGTCATCCAAGCTCAATTGTTGATCTGATTGAATTTTTTTGTATACAGCAGGTGAAAGCTTTGAGCTGTCTTTGTTCCTGTTTCTTATCAGTTCATTAAACCCACATTTCAGTGCGTGATGGTCAACACTCTCCTCAAGGAATTCCTCGTAGAACCTTCGAAGAGCTTTTGATGACCGAGTAATTTCACTGACTTGGTTGCCAATGATGGCTTCCGGTCCCATGGTTGAATCACCTGCAGGAGGTTCTTTGAGGGGTACGATGTTGTTCACACCATGGATAAAACCTAAGAGGAAGGCAACCCCTTCTTTTAAGTTAAAATTTGCTCTGTAGTCGGTTGGAATGCTGTATAGACTTTCGAGCCCAGCTTCCAGACCTTGAATGTAAATATTATAATATGTTTTTGACATAATGTCGGTTTTTAAAAGTTACAATCTTAATTTCATATAATAATATTTAAGTTGTTTAGTCAACTATTTGAGTGTGATACCAACAGGGCAGTGATCAGAACCCATTATCTGATCGTAGATGGTTGCCTCTTTAATTTTTTTCTGCAGTTTTTTTGATACGAAAAAGTAATCAATTCTCCACCCAATGTTACGCTGGCGCGCGGCGGAACGGAATGACCACCAGGTGTACTGTATGGTTTTAGGATGGAGTTCACGAAAGGTATCTATGAACCCAGCATCAATAAGATTCGTGATACCTTCGCGTTCCTGATCAGTGAACCCAGGACTTCCCGGATTTTTTTCAGTCGTGCGGTTTGCATCAGGTCGTGCAATGTCGATGTTGTTGTGGGCTGCGTTGAAGTCCCCACAGACCACGACTGGTTTCTTTTTTTCAAGTTTCTTTAAATGCTTCAAGAACGCAACATCCCACTGTTTGTGTCGGAGTTCGAGTCGTGCGAGATCAGGTTTCGCATTCGGTGTGTAGATGTTTACCAGGATGAATTCATCAAACTCGGCATTCATAATACGACCCTCATTATTGATTGGTGAATCTTCCATACCGAACCACACTTTTTTTGGTTCAATTTTTGAGAAGATGGCCGTTGATGAATAACCCTTTTTCTCGGCACTGTGATAGTAGTCGTAGGGATAGTCAGGGAAGATGGTTTCGTCCACCTGGTCGGGTTGTGCCTTGGTTTCTTGTAAACAGATAATATCAGGTTTGGTGATGATATTTAAAAATTCGAGTGTTCCTGGTTTATCTTTCCACGCTCGAAACCCGTTTACGTTCCATGAGATGATGCGCATACGTATAATTTTAACAAATTTATTGCTTTTTTAAATATTCTACGTATTCTGATACAAACTCACACTTGTATGGCAACAATAAAAAAACAAGGTAAACGACCAGTACCATGTTCACAAGGCACCCATGGTAAATTTACCTATCCTTCACCTGAAAGGTATGGGTGCTTTGTTAAAAAATGCGGACATTGTGGTCGGTTACTTGACCAACACAACAATGTGCTATCATTAGCATCATTACAAAAGTAGGCTCACCCCCTACTTTTTGTTACTATTTAGATTATGCACAATCGTACAACGAAAATAGGTGTCGTTATCAGCGGAGGTGGTATGCTCACCGCATACAATGCGGGTGTGATCTCTGAATTGCGCAAGTACATTCAACCTGATCTCATTATTGCTGGTTCTGGTGGATCTGCGCTCGCGGCGTTCTACGCTTCAGGTCAGTTGAACGATCAGATCGAGAAAGATGCATGGACCAAGTACCTCGCAACACGAAAAATGATTCACCCGTGGCGGTTTTTACGAATCTTTGACACTGATTACCTCATCGATGTGATCAAACATAAACTTCCTCTCGATGTTGAGCGTATTCGCACATCTCATATTGATCTAGAAATTACCGCACTCTCTGAAAAGACGGGAGAAATTGTTTACTTTAATAAACACCATAATATCTTTGACGTGATTCAAGCGAGTCACGCAGTGCCGGTTATGGCAAAGTCCATTAATATTGATGGTGAATACTACGTTGACTCGTTTGCATCATCCCACGTGTATAATCACATCGAACGAGCATTTGAGGTGTATGGTATGGACAAGGTCATTGTGATTAACTGTATCGCATTCCTTGATAAACAGATCAAGTATGAGCTTGAGCTCTACAATTGGCTACGGTCAGATAAATTTCATGCAAACCTCAAGGTGCGCATGGATGAATTAAGAAATAACTACAAACTATTCAGGGAAACCATTAATTGGGCAGATAATGTCATGTTTATAGAACCGTCTCGAAAGACGGGAATCACTCCAGTAACAGTTAATCCACAAGGATTATGGCGAGCGTTTAAAATTGGGATGTACGATGCCGAGAGTCTTGAGGAACACATTCAAGAATTCCTCGAACGGCAAGTACCAACTACCGCATAGTACGGTAGTTTTTTGACAAAAGAATATAAAGATGTACTATAGATTTCAAAATAAAACGTAATATTAACACTACAAAACTTTTTAACATGGCAAAGAAAAAGGCTGACCCTGCATCCATAGAAGTGCATGATCCAAAAGTGATAAGTTTCTTCTCTAAAGAAGCACTTGCAACTTTATCAAACGAACTAATACTTTACGATGGAAGACCTCGTTATAGTGACGAGATTTTGAAGGCATTTGAAGATTTGCTTGAAAAGAGAATTCAAGACAAGGAGTCTGATATTAAAAGAAAAAAAGATGATCTCAAGGAGTTACGTTATAGTCTAATTGGAAAAAAACCATTTGAAGATTATGATCATGCTCATGACATAAATCAAGCTGAAAAAGTATTGGTAGCGGATGAAAAAGTTTTAAAAGAGCTTCGGTTCGCTTTGAGTAGAGCGAAACATAAAACATTTGGCATTTGTTTTAATTTGCGGATGTTAATCCCCCTTGAGCAGTTATTAGCTAACCCAATTTCTAAATACTTAGTAGTTCATAATCAGAGGTGTGTTGGTTGATGCATGAAAAAATTATCATAAAATAGCGACTAATTAAAATCGCTATTTTTTTTGCATCAAGGTAAAGACGAGTGTCACATTGTCACCTGGATCAGATTTTGATTCGTACGTTTGGAACTGCTGGTCAACGATCATGAACGCTTCACCGAACGTATCAGTGATTTCGTTCTCGGTAAAGAAATGGTAGTGCACGCCGAATTTTGTAAAGTTGCCATCTGTTGAGGTACGCGGACTCCATCCCATGAACTGTGCTGTTTTTCGTGAGAGAGAAATTTTTAAAAAGTATCCGCCGGTTTTTAGTACGCGAGAGATTTCCCCTACGTAGTCATCCCATTGGTCACTCGTAATGTGTTGAAGTGTTCCAATGTCAGTAACGAGATCAAAGCTCGTATCGGTGAACGGAATGTCGAGTGCGTTTCCCACCATGAACCGTGCACGGTCGGCGTAACCGTCTTCGCGAATCCGTGCATTCACCTTTTCAACAATGTCTTTGACGTAGTCTATGCCGAGCACCCGATAGCCAAGACCAACGAGTTTCGCAGCCCACAATCCGCGACCTGCACCAATATCAAGAACGAGTGCATCACGTTCGAAATCAGGTAACATTTCTTCTGCTGTGTATCGGTAGGGAAGGTGCGTCCAAATATCGCTCCCGGTTTGGTAGGCGAATTGAAAGTATTGTTTTTGAACTTCAGGAGAGTGTTCCATAACTATGATTACAGTATACTGTCACGCATCCTTTTTTCAATTATGGATATTACTCCTATCAACAAGATATATTGACTTATTGAAAAAGAAAGCGTAACAGAATAACAAAAAGGACAAATGTGTATGTTGCACAAATGTCCTTTTTATTTTGTCTTTTATAAAAGAAATATCTTCGCGTTACACCGTTTCACCGCTTAATTTTTGTTATGAAACTTTTTGTGTACTTCGCGTAATTGTTTGTCGGTGATGTGTGTGTAAATTTGTGTTGTCGTAATATTGCTGTGCCCCAACATCATTTGGACACTACGAATGTCTGCGCCGTTTCTCAGTAAATCCGTGGCGAAGGAATGACGAATCGTATGTGGGGTAACCTTCTTTGAGATACCTGCCTCGATCGCAATTTGTTTCACCAGGCGTTCCACAGACCGTGGTGTGAGCCGAAGTGTTTCGTTATTCTCTTCACGTTTCACAGCCTGAGGACCTTCCTGAACGAACAGTGCCTCATCCATGTCGGTTCTCGTTTTGAGATACTCAAGGACACTTGCACGTGCATTCGGACTTAAAAAGACAATGCGCAGTTTGTCACCTTTACCTCTGATAGTCATTTCCTCTTTAGATAGATCAAGGTCACGGTTGAGTGAACACAGTTCAGAGACACGGAGTCCTGTTGAGAATAACATGTGCATGATGGCGAGGTTTCGCGGATGTTTCTGCGCGACTTCGAGCATACGTTTCAATTCGTTGATGTCGAGGTGGTCGATGTGTCGATCTTCGGTTTTTGCGAGTTCAATATTATCGGGACTGTAGACATTATGTCCCTGCTTCATCAAATATTTCAAGAACATCCGAATAGCGATGAGGTAGTAGTTCTGCGTTCGCTTCTTCATCGTGCCTGATGATTGTCCGCGGGTTTTCGTTCCTGATTGACGGTTGAGGTTAAGTCGGAATTGACGAATGTTCTCTGCGTTAATATCGCCGGTATTTTTTACACCTGAAAAATCAATATACCGTGATAAGTACTGACGGTAATTTCGGACAGTTTTGAGCGACCGCCCTTTTTCAATCTCGATGTATTCGAGAAACTGTTGTAGTGCGTCATCAATTTTCACATACGCATTATACCCCAAATATTTTCCGACGTTACTTAATTATAGAAAATAAAGTCACCCTAATAGGGTGACTAATGTTGGACTCCTTTCTACGTTGGAATTCCGTAGCTGTTCAATTTTTGAATTAACCATTCATAGGCTTTCGGAAAAAAGATACCAACGAGTGGTTTTGGACTGGTAGGAAAAAAGTGATACCATTTTTGCCCCCATTCTTCCCTGACAGTTTTCCTTAATTCTCTCGAACGAACAGGATCGATTTGATCTGCTGTTCTCAGGAACACTTGTCGAGAGCATTTCGAATTCAGGTATCTTTTTAGTAGACGTTTATCGAAAAACCAATCTATCTCTCTTTTTCTTAGATTTCTGTACTTGGTGTACTGTCGTTTGTAATCTCTTATGAAGAACCAAGCTCCGACTGAACCTATTGAAAACATGCAGATTCTTTCAAACCACCAAATGTCGAGAACCATGGCGACGATCATTACAAATCCGGGACCCATTGTTAATAGTTTTCGAAAGGTTGTTGATGGTGTGTAAGTACAAAACGGCAAAAGTAGGAACAGACCTATCGCTAACCCACGGAAAATGTTAAAAAAAGGATCTACTCGGTAGACAGCAAAAGCTGCCACCAAAACACCTGTTACTACCAACAGTGCTGGAAGATGATTTATCCAAAATAAAACTCTCATCTTTTCCCCAAAGGAAATTTTCTTAGTTTTCATGTAAAGTATGATTTAATTTGTTTACTTACAACTTTATGTGGATTTACACGCTTGTCAATCCTAACGAAAGCTGTTGCAAAAAAATAGAACTAGTGGTATTGTTCTACCTGTTATGTTAACAACAAAGAAGAAAAAGGACGTTATCGTAGGTGTACAAACTCACGATTCTGACACCGGTTCTCCTCAAGTGCAAATTGCGCTTCTGACTGAACGGATTGCAGAACTGACCGAACACCTCAAGGTCCACAAAAAAGATATCCACTCGCGTCGCGGGTTAATCAAAATGGTCGACACACGACGTAAACTTCTTCGAAACTTTAAGAACAAAGATTTCGAAGGGTACCAAACTCTTATCCAGAAACTTGGTATTAAAAAATAAGCGCCATCGGCGTTTATTTTTTTTCCTCCACACGCTACAATACGTATATATGGATACTGATGATAATAAAAAAATCACCTGGACGCGGTCGAGTAAACCAAATGATGCTGGTACGTCCAAAGTAGAACCAAACACTGACGGTGTCAGTGGTGATCCACTCGATACCCTGAGTCAACAAGCGGCAAGCTACCGAGCAACTCAGACGAGCACTCCTTCATCGACACCAGATGCAGATATTGATGCATTGAAACATGAAATTGAAGCAACCCTCGCACACAAGAATACACCCACTACTGACCCGAACCAAACTATCGTGAAATCACGACAGGGAGATGTTGTTGATATTGATGCACCTGATCAAACTATTCTAGCCAATGGAGCAGATAGTACCCAATCAGTTTCACCCACACCTGTTGATGTACCATCATCACAAGAACCACCACTTCAACCATTAGTTGCATCACGTGATCAGGTAGCCAAGGAGAACCACGAAGCGCTTGTTGCATCATTGAAGGATGATATTAAAACAAACTTTGAAGATGCAGCACGAGCAGAATCATCGTCACCACAATCAGGCAATACAGGTGTTGGTCAAACGTACTACTCAGACCTCTCCAAAGCCATGAGCGCGAACGAACCAGCAACCATGTCCGAGCTCATTAGGAAGGCACGCTTTGAAGAAAAAGAACGCACGGTACTCTCACCGCGATCAAAAAAAAATATTGCCTTCATTGTTGGCGCACTCGTGCTGTTGGTAGTATCAATTGGTATTATCTCAACGTTCTTTAAAAAAGGCGATACGGTTGAATTTATCACCGAAGAGCGCGTATCATCACTCGTTCGTTCAAACCTCGATACTGGAATCAACACAACAGGACTCGATGCGTCACGTATCAAGCAAGCCATTCGTGACGTGATTGAAATGAAGATTCCTGATGATTCAATCAATCAAATTTATTACGTAGAAAACGATGGACTGGGAAACTTACGGCGTATTGGCATCAAAGATATCTTTGATAAGACAAACAATCAGACACCTGAATTTTTGTACGACAATATTGAAAATACGTTTACCCACGGTGTGTACAAGACCGATAAAAACTACCCGTTCATTATTATGAAGCCACTCTCGTATGATCGAGCGCTGATGGGTATGCTCGAGTGGGAACCAACCATGATTGACGATCTTGCGACGTATCTCGATTTGCCTCCTGAGGCGACCGACCGATCACTCCTCAAGGATGGGTTTGAAGATGATCTCATCAATAATAAAACGGTTCGCGTTGCGCGATTTTTGCCACGTGACGTTGATCGGCGCGGTATTCTTGATTTCCTTGGCATAGAATCACCTGGCAATCCTCTTGAAGAAGGAACCATAGATACGGAAGGTACCACTGAATCCGATGGAGGGACAACTACCGTTGGCGAAACTGAATCACTTGGTTTTTGGCAACGATTCCTGCCAGCAATGTTTGGAACACCATCTGCGTATGCTCAAACCGTTTCCCAGGTAACTGGGATTGTTGTTGAGCAAGCGGTTGATCCTGTAACAGGTAACACTACCACGCAACCACTTGCTGGAGTTCAAGTAGCTGTGTTGGGTACAACTGTGAGTTCTACAACAAATACTGGAGGAGGATTTACTCTTTTAAATGTACCAGGAGGGAGTAGAACCATCACGTTTGCACGTTCAGGATACCTTTCAGAAAGTATCACAGCAAATATGAATACTGTTGGTCAGCTTTCTGTTACTCTCGAAGCTGTTCCTCTTGGAGGTCAAAGTTTCGATGATGGTGATGGTGGATTTATAGTCGGCGGCGGTGTTGATATTGTTGGTAATATAGATATTGATGCCGTTGATGTTAACCCTGTATGTTTTGATAAAGTAACAGGACTACGGTTAACTCCTGCTCAACAGAGTCAGACCGCACGGCTCGATATGTACTGTTTTGAATCCTACCGGTGTTACCGGTACAGTTGTTTCGTAGGAACGACTGAAGTCGGCGTTGATAATGCGAATCAACCAGGTGCCGTCTGCCGTGATGTTGTTGAAGAAGGGCAGGTGTACTTACCTGATGATCCGAATCACTCGAGTTCAGATTACACAGGATCAAACCTCTCGTGTTACCAGTTCTTTGAAATCAAATTGTTACCAAAAATTAATACTACCGTAGTGTGTTTTGAAACAGCAACCGGTACGTATCTACCAAACTTTAATTCAAACGGAGCAATACCTCCAACTGTTACGTGTCTGGGTCCAGAAGATCGAGCTAAAACGGTGTGTGTTGATCAAAATGATAAGCTCTATGAACCTGATGATGCCAATGCAGTTTTTGTAGGACCGCCTAAATATTGTTTTGAACCGTTTGATGGTGCGGTAACACCCGAAGGTGGTGTCGATGTTGGTGGTGGTATTGGTGTTGGTGGTGGTGTTGATATTTACTTACCTGATGATATTTGTTCTCAAATCCAGCAGGGGACTGCAGAAGCAAGTCGCTTCCTACGACAGAAAGCATACGAGCTCCGCATTATTGCCAACCGAGCACAGCTCTTTGGGTTATCTCGTAGTGATGCTGATAATTTGCGTAGTGTCGCGAATTTCCTCGAACAAATGTCGTACGGTAACTATACTCAGATCGAGTTACTTGCTGAGGGAAGTCAGGCACTCAATAAATTGAATCTTATTCTTCGTATTCTTGGTGAGGCAACCGAATTACCAGTTATTGGCGATATCCTTGATGATGATGTTATTCGTGTGTATGACGAAATTGTTATGATTCTGCGGATCATTCAGTGTGTGTTGAACCTTGATGGTGCGTGGGTCACGGGAGACGCCATTGTACAAGGTACGACATTTTATGCTGGTGCTTCTGGTGAGGGTGTCTTCCCCGTCCAGCAAACACTCGTTGCTATTGGACTCATGGATATCAATTCAGTCACCGGTGTTGTTGATTTGGTAACGCAAGATGCCGTGTCTCAATTTCAAATCGCGAATGGACTCGCGGTAACAGGGGTCATTGATCCTGATACACTAGAAGTACTGCTCACCATCGTCAACGAACATGCAAACGTGTATGGCGATGCAGCTCTTATTAATGATTACCTTGATACCGATGGAAGTTCCCAAACATCTGGTGGAACACAGACTATTGGTTTAGGAACGTACAGTAATGATGTTCAAATTATTCAGGTACTCCTTTACACTCACGGGTATGATATTGTTACCATTAATGGACTTCTTGATGCACAGACATGTGCAGCAGTTCAAGCGTACCAGGAAGATCAAGGTCTTGAGGTTGCCGATGACAATACCTGTACCATTTCTCTTGAAACGATTGATAGTTTCAACGATATGATTCGTGGAGAGGCACTTCTCGGTTCAGGATTTACGGTCGATAATGACGGGTTCCTTGTTGGTGTTGGTAAGTTTGAACTTCTCAAGGGGCCAGGTGTTGCTAATTTTGGCGTTAATGATGTTGACGCTGATTCGTTAAACGAAGGAGATATTGTGCTGATGTATATGTTTCTCGATGAGGAAACTATTCTCATTACTCGCAGTCGAGTAGTGATTGATGAAGTTATCAAGCGTCGAGCGCTCGAAGATATCTTTACATAAAAAGCTACCGTTTTGGTAGTTTTTTGCTATACTCTATCCATGATTAATATTAAAGAACAAAAAGCTAAACTCGATGCACAAAAGGCAGAGCTCCGAGAAGAGCTCGACGCACTTGGCATGCAGAATAGTGATGGGGACTGGATTGTCCGACCTGACGAAGGAGACGGTACGATGGCTGACCCAATTGATAACGCGGATATTACCGAAGATTTTGAAGAGAAAGTGGCACGCTTGAATGTTCTTGAAACTCAGTACACCCAGGTATTAAAAGCACTCATTGCTATTGAAACGGGGACCTACGGAACGTGTGAGGTTTCTGGAGAAAAGATTTCAGATGAACGATTGAAAGCGTATCCGGCGGCGACCACCTGTATTAACCACGCAAACTAACCAGGAATTTCAAAACAAACGAATACCTTTGTCGTCTACGAAAAAAGAACGCTCACCGTATAACGAGATACGCCTCGCGTTCTTTTTTCTTGTCTCCGCGGTCTTCATCTTGTTTTGAAATTCCTATACATTTCTTATTTTGTCGAAAAAATACTTGTCGCCTCGTAATCCATCTCATTTTTTGTTATAATTCATTATATGAACATTTCAGAACTACAAAATCGTGCAATTGCCATCAGAGAGGCTTACGATGAGATAAATTTACAAGATGGATATAAGTGGGATGCACTACAAACCGCCCAGGCTTTCGTTGGTGATGTTGGTGACCTTCAAAAACTAGCTATGGCTAAGGCAGGTTTGCGTAAGATTGACGATCTTGACGCAAAAATCCGACACGAACTTTCTGATTGTTTATGGTCAATATTAGTCCTCTCTGATATGTACGGGATTGATCTTGAAGCAGAATTTGTGAAAACCATGAACGAACTCGAAGAGCGTATTTCAAAATAACCTGGATTCAGGTTATTTTTGTTATACTAAAACCAATATGAAGTTTTCCAAAGTCTATGCTGCACAGCCGGAATATATACGAGGCACGATCGTGAGCGTTGAGGTTGATATCTCGCGCGGACTCCACGCATTCTCGATTGTTGGCATGGCATCAAAAGCGGTTGATGAGGCACGCGATCGCGTTGGGTCAGCGATTAAGAACTCAGGGTTTACTTCACCCAAATCTAAGAATGAAAAACTTGTCGTGTCGCTCGCTCCTGCAGAATTGAAAAAGGACGGGGCGTACTATGATTTGGCGATTGCGCTTGGCTACCTTCTTGCCGCTGATGACATTGTATTTAATCCTGAAGGGAAACTTTTTCTCGGTGAACTCTCGCTCGATGGACAGGTAGGCAGACTCCAGGGAATATTGCCGATTGTACAGGCAGCTCGTGATGCAGGTTTTAGCGAAGTATTTGTTCCGTATGCGAATCGTGAGGAAGCGGGACTCGTTTCGGATATCACTATTTATCCCGTACGAACACTCACCGAAGTCATTGCGCACCTTAATGAGCATGATGTTGAACGAACACTCATACACGCACAACCACAAACACTCATTACTCGTACTACCGAACACCACTATGTGACCGATTTTTGTGATGTTAAAGGACAGGCAGTTGCCAAGCGGGGACTTGAAATTGCAGCTGCCGGTGGTCACAATGTGTGTATGTTTGGTCCGCCCGGAACCGGAAAGACGATGCTCGCCCGCGCATTCACCTCAATACTTCCACCGCTCACGAATGAACATACCCTTGAGGTGACCGGCATTCATAGTATTGCCGGGAACCTCTACTCGCTCGACGTGATGTCCGAGCCACCGCTCCGAACCCCACACCATACATCGAGCTATGTTGCGGTTGTAGGTGGTGGAACCAATCCACGACCGGGTGAGATTACTTTGGCACATCGCGGGGTACTGTTTTTAGATGAGTTTCCTGAATTCGATAAAAAGGTTTTGGAGAGTCTCCGTCAGCCACTTGAGGATCGAGTGGTAACCGTCTCCCGTGCAAAGGGAAGTGTGAATTTTCCGGCTGACTTTATCTTGGTTGCTGCGATGAATCCATGTCCCTGTGGTTTCTATGGAACGGAAACGGGTCGGTGTATCTGCGCCGCACATGATATTGCTCGGTACAAGAAAAAAATTTCAGGCCCAATTATTGATCGCATTGATATTTGGTTACCCGTTGAACACATTGATTACGAAGAACTTACCAATAATCGTCTAGATGATGGTGATACCGAGGATTCAGAAGATATTCGTGCACGTGTCGCGCTCGCTCGTCAGGTACAGTACGATCGACATAGTACACAAAGATTGAATAGTAACCTCACGAGTCGAGATATTCAAGATGAAGATCTTGCACCTGATGTACTTTTCATTCTCAACCAGAGTGCGGAACGCATGCAGCTCTCACCTCGTGCGTACCATCGGGTGATAAAGCTTGCTCGTACGATTGCTGATCTTGAACAATCAGAACATATTCAAACAGAACACGTTCTTGAGGCACTGCAGTATCGACCACAGATACAATAATAAAACATCACTATATATAGTGATGTTTTATTTCAAGAAGTTTACGTTCCGTTTCTTTCCATTTGGTTCTCTAATTTCAAAGTGAAGATGAGGACCTGTTGAATTACCCGTTGATCCAACAGCTGCAATTTTCTGTCCTTGTTTGACGTTTGTTCCAACATCAACGTACAGTGCGCTGGCATGTGCATACAGTGATTGCGTTCCATTTGCGTGTTGAATGATCAAACACTTTCCGTACCCAGAACCACAGGTTGTCTTGATGACCGTTCCGTCTGCTGCCGCAACAATTGGCGTTCCTGTACCAGGAGCAATATCAATACCATAGTGATAGGTTGCCTTTCGTGGACCAAATGGTGAGGTTACCGGACCTGATGTTGGTCTGATGTAGTAACCATCTGACACCGACGATGATACTGAAGAGACTGATGAAGATTTAGATGAACTTTTTGTTGATGAGCTTGAACTCTTAACCACTGTTCGAACCGTTCCGTTTGGAATCATGATTTTTTTACCAGGAACGAGCTTGGTTGCATCAATATCGTTGAACACGGTGATATCTTCAACTTCGACATCGTACATCTCTGCAATTTTTCCAAAGGTATCTCCTTTAGCAATGGTGTGCCGCACACCACTTACAGGCAAGATACGCAGTTCTTGACCTGGTTTGATGGTGTTACTAAGATTGTTTTCCCACTTAATAGTGTTGACCGATACATCGAAACTCTCGGCAATTTCAGAGAGCGTATCGCCATCTTGAACGACATACACGATAATACCGTCAGGATCAATTTCAACATTCTTCATTGATGTAGCCCCCGTGATAATCCCCACTTGCGGAGAGAGGAGTGCAAGACGATTATCAATAGTTGGTTCGTTTGGACCACCAATAGCCTCTGGTATTTCAACTGCGTAGTTGACTGTGAGCACGTCTACCCTTTGCGAATTGGTATCATTAACCTGTGCTCCGGCAATAATAGAAGCTGATGATGGGGACGAAGCAAATAGGAAAATACCGCCCATAAGAAAAACACTTCCCACGAGGATACTGTGTAGATTAAGCTGTTGGTATATCGCCGACTGACTATCGTCCGTCAGGTCTTGAGCACTCGGTTTAATAAGCCTCTGTTGTATGTACTGCACCAAGGTGCACACAAATTAACACATTGTCATGATAACACTCTATTAGGTTCGTACTATTGACAGTATAATAGTATATATGTTGTTATTTTTAGTTTGATTTTAAACATAGATACCTTAAAATTGAGTTTTATAAGACGAGTCGGTATACTCCATACATGAACTATCTCGATACGCTCAACGATCAACAGAGAGAAGCGGTTCTTCACACTGAAGGACCGCTTCTTGTTGTTGCGGGTGCTGGAACGGGTAAGACGAAGACGCTTACCCACCGTATCATTCACCTGATTCATCAAGGTGTTCACCCAAGAAACATTCTTGCTATTACCTTTACCAATAAGGCTGCATCGGAAATGCGTGAACGGGTGATTGCGATGCTTGGATCTGACGATCAGATACCAACCATGAGCACGTTCCACGCGCTTGGCGTGCGTATTTTACGAGAACACCACGCGCTCATTGGTATGAACAAGTACTTTAATATTCTCGACTCACAAGATCGGATGAGTCTCATTAAGCAGGCAATGAAGATTGAAGATATTGATTCAAAAGAATGGGAGCCTCGAAAAATTGGAGGTGTCATTTCACGTGCAAAAGCTGAAGAAAAAACTGCTGAGACATTTGTCGTCACAAACAATCCCATCACGAGCATGGTAAAGATGGTATGGTCTCACTACGAGAAATTGAAGCGTGCTGAACAGTCCCTTGATTTTGATGACCTCCTTTCTGAAACGTATTTTCTCTTCAGTAACCATCCAGAAATTTTAAAACAGTACCAGACACGTTGGCAGTACATCCACGTTGACGAGTACCAAGACACGAACACTATTCAGTACAACATTGTGAAACTATTATCAGCTGAACATCATAATATCTGTGCGGTAGGGGACGGAGACCAAAATATTTACTCGTGGCGGGGAGCTGATATGAAGAACATTTTACACTTTGAAAAAGATTTTCCTGATGCCACGGTGGTGATTCTTGATACGAACTACCGCTCAACACAAAATATTTTGCAAGCAGCACACGATGTGATTTCAAAAAACAAGGAACGCATTGAAAAGAAGCTCGTAACTGATAATACAGAGGGTGCGGGCATCGTCGTGTACGAAGGATTTTCAGCTCACCAAGAAGCCGCATGGGTTGCGGATCGTGCACAACACTACATCCGTGCGGGCATCGATCCACGTGACATTGCGGTGCTCTTTCGAACAAATTTTCAATCGCGTATCCTCGAAGAGGCATTCTTGCAACACACGATTCCGTACCAAGTTGTTGGTGTAAAATTTTTTGAACGTAAAGAAATCAAAGACATCATGAGTTACCTCAAGGCAGCATTTAACCGTGAATCATTGTCTGATATAAAGCGCATTATTAATGAACCAAAGCGAGGTCTCGGTAAGGTTGCGGTTGCGAAAATTTTTGCAAACCAAGCGGATGGACTGCCGGCAAAATCACACGAATCATATACCTCATTTCTAAGGATTTTGGATGATATCTACACTCACGCCCAAGAACACACACCATCTGAAACGGTAAAATTTGTAATCAAACGAAGTGGTTGTGAAGAATACCTTTCAAAAGGTTCAGAAGATGATCATGAGCGACTCGAAAATATGAAAGAGCTCGTGACCTACGCACGTAAATACGATGATTGCGTTGATCCCTTTGATCACTTCTTTGAAGAAGTTGCCTTATTATCCGATCAAGATTCACTCGGTGCAAATACGAGTGATAGTAATACGGTGAAATTAATGACCATCCATGCGTCAAAGGGGCTCGAATTTAAATACGTGTTTGTTGTTGGATTAGAACAAGGATTGTTCCCAGGTCAGCGCGATGATGCCAAGAGTGTCTACGAAGAGGAAGAAGAACGTCGCCTGTGTTACGTTGCGTTCACGCGAGCGAAAGACGTGCTCCACCTTTCGTACGCAAAACTTCGCACGATTTATGGGCAAGAGCGCATCAACGAACCATCCGAATTTTTGAACGATGTTTCTGACGAGCTCGTCGAGTATTCAGAAGACTCCTACGGGTCTTCAAATGGTTTTGGGAAAACGTACTACGAAGATGATGAAGGAGAAGAGATTGAAACATTCTATTTAGATTTTTAAGAAATAACACCAATCTAAATTAGTGTTATTTCTTAAGCAACCCCATCTTGTTTTATATTTTCGTAGAGTCCTTTTTTACTTGGATCAACATTAAACGGATTAGCGCTATCAATATCATTTTCAGCGGTAGTATTCATGATTTCAATTAAAGCATCTTTTTTCATCATTAGGTCAGCATTATTCATGTCTTTTCATCATATCAAAATTTTTTATTTTGAAATATACTTGAATATATGTCACTCGACGCGAAGAAATCACTGGGGCAGAACTTCTTGAAGTCAGAAAAGGCGATTCGATCGATGATCGAATCGCCTGACATTTCTCATGACGATATTGTTGTTGAGATTGGACCAGGAAAGGGGGCACTCACCAAACCACTCCTCGAAACCGGTGCGACGGTGGTGGCGTTTGAACTCGATAAGCGAATGGTCGAATACCTACATGAAACCTTCGGCGAGTACGTTATGTCTGGTAAATTAATTCTCGTTCATCAAGATGTACTTGAGGCAGATATTAGTGCGTATACAAGCGGACAACCGTACAAGGTTGTCGCAAATATCCCTTACTACATTACGAACCTCATCATTCGAACATTTCTCTCAAACGGACACCAACCAACGAGTATGTGTCTCTTGATACAAAAAGAGGTAGCCGAGCGCATCGTGTCACGTAACGGTAAGGAATCGATTCTTTCACTCTCGGTACAGTTGTACGGAATTCCGCGTTTTATTATGAAGGTTGATCGACGCTACTTTTCACCAAAACCAAAGGTAGACTCTGCTGTGATTATAATTGATGCTATTAATCGAGATGACATAGTTGATGTGGATTTTGAAAACAAGTTCTTTGAGATTATTAAAACAGCATTCTCGCAAAAACGAAAGAAAGCAATAAAGAATCTCAGTATGCTTGCATCAAAGTCTACATGGGAAAATATTTTTGAAGCGTGTGGTATCGATCGCGATGTTCGCGCAGAAGACGTTACCTACACACAATGGCTAGAGATTGTTGACAAATACAGATAATAGATAAATAGTAATAAAAATTGTATTGTTAAATTTCTAAATCCACGTTAGATGAACATATTTTTAATATCCAACCAAATTTTTCGTACCAAAATGCTTAATATCGGGTATTTTCTTCTGATAGAATTCATCACTATGTTGATTGCATTTGTGTTTGATTGGTCCCTATTTAAAACACCAGATTTTTCCTACATATACTTTGCAATAGGTTCCTGGTTGTTAGGCATGTACTTACAACTCAGGTACGCTCCCGAGCAAGATGAAGGTGAGTGTATATTGAGAAATACAAAAGCTGCCCCCTCAGGCAGCTTTTTTGATATACTATTGTCATGAACATACACCGTTACCTCCCCAGTAAAAAAATTCGCATCATTATTCTCACCCTCTTTGTACTGCTCGTTGGATTTTTGGTCTACTACTTTTTTGATGGGGCATCCAATCCAAAGAGTAACCTCATTGATGTAGTATCAGTTGATGACTACCGATCGTCTGATTACTACCTCGATTCTGATAATGATGGGGCGTACGATTGGGAAGAAGCTCTTTTTGATGAACTTGATCCCCATAACCCAGACTCAGATGGAGATGGTGTCCTTGACGGAAAGTACCTTCAAAACAAACGACAAATTCAAGAACGCGAACGTCGTGGTGGTGTACTTCCGGAGAGTACTCTAAGTGAGAGCGAAAAATTGGGACGAAGCACTCTCACCGCACTCTTGGCTATTGTACAATCAGGGAGCACCATTGATGGACAAACGCAAGAACAATTCTCGGATAATATTTCAAATTACGTCAATGAACTCACGCTCGGGAACCAACTCTATACCCGTGATCAATTACAGCTCGTTGATGATTCCCGTGAAAATAGCTATCGGTATAGAGATGCAATGACACAGTTATTTAAAACCTACCCGGTTGCAACGAGTGATATTGAATTGGTCATTCAGGCAACGGACAATCCAACTGATTACCAAGGTCAGGTGCGTGGTGCATCACGCAAGTACAATGAATACCTATCAGAGTTGGTAACCCTCGAAGTTCCCTATGTTATTGCCGGCAGACACACCGAACTCATCAACAATGTTAGTCAACTGAACGCCGGATTCGAGAACTTATTGGCAGATGAAATTGATGAACTCGTTTCACTATCACTTCTCGTCCAACTTGAGAATATTATGAACTCAACCGTTGAGGCAATCGTCAAAATTAACACCTACTTTGATATCATTAGTGATCCAAGCGTCTTCAATTAGGTAATCTTGGCATTTGAGGTAGATCATGATAAGATTAACGTATCGAATGAGAGAGAAGATGAGTATTCATGTTCTCTTTTTCTTCGGAAATTATACGAATCTTACCAGTCTTGGTAAGAAAAAATAAATAGTGCATACAGATATATGTTTGACTTAAAAGTATTACAATCAACACTCGATCAAATCGAGACAGAAAAAAATATTCCTCGCGAAAAAATTCTTGAGGCCATTGAACACTCACTTGCTGCCGCGTACAAAAAAGATTACGGAGCCAAGGGGCAGGTAATTCGTTCGCACTTTAACCCAGAAACAGGTGACCTTGAATTTTTTCAGGTAAAGACCGTGGTCGATGATACCATGGTAAAACCAGCATTAACCGAAGTAGAGCTCGCTGATCCTGATTTTGTTGAAGAGGATAATGAAGAAGGTGATGAACGTGTCCGTTTCAACGTGGAACACCACATGTACCTTGATGATGCAAAGCGCATGCGTGCCGATGCAAAACTCGGTGATGAAATTATTTTTCCTCTCGACAATCCGCTTGAAGACAATGAAGAGTTCGGTCGCGTTGCTGCGATGACGGCGAAACAGGTGATTATGCAGAAACTCCGTGAAGCTGAAAAAGACATCAAGCTTGCTCGCTACGAAAAAATGGTAGGAACGGTGCTCACTGGTACTATTCAAAAAGTTGTTGGTGGTAAGGTGTTCGTTGAATTAGCACCGCGAACCATTGGTGTTATTGAAAAACGTGATCAAGCTCGTGGTGAATGGTACCAACCAGGAGAACGTATCAAGGTCTACCTCGACAAGGTTGAACCGGGCACTCGTGGTGTGCGACTCACGCTCTCTCGTACTAACCCTGCGATTATTCGTGAACTCTTTAAAACAGAGTCACCAGAGGTTGCAACCGGTATTGTTGAGATTAAATCAATCGCACGAGAAGCAGGATCACGTACAAAAATTGCCGTACATAGCAATGATCCTGACGTTGATCCAATTGGAGCATGTGTTGGTCAACGCGGAAGCCGTATTAACGCGGTGACCTCTGACCTTGGTGAAGAGAAAATTGACATCATTGTATGGTCAGACGACGAACTCCTCTATGTTGCGAACGCACTTGCGCCGGCTCAGGTGATTGATATCGAGGGCGACCTCGAGACACGAGAGGCAAAAGTTGTGGTTGCTGAAGACCAACTCTCTCTCGCTATTGGTAAGGAAGGACAAAACGCTCGCCTTGCAGCAAAATTAACCGGCTGGAAAATTGATATTTCAGGAACACATGATAACCCAGAACTGGTTATTGAAGAACCTGTTCAAACTGAAGGTGCTGGTTCAGGTGATGATTTCGTATCACTTGATGACCTTAAGGGTGCTATTGAAAAGGCACAAGGAGAAACAACTGATTCATCTGAAGAATAATACACTCCACAAAACATCACTTATACACAGGTGATTTTTTGTTGTATCTCAAAACTTTTGTGGGTTTTTTAAAAGTGGTATACTCAACTCGGTATACTCGTTAATACAATTTTAAATTCGTTACATACATATGAATGATCCACTACGCGACAACAGAATTTTTCCTGAAGAGATGCATGAAGCACCTGTGCGAAAAGAACCTCTCCACCACACCCATTTTTGGACGTGGTTTACGTTCAGTGCTATTTTTATTCTTCTGCTCCTTTGGTTAGCATTCAGTTTTTTTGGTACTGATCTGAAGACCGTCTTTAATCCACCGAGTCCAGAAGAAGTCGAATACCAACAGCAAGTCGCGGTGTTTGAAACACTCAATGCAGATCGCCCTCTTATGACTGCCGATGAGCGCGCAGATAAAATTAACAAACTCTTTGGTACCCAATAAACATATGATGAAGTACACACAACAATTTCTTAGTATCGGTGTCGGTCTGGTTCTCTTATTTGTTACTGTGTTGGTATCAGGTACGCCAACCGCATATGCTCAATGCAACCCTGGTGAAACATCAGGTAACCTCTATGGCGTTGCAATGACTGATGAAATTGGTGCCATTTACATGAGCACCGAATCATGGAACGATGACCCACTCGGGGAAGGACACGATGCAACGACCGTTGAATTCTACGTTTCGTATGACCGACAGAGTAACACCTGGAACGGTCGTGGATGGAATCCGTACGCGGGATGGGTTGATTTTGGTGGCACCAACGCTGCAAATATTACTGCACGAACCGCAGAATTTGAATCAGTGAAACAAGATCCTGATAGCTGGGGAAATTGGGATCCAACTATTGACCTTTCTCCGGTGAGCTACGAAGTAGACCCAGGTGAATTCGTCGGACTTGCCACCAATGGAGATTATACTGGTGGTGGAGGAGGTGCTGGTGATGACGACTACGTTGGGGCTGGAAATATTGATTTCTCAGGTGTTGAACTTCAAACAACGGTTGGTTCATGTGATGAAACGGTTGATGTTCTCTTGAACGGTGTCAACATTCTCTACCAAGAATCATGTCCAATATCAGCACCAACAATTCAATGGACAACGAACGATATCACCCCAAACTCGTGTGAAACAGGTGTTGGGTTGTGGACTGGTGGTTCAGGTTCGTCGCGTGCTGATAGCGGTAGCGAAACCGCGTCTGCTAACATTACTGACAGTAACACCCCGGTCGTCTTCCAACTCCACTGTGAGGGTGCTGATTCAGGAACAACGGTGACCGGAACCGCATTTGCAAGTTGTGGAACTGATGATCCTATCGATCCAACCCAAGGTATTATCATTCCAGAGTTTAGGGAGGTATAACATACATTAACACGTAACTATGAAAAAATTTCTTACACAAAACATTAACTTTACCTACGCAGTCATTGTGATGCTTGCGCTCGTTATTGGTATTGGAACCGTCAGTGCAAATGAGTCAATCACCAGTTCAGGATACGGTACTCCTGGACAGGCAGTACCACCCATTTTGCACCAGGGAGCTGGAGATCAAGCAATCGAGAGTCTGCGTCTCGGTGAGTGTCCCCCAAGTGCCCCAGAAAATGCACCATGTCATCCGATTGGTGCACTCGATACTCGTGGACCAACAGCAGTTGGGCCGGTAACCTTGTTTGATACAACTGTTACGAATCCATTCTTCGGTGTCTTGGACGATATGGTTGGACTTGGGCGACTCTACGTTTCACAAAACGCAGGTACATTTGTTGCGAGTCTTGTAAGTGGAACCAACGGTGTTCAACAACCTATTCAAAAGGTGAATGTTGATGGTGACGCAAAGATTACAAGCCTCTCTCATGTTTCATCAGAAGAAAACGTATGTATTGCCACTGACGGTGTACTCGTACTCTGTCCAAATCTTACTTCAGGATCATGTGGAGCTGCAGCAGGACACACGTATAGTACGCCACCTACGAACAATCTCTGTTCAGCGGGAACTGCTTCATCAGTAACTACCAATCCGAGCACTTACACCTGGACCTGTACAGGTACCGGTGGGACTGCCAACTGTTCTGCAAATCGTGTCATTCCAGTTGACGGTGTTTGTGGACCGGCAGCAGGACATACCTACAATACACCACCTACGAATGGACTCTGTACTGCGGGTAATCCAGGAGCAGTACAGACCAACCCAACTACCTATAGCTGGACATGTTACGGTACCGGTGGGGGAAACAACTCACCAACGTGTAGTGCCAATCGAACCCTGGCAGTCAATGGTCAGTGTGAAAACTTCCCAGGTTCATATACGACGCAACCCGCTAATTCAACGAATGGATGTATTGCAGGAACGTACAATGATCTCTCTGATACTGGAGCACTCTGGCGTTGGGAATGTAATGGGACGAATGGTGGAACAAATGCAAGCCCGTGTACTGCCAATGTTGCGCCAGTAGGTAATCCGTCATGTAAACCATGGACTGGTAGTTATACATATCAACCAGCCTACAATAACTCGACCGGATGTACCGTTGGTACGTATGCTGATGCAACTGATACCAGCACCCTATGGAAGTGGACATGTACCGACAATGCGGTAACGATCAACTGTTCAGCAAATAAAGAAACCTACAATGGATATTTGTTTGTATGTGGTACTGATCCAGATGAACCATATCACTATGGTCAATCAGCTCCAGGTAACTCTCGATGGTCACAATGGACGCGTGGTGGTACGTATTCACCAAATGGTACGGGAGATGAAGAGCCATTCAATATGGGATCGTATGACTGTACTGATCCAGTAACCATACCATTTCTCTATGCGAATCCTTGGGAGTTACCAAATGGACAAGATCCAAACAATCCGACAAATGATGGGTACGATGGAACCATGACAAACCCAATTAGCGGACAAGGAGATAAACTCTATTGGAAGTACTTCTGTCTCGATGCAGCCCCAAGTGATTGTTTCTGTAAGACAGCAGGATCAAGTGAACCACAATGTTAACGATACAACGTACTATGAAAAAACTTCTACAAAAAATAAATACGCGAAGTATACGATCAATTGTAGCTGGGATTGTCCTTGCGGGAATGATGGGTATGGGAACATCATTTGTTCAGGCGCAACTCGAAACCTCAGTGGTGCCATTCCTCGGTCCTTCGAGTGGACTCCTCTCTCGTATTGGATCATTGACCATTGGAAATTCCACAACAGCATCATGGATGCAGGGGCGTTCAACAGACTGTATTAATACCGAGCAAATTGGAACAGAGAGTTGTCTTGATGTAACCGGTGTTGGTACCTTTAGTAACCTCGTCGTCAACCAAATTGGTCGAGTGGTTGATACACTCACCTTAACGACAGCCAATGAGTACACAAATGGTGAAGGAGGATTCGCTCCTGTAGGTATTATCCCAACACTTCTCATTGAAGATGATCCTTTAGTTGATGATGAAGGTATGATTGTTCAAGGTCTTGGTTATGAGGTAAATGGTGTGTTTAGTCCACGCGATATTACCACTGAACGAGAGCTTTGCTCAGATAGTTCTGGTCAGCTTATTGTATGTGGTAGTGGGGGTGGAGGATTAGCAAAATAAGCAATAGTATTATGAATCACAAAAAACAACAACTACATTTTGGATTAGGATTTGTAACGATTCTCATGGTATTGTTTGGTTGCTTCTCTTCCGCGAATGCACAGGTTTCAGCAACGGTTCGTGAAAACCGATACCTCAATGACACAGGTAACGCGGCGGAATCACAGCCTGGTATTCTTGATATCTTTACGTTCGAGCTCGCACCAAAAGCACTCCAAACAGTATCTGGTTTTGCAGGACTTGGTTCAACAAGTATTTTTGGGAGTTCAAATCCGATTATCTTTAGACAGGTAGGAACATCAATTTTTGATGATGTTGTTGCATACAGCAATGCGGCGATTAAAACTCTGTTTGTCGGCTACGATAACTCACCAACCTTTACTACCGGTGATCCACTCCTCCAAGTTGATGGAACGGTACAAATTAAAGAACTCGCACATACCGATCCAAGTGGATACATGCAAGCATGTATCAATGATTTTGGGCATATAAAGATTTGTAGTGCATTAGTTCGAGTCTTCCAAAAAACTGATATTACATCAATGGATGGCTTCAAAATTTATTCCAGCACCTTAGGAGACTTTGATGGTGATGGTGACATTGATATTTTTGCCGGTCATTATAATTCTTCTTCTCGGTTATGGAAGAACAATGGATCTGGAGTCTTTACCGCAGGTTCTGTACCATCTGGTATTGGAACAGCAGTACCATACGATGTTGCCTCCGGAGATGTTGATGGTGACGGCGACCTTGATGTGTACTTGGGACAGTATAGTACTGGTACCCCAAACAATTTATTGATTAATGATGGATCAGGTAATTTTACGGTTACCACTATTTCAGGAGACATTGCGCGAACCAGGGCAGTCGATATGTCAGATTACGACAATGACGGCGATCTTGATATTTATGTAGCGAATTTGGCAGGAGCAAATAAGCTTTACCTAAATAACGGGTCAGGAAGTTTTACTCCCAAATCCACTCCTGATGCTACTAATCGACCTGGTGGTGTAGTCTTCGGCGACCTTGACAATGACGGCGACCTTGACGGTTATGCAACGGTGCTCGGTGATGATTTACAGAACAAGATCCTTGTTAATGATGGTGCGGCTAACTTTACGATCCAGACAATTTCAGGAGATTTGTACCATTCGCAGCAACCAACCTTGGTTGATGTCGACAATGACGGTGATCTTGATATTTATGTACCCCAAGATTCGACAGTTACTGAACCTAACAAGTTATGGATTAATCAAACTTCGTCGGGATTTGGTCCTAGTACCATGAGCTTCACTGATGGAAGTTTGCCCTCAGACAGCTACAGTGATTCAATATCTGCTTCGTTTGCTGATCTTGATGGTGACGGTAATGTAGATATGTACATGCCTACCAATGCTTGGGGTTCCCTTAACAGGTTACGCTATGGAAATGGAGATGGGACCTTTAATGAGACGTTACTTACTTCAGATAATATCTCGTCTTATATTTCAGAAATTGCTGATTTTGATGGAAACGGTTTCCTCGACATATTCACCTTATCTGTTAATAGCAATGGAAGTTCAGCAATATTCTTCCAAGTAGAAGAGTACGAGTAGACATACCACATGTAAATTACACCTTTGTTTAGAGGTGTTTTTTATTGACAAAATTTTTATTTTAATGTTAAGATTAATACGAGATTGCCACCGCGAGTGTTGGCAACAGTTCTAATTTTAAAATTGAAAGCATGAAAAAACTACTTTTTTCCGTAATGGTGCTGTTGCTCGGCTTCATGCAAGCAGCAGCACAAGACATTATTATTAATGAAGAGATCTACTCCCAGAACTTTAATGGTTCAGCAAGAGGTGATTTATATAACTTTGATAATGATGGTGATTTTGATCTGGTAACTGGCGTTGACAATACTACCAGTCAACCACAAATCCGTATCTTCGACCTTGGATCAGGGAGCAGTACTGTGATTGCCACTGCTAGCGTAAATGATGTCTTTATTAGTGCCGATTTCATCGATACTGATGGCGATGGTGACCTAGATCTTCTGATTGTCAAAAAATTGTTTAGCGACCAGTCAGAGATTCTGGTTGCCGAGCAAACAGGGGTTGGTAGTGGCACGTTCAACACACCTGTGTTGATTGAACAGGTGCCGTTGATTGTGTCTTACGTGGTAATTGTAGATTTCGACAAAGACAACCTAAGGGACGTTATTTTTGCTGCGCATGACCCAGTAAATTCAGATATCCTTTGGATGAAGAACACAGGCTCAGGTTTCTCTGTAGCTAGTCCATTACTTCAGAATTTACCCGAAGAGGTGAATGCTATGTTACCGTTAGAAATTGATGGAACCGGAAATATGGATTTCGTTATTTCCATGTCCGATGTCCATACTGCAGTTTACTTGGCGAGTGGTACTACCCTGAGTCAAAGCCAGGTTATCGAAAATTTCGATGCAGATGGAATTGTGTTTGTTGAGAATATGTTATTTTTAAGCCTTGATCAGCCTGGAAAAATCAGGCGATATCAAAAATCTGGAACCAATTTCGGTGTAGGTCAAGATGTCGCTTCATCCTCTGATCCTTATGCACTAGTCATTGCAGATTTCAGTGGAGACGGGTTGTACGACCTTGCATACACAGACCTCGTCTGTGATTGCATGAGAATTCTCTATCAAAATGGTGCAGGTTCATTCGATCTAGTACACGAAGTACCGATTGGTACTGGTAACTCAACGCCACTGTATTTGTACGCTGCTGATCTTGATCAGGATAGCCAAAATACGGTTGAAGTGATTGCTCAGGCCTCCGGACACTCCACCATTCAGTTATCAACCCTGTGGTTAGATACTGACGGTGACGGTGTTCCAAATGTAAATGATACTGATGACGACGACGATGGATATCTCGATGTTGATGAAATCGCGTGTGGATCTGACCCACTTGATGGATCTAGTGTTCCTGATGATTTTGATGGAGACTTCATACCTGATTGCGTCGATGATGATGTTGATGGTGATGGGGTTCTGAATGATGATGACGCATGTCCATTTACTCCACTTGGTACACCAGTTGGTTTGGATGGTTGCCCTGAATTAGGAATTGATGAGTTCGCACTAGCGAGTACATCATTTTACCCAAATCCAGTTACAGATCGTTTGTATATTGATGCCCCTGAAGGTGTATCAATTACTGGTGTTGAAGGATATAACCTACTGGGACAAAAAATCTTAGAAGTGAGTGGTCAACCTGAATCAATTGATTTTTCTGTGTATCCGGTGGGTATGTATATTGTGAACGTTCTGTTTGATAACGGACATGTATCACAAGGAAGGATAATCAAAAAATAAAATACGTGTTGATGTACACCTTAGTACATTGAAAAACCCTTGTTTTGCAAGGGTTTTTTTAGTATTTTTTCGTGATTTAGAGTCTCTGTGGTATAATCATTTTCATGATACGAAAACCTAAAAAATTGATCGTTGCAAACTGGAAAATGAACGTTACCAAAGAAGAAGAGGCTGAAGGTCTGTTTCTCTCAATAAAGAACGTTGTTAATAAACTCGAATATACCAAAGTCGTGTGTTGTCCTCCGCATATGTACGTGAATCAGGTGGCACGGCACGTTGACCACAGAAATTACCGCGTTGGTGGACAAGATGCCTATCCCGAAGAATCTGGTTCACGAACAGGTGAAACCTCAGTACTGATGATGAAGAACGCAGGTGCCGAGTACATCATTCTCGGACATTCTGAACGTCGTCACCTTGAAACGAAATCAGATGTGGCGCGTAAGGTAACCGCGGTGCTCGAACACGATATGGTTCCCATTATCTGTGTAGGTGAAGAACAGCGTGATCGCAATTGGAAAAAGGCACTGACACAGCAGTTGAAAGATGTGTTCAATAGGGTTCCAAAAAAGAATCCAGAAAATATTATCATCGCATACGAACCGATTTGGGCAATTAGTGGAGAAAAGAAAAACCCAGCAACATCAACTGAGTACATGGAGGCACTCGACGTCATCAAGAAAGAACTCAAGAAAATCTTTAAAACGAGCACTGCAGTTGATAAGATTCGTTTCCTGTATGGCGGTTCACTCGATGATAAAAACATTGAAGAATTCCTTAAAAACGCAGAGGTAGATGGATTTTTGGTTGGTCGGGTATCACACGATCCTCGGATTTTGATGACCATGTTTAGACTGGTTGAAGATCATATGCAACGCGAAATGTTTCCGATAAAAGAAGAAGAGTAACACATCGTGTTGCTTTTTTATTATGCGAAGACTGTTATACTCAGAGCATGAATACTGTAGTACAACAGGTATTAGATCGATCGATTGAAACCGTTGACGATCTAAAAGGGAAGCGGGTACTTCTGAGAATTGATGTGAACACGTCACTCGGTGACAATGGAGTTGTTGATCCTGGTGAAGATTGGCGTATCGTAAAGGCGTACCAAACGATCGATTACCTCGTTAATCATGGCGCGTGTGTAGTTGTTCTGAGTCACATTGGGAGAAACCCTGATGATTCCTTGAAACCTATCTACGATTATATGAGCGAATACCGTACTATTGGCTTTATACCAACGTACGACAGCACTATTCTTGAAACGAGTATTACCGGTATGCAACACGGTTCTGTATTGATGCTTGAAAATGTTCGTCAGCACCCTGGTGAAGAGGTGAATGATAGTTCATTTCTCAATACCGTAATTGAATTGTGTGATTACTACGTGAACGATGCTTTTTCGGTATCACACCGTGAACATGCGAGTGTTTCTGATGTTGCGACACGGTTACCTGCATACTTTGGACTACAATTTTGTGATGAGGTTAAAAATCTGACAAAGACACGCGAAGCTAACGAGAACACCGTGCTCCTCCTTGGTGGTGCAAAGTTTGATACGAAATTTGATCTCCTCAATCAATTTCTCCCGAAGGTGAGCTACGCACTCGTTGGTGGGGCGCTCGCGAATGTGTTTTTACGCGAGCGTGGCATTAACATTGGTGCATCATTTGCTGATGATGCTGTTGATATTTCAAGTATGGTTACCAATGATAAAATTGTTCTTCCTATTGATGCGGTTGACCAACACGGAGACGTCATTCACATTGACCAGGTTGGGGACGAAGATATGATTCTCGATATTGGACCTGAAACTGAACAACTCTTTGAAACGATTATTGCACATGCAGATACCATCCTCTGGAATGGACCGATGGGTAAATACGAAGATGGGTACACCGCAGGATCTATTGCTGTTGCTGATAGCATTGCAAAATCGGATGCGTATTCAGTAACCGGTGGTGGTGATACCGCAACGGTGATTCTTGAAGAGCACCTCGAAGAGAATTTTGATTTTATCTCAACGGGTGGGGGAGCGATGCTTGATTTCCTCGTCGAGGGAACACTTCCAGGAATAGACGTAATTATAAACAAATAACACATAGCCCATACGTTAATCTATCGTTCTATAGAATGATAGGTTATTGTTTTAAGTCGTGATGTTCCAATCCTTGAGGATTTCATCTTCGTGTTCTTTCGACAGAGCTTTTTTAAACTTTGCATTCGTACCAGACACGCGTGCTTCGCATGCTGCCCACGTATCGTGACGTTCGAGTACACCATTAAGGAGCGAGAGGTACGAATACGTCGCAGCAGATTTTGTAGTTTTTTTCTTTGGTTGGTCTGAGGTATCAGGAATATCGAGAATATTGGTAATAGAGTATTTTGATAGTGTTCCGCGATACAGTTGTACATTCGTTCCCTCTGCTAATTCTCGTGCAATATCGTCAACTCGTTCGTTTCCAGGAATACCCACATGTCCACGTACGTGGTGCCAGGTGATGTTGGTACGTCCTCGTTCTTCGATGAGTTCGAACAGTGTTTTCCATATTGATTGATTTTTGACAGGTTCTTTTGATGCCGTTGTCCACCCATTCTTGACCCACCCATACATCCACTCGGTTGCACCTTTAATCGCATACTCTGAATCAGTGTAGAGGTGTACGTGTTCAGTGTTGTGTGCTGCATATGATAATGCTGAGACAATTGCGGTTAATTCCATTTCATTATTAGTTGTTTGTAATTTCGTACCTCCTAACTCGATAACCTCATTGAGTCGTGGATAGACCATAATAACTCCCCAACCACCTGGACCAGGATTACCAAGCGACGATCCATCGGTAAATATTGTTAGTGAGTTTTCTGTATTGATATTCATAATGTTATCCTAGCACAGCACAACAAAAAAGACCTATTTTTGGTCTTCTTTCATAGCCTTCCGAATCTCTTTTTCTAATTGATTCATGACTTTGGTGTCTTCTTCGAGCTTCTTTCGTGCGGCGTCGTACCCACGTCCAAGTTTTACCTCCTCAGGATACTTAGCTCCTTCACTTGGTTTGTAGGTGTACGATGCTCCTGCTTTTTCGATGAACTTATACTTTTCACCGAGCGCAAGGAGTTCACCATTTTTTGCGATTCCTTCACCGTAGATGATGTCGAACTCCGTTTGCCGGAATGGTGCTGAAACTTTATTCTTGGCGACCTTGACCCGGGTACGTGAACCGACAACATCGTCACCTTTTTTGATTTGCGCAATACGCCGAATGTCGAGGCGTACCGATGAATAGAATTTCAATGCTTTTCCTCCTGGGGTTGTCTCAGGTGATCCAAACATGACACCAATCTTCATACGAATTTGGTTGATGAAGATAACGGTTGTTTTTGACTTTGCAACGAGCGCGGTGAGTTTACGCAATGCTTGTGACATCAATCGTGCTTGTTTTCCAACGTGGTGCGCCCCCATATCACCTTCAATCTCGTCTTTTGGTGTAAGCGCTGCTACCGAATCAACGACAACTACCGATACATTTCCCGATCGGACGAGCGAATCAACAATTTCGAGCGCTTGTTCACCGGTATCAGGTTGTGATACGAGAAGTTGATCAGTCTTAACCCCAATTGCTTTTGCGTAGATAGGATCAAGTGCATGTTCCGCATCAATGAATGCACATACGCCACCTGCTTTCTGAGCTTCGGCAACAATATGAAGGGTGAGCGTCGTTTTACCTGATGCTTCAGGTCCATAGATTTCAATAATACGCCCTCGTGGAATACCCCCAATACCCAATGCCTCGTCAAGCCCGATTGATCCTGTTGAAATTGCAGCGACATCAACTTTTGGTGCATCACCTAATTTAATGATGGCACCTTCACCGAACTTAGTTTGGATCATATCAATGGTGTCTTGGAGCTGTTCGTCTTTCGTTGGTGCTCCTGTATTTGTAGATTTTGCTTTGTTTGCTGTAGGTGTTGTTTTCTTTTTGGTTTCTTTCTTCTTTGGCATAACTTATTCTTGGTTAGGTGTTTCTTCTATTTCTAATTCTAATACATCGGTTATCGTTTGCGCATCGAGCGTCTCTTGGTAGGTTGGTCTGTACATAGGATTCGTTCCTGTGCTATATACGTGATATTGGTACGTACGCTCTGTATCAAAAGGATCACGCAATCGTACCTCTATTATAGTATCTCCTGGTGAAAGTGCTACGTGTGTGGTAAAGGTACCACCTTCACCCTGTTTAACATTTCGACTGTTGATGTATACCTCTTCGGTGTTTCGTACCGTACCCGATACAACTATCGCCAACATATCGGTACTCGTGTACTCATTGAGCGATATCTCAACGATGCGTGGACCTTCTATATATGGTTTAAATCGATAGTAGGCGAACACGATAATACATGCAAAGAAGATGACCGTGAGCACTTGTATTACAATTTTTCGTGTGCTGTGCTCCATACTATTCATCTTCAAGGAGGTCCTCCTCGTACTCTTCACCATTTTCTGATCCTCCTGATTTGATCAAAATATCTCGTGGCTTTGATCCATTTGCTGCACCAATGACACCTTGTTCTTCGAGTTGATCCATAATACGTGCTGCACGACTGTATCCAATCGAGAGGCGACGCTGGAGGTACGATGTCGATGCTTTTTGATCGTCAATCACCAGTTGTCGAGCATCTTCATATAAAGGATCATCGCTCTCGCCATCAGCGAGTTCAACCCCACCTCCACCTTCCTGGAGGTGTTCATCAGGTAGTGAAATAGTATCGTCGAGTTCAAACTTATAGTTCTTTTTAATGTATGCAACAACGCTCTTTACCTCATCTTCAGAAACGTACGAATTCTGAATACGGATCGGTTCATTTGCACCTTCGCCTTTGTACAACATATCCCCGTATCCAAGCAATTTTTCAGCACCGCTTGTATCGAGAATCGTTCGCGAATCGATTTGTGATGCGACTTTCATCGCAATACGTGTCGGTACGTTTGCTTTGATCAAACCAGTAATAACATTCACTGATGGACGTTGGGTTGCGAGAAGGAGGTGAATACCAACGGCACGCGACATTTGTGCTAATCGTACAATCGACGCTTCGAGTTCGCGTGGATACGCGCTCATGATGTCTGAGAGTTCATCAATGATCACCACGATGTATGGCATCTTTTCAGGAAGTTCACCTGAGAGATCTTCAATTTCTTCAGGGCTCAGGTTTTTGTATGCCGGACTAGCGATAGTTTTGTGGTAGGAGTCAATATCGCGGACGCTACACTGTTGCAGGACATCGTACCGTCGCTCCATTTCTTTAACCGCCCACTTTAATGCCAGTACTGCTTTCTTTGGATCGGTAATAACGGGGGTCAAGAGATGTGGTATTTTTTTGTAGAGTGTCATTTCTACACGTTTTGGATCAACCATGATGAACCGCAACATATCAGGCCCATTTCGGTAGAGGAGGGACATAACCACAGTATGAATCATCACCGATTTTCCCGCACCGGTGGCACCAGCCACTAACGCATGAGGCATTTTACCAATGTTCGCAAAGTATGATTTGCCTGACACCCCCTTACCGAGAGAAATCGTGAGCGGGTGTGTTGCATTTTTGAACTCATCCTCAGCCAACAGTGATCCAAGTCCAATTTTTGATTTGGCGGTGTTCGGTACTTCGATTCCTACGAGAGAACGACCAGGGATTGGTGCTTCGATACGAATTGATTTCGCAGCGAGCGCGAGCGCGAGCTCATTTTGTAAACTCGCAATTTTTGATAGTCGCACACCTTGAGCTGGTTTCATGGCATACCGGGTTACTGTTGGACCAATCGAAATTTCATCCATCTCAACCGCGATACCAAAGTTTGCAAGCGTACGCTGGATGAGGTTTGCGTTTGCTTTGATGTCACCCGTTGATGGTTTTCCTGAACTCACACCTAAGAGTGAAAGGGGAGGGGGAGTGTATGAAGAGGCAAAGACCGCAGCGGTATCCATCGTGATATCATCATCGTCAGGTGTAGATTTTTTCTTTTTTGATTTTTTCTCGTTCGATAATCCAGGAGTACTATCTGAAACAACAGCTGTTGTTTCTTGTTCGTTTTTCCCAATGGCTTTTTCGATCTGTTCTTCGAGAGCGTTTTCTTCTTCCTGTCGTTCAGCACGTTCTTCGAGTCGTTCAGTTACTTCTTCTTTTAATCTCTTGAATGCTTTGAAGTGTGGGTCAAAGATGAGGAATCCTGAAACAATCATAATTGCAAACATCAAGATTGCAGAAAACGGTCTATCAAATCCTGCAACAAGGTACGAACCAATCAACCCAATGAATCCACCAGCATCAAAACCTCGTGAGAAAAAGATATCAATGAGAGCATTTGCTGACAAGAACAGAGTCGTCATAGCAATACCATCGCGGATGCTGATAGTTCGTTCTTTCAATACCCACACACCAATCAATATCAGGAGTGGTGCAAGCACCAGGAAACCGTAACCAATAACAGGGAAGAGTATTCGCTCAAATACAAACTCACCATTTCGTCCGGTCAGGTTGAGCCATGACATGAGTGAAAAAATTCCAACAATGAGGTAGATGGTACCGGTTACGTACTTATTACCGCCAGTCGGGCGAATTTTTGAGAATGATCGTCCTTCGTTTGTAGTGCTCCTTTTTTTGCCTGTTCGTTTTTTTGCCATAGGTTTCAGTAATGTGAGTAAATCAATAGTCATATCATACCATAGAGTACTGAACGATTATATTTTTTCTTCAATGTAGTAGTGGTGTACATGTAACTACGGTGTATATAAAAGACACCATATTAAAGACTATTTGTATCAGAGACTTGACGGATGTATTTTTATTATTACTATAAAGAGCACATTACACACGTGATTATATAAAGGACATTTATGAGTAATCAAAAAGACAATTCTAAAAATACCCAACAAAATAAAGCTATTATAAGTAACACCAACAGTGCTGTTGCTAACTATTTTAATGTCTTTGATCACGAAACGTACGTACACCTTGCAGAACGTTCATCAAAAATGGTCACTGCACTGTACATGATCACTGACTTTTTGAACGTGCATGACCCACTTCGAAACCTTATTCGTCAATCGGCTACTGACGCTATGAAAGAACTCTTTAGTCTGACACATGCGCACAAACACGAACGTGTTGAAACACTCTCTCGTGTGCAAAACATACTGCATGCGCTCACGACCTATCTCACGGTAATTCATCGTAATGGATTTATTTCTGATATGAATATCTCAGTAATTACTACCGAACTACGCTCATTGAACGATGTGATTGCAGGACAAATTACAAAAAGTTTACCCTATGATCGAACCGTCGATGGTACCACTGCGATACAAGAATTCAGTTTCTCGGACACCTTCTTTTCAGGTAGTCGTACAGAAGCTAAACATCCGCGTACTGATCATATAAAAGACACACCCACATCTAATGAAACTATAAAAGACAATACAAAAACAGAAACCTCATTAAAAAAGACACATACATATAATAAGAATGTCCTTGATACGGTACGAACAGATAACGGACAAAAAAATAGTGTGAAACCATCACCAAGTAAGACAGGGAAAAGTCTCGAAAAAAAAGCTCCTACAAAGAGAGAAACTGAAAAAGACAATCGTAAAGATAATATTCTTAAGATACTCAAACAAAAGCGAAACGCGTCGATAAACGACATTTGTGCACTGTTCAAAAATTGTTCATCAAAGACAATTCAGCGAGATCTCAATGAACTCATCGATGACGGTATGGTCAAGAAAAAAGGTTCACGCAGGTGGAGCACGTACAACCTAACCTATTAACCTAAAAAACGTACCAAACATACGTTTTTTAGTATGTTTGCATATACTTGGAAAATATGGTGTTGTAACTATCCCTGTAATATTACCGTGACTCGTTCGTTATATACGGTGAGCACGCAAGAAGTGTTTTTTAACAACTACTGGTGCTGCTCGAAATGTAATGGTGCATCGCGTAACTCTTGCTATTGATTCACATCATGTGTTAGAATACCCGCGATGCCGAATAACCACACGTAACACTGTTGTTGTTCGGTCATTATATTTCTCCTCGATATTTTTTTAAAGAGGACGCTCAAGCGAGCGGGTGCTGTGTCGAAATTTACAACAGTACCAACGGGTTGCTTGTGCGCGCAAACAACCCGGGTATGTGGACACATAGGGTCGTCGAACACCCTCCACAGCCAAACCATATTTAGAAGACGTTTCTCTATCATTAAAAGTTTTATTAATTTTATAGAGAGAAACACTTACTAAATAAATTTTTATAAAAATTTATTTTAATTAAACACAGATTTATATTATGAAAAAATTCGTAATTACTGCTGTTGCAGCTGCATTCCTTTTCACAGGAGTAGTAAAGACTGCATCAGCTGCAACTGTTGAAGAGCAAATCGCTGCGCTTATGGCACAGATCGCATCTCTTCAGGGTGGATCTTCATCTTCATCAACTCCATTTGATTGGAACGGAGTACTCATCAAGCAAGGATCACGTGGAACTCAGGTTTCAGATCTTCAAGCTTGTATGAATGCTCTCGGATTCTCAACAGA
>JAGQMN010000007.1 GCA_020428645.1 Patescibacteria group bacterium
CACTTCCAACTAGTTGAGAGCTGACTAAATGTCAGCTCGAAAAAGAGTTCGATTCCCTGCTGATACTTTTTCAAAAACCAGCTTCGGCTGGTTTTTGGTATACTGAGAATATGAAACTCTATCTCTCGTCATATCATCTAGGTAATCATCCTAATGAGTTCAAAAAGCTTATAAACAGAGAAAATCCAAGAGTTGCCGTTAGTGTAAATGCACTAGACTTTTTAGATAGCGAAAGAAGAAATGAGGAATTTTTAGACAGAGAATTAAAAGACATGAAAAGCTTAGGATTTTCAGCTGAAGAGCTTGATTTAAGAGACTATTTTCATAACAACAACTTAGCTGAAAAAATGAAAGAGTATGACGCTGTCTGGTTCAGTGGCGGTAATGTATTTATTCTCGCAAAAGCTTTCAAACAAAGTGGTTTTGACAAGGTAATAGAAGAGCAGGTAAAGACAGGCAATTTAGTTTATGCAGGATATAGTGCTGCATTCTGTGTACTTACGACTTCACTTCACGGAATAGAGTTGGTCGACGATAAAGATGCTATTGCGGAAGGATACGAGATTGGTGAGATTTGGGAAGGCATCGGACTGATTGATTTTTACCCTATTGTTCACTTTCGTTCTGACCATGAAGAATCTGAACTTGTTGAGAAAGAATATGAATACGTAGTTAAAAACAACATATCTCACAAAACATTTAAAGATGGGGAAGTGTATTTTGTTGACGGCGAGATAAGAGAAACACTAACTTAGGTTTTTTATTCGAGGGAGTAGTTTTATTTAGAATGTTGTTCAACAGGATACAAAACCAGCTTCAGCTAGTTTTGAATTAAAGCTTCTCCCAAAGTTTATTCCAAATAATCCGTAAAGTGTCAGTAATGTTTTTGTCTTCAATCAACACTACATGTGGCTCCGAAGAGGAGTTAAAGTTAAACAGTGCTACCTTGTTATCGTAAATGTTAATCTCCGTTTTAAAGTCTTCGGTTTCGATAAACTTAGTCTTTCTCAATAACTCCTTGTCATTAGCAGTAAATTTGCTGGCATGTTTACTCTTCTTAGAAATTGCGTGCAATGGAATTTGCTTTTCGGCACGCTTTGACGGTAACCAATTATGATACTTTTCTGGAAGTCCACTTTTGAGATAATCGAGATCTTCAAAAGAAAGCACGGTGTCTTTGGTCTTTAGTAAGTCAGCGTACACCTCTTTTACCCCCTCGATTCCCGTGTAGAAAGAGACTTGCGGTTTATTCTCGTCTACATTATTGATCGCTAAAAGTTCAGGCATCTCCATTTCAAGTTGAATCATGTTCGCTTTGGCGATTTGTTCAAGGTACTTCGGGTGAACCGCCCTTAGGGTTCGCCTTTTGTCTTTGTAGATTTCTGAAATCACACCATTATCTTTGAGAGTAGGTAGGTGATTGTAAATACTCGTTCTCTTAATCCCTGATTTTATAGCCAAATCTTGGACAGTTGATTCACCAATCTCAAGAAGGGAAATGTAGAGCTTTACCTGCTGTTTGGTAAGTCCGAGGAGTTTTTGGAGTGACTCATACTTCATATGTCTATATATTAGACAAAATACATATTCACGTAAAGTATTTCTATATAATACATCTGTAGGTTTTCAACATATTCGCAGTACATATACTGTTATATATATTTGACATTCTATGTGTCGGCATAATAATGAAAAGCGAAGTAATACTAAAATTTAAACACTATCGTATGAGAAACCTAATAGATTCAATTTTGAACGGTAAGCAACCTGTTGCACAAGAAGGAAACGTTATCGCCTATGAACTGACTCCTCAGGAATATCGTGAGCTACGCAAACAAACATCTGCTCAGACAACGATTCCTGTGGGAGCTACTACCAAAGAACACACTCATGAACATAAATCATTTTATCTGAGTAAGAAGTTGGATGTAATCGTTGGTGTAGGGAAAAAGCTCCTAAAACTACCCAAGCTCGCACTGAGTATTATTCCACAAGGGACTATTCATCCCTGGCAGAATAATTCGGGTGAAGATGGTGAAGTGTGTGATGTGTACACAGGGACATTCATTCATGAAAAACATGTGATCTTATAATTAAAGATACTGAGGGTTAAAACCAGCTTCGGCTGGTTTTTGGTATACTTAGGGTATGAAACTACTTATCACTGACAACCTATTCATATTCCAAGAACACGAAGAGAAATTGAAAGAAATGGGTTTTGAAATTGAACGTTTAGATACACCACAAGCTACGGAAAATGAACTCATTGAAGCATTGCAGGGTAAGGATGCATATATTCTAGGTGGTATTGAGAAAGTTACAGAGAAAATAATCAATTCAACTGATACTTTAAAAATGATAGCTTTCACGGGTACTGACTGGAGACAATTTATTCCAGGGCATGAGCTGGCAACAAAAAAGGGTATCGCTATTACCAATGCACCAGGGGCAAATGCTCGTGCAGTTGCTGAGTATACCCTTACAGCAATACTCGCTATGACTCGTAACCTCCAAGACTTAACTCGAATGGGAGATAAAAGTTTTGAGACAACGGGCTCTCTCTACAGTCAAACAGTAGGGATCGTAGGTTTAGGAAACATAGGTGAACAACTCGCAAGGCTACTGCAACCATTTAATGTAAACCTCATTTACTACAGTCGTAACAGAAAAGAAAATCTCGAATCAGAGCTGGGATTACAATACGTTGATCTTGAAACACTTCTTGCCCAGAGTGATATCGTAAGTCTCCACGTTTCAAAAGAAGTAGGTGATGAGTTTATTGATAGAGAAAAATTATCGTATATGAAAGATGGCGCTCTTTTGGTAAATTGCGGATTTACAGGGATTATTAACAAAGACGATTTATTCAATGAACTTGAAACTGGTCGCTTGCGAGCCTTCCAAGATGATCCGATGGACGAACGTTTCGATACATTACCCTTCCATATCTGGCTTAATTCAAATGCACACACTGCCTACAACACCCATGATGCTAATATGAGAGCAAGTGATATGACAGTTACATCAATCAAAAATTTACTCGAAAGTGGGACTGATGAATGCAAAGTTAACTAACCAAGCTTCGGCTGGTTTTTGATATACTTCATTCATGGAGAAAACCTACTCACAAAATGACTTCGGCAACATGGCTCATGTCTACAATACAACCCGTCGTGGTTACGGTGATGAAGTGTATCCTTATATTAAATTTCTACTCAAGACAAAAAGTATAAAAACACTAGATCTCGGATGTGGAACAGGAATCTCTACCCGTGAACTACAACAGCATGGTTTTAATGTTATAGGATTAGACAAAGATGAATCTATGATTGCGGTTGCAGAGGAACATGGATCTGATATCGCTTACATTATTTCTGGGGTAAACAAGTTACCATTTGAAGACGAGACTTTTGACGTCGTAACCGCCTTCACCGCATTTCATTGGTTTAACAATGAAGAGAGTTTGAAAGAAATACGAAGAATCTTGAAACCAAACGGACTGTTTGTGTCGGTACTGAAGGGAAATCAACAAGACGAGGAGAGTAAGAATTTCAGAGATGAATACATGAACATCCTTGCAAAGTACGCTGGACCAAAGTTCGACACTACCCAAAATCACTTTGATCACGAAGCAATGACTAAGATAGGGTTCAAAGACTTATCAGAAACCTCATTCTTACTGGATGAGTACTACTCGGTAAGCGATGCCTTACTCTTAATGAAATCCTTGAGTATTTGGAATCTTGTTCCTGAGGGTTCTAGACAAAATTTCTTAGATGAAATGGAAACATTCTACAGGGACAATCTAGTTAATGGAAAAGTACTGCGAAAGAGGCAATTATACGTGTTATATGCTTACAAGGAGTAATATCTCATTTTGTTTTGGTATACTTCATTCATGAATGAGTTTATCCGACTTCGAAACACATATACCCCTTCAAACATTAGGGTTATTTTTGTTTTGGAATCACCCCCTGAGGGTCATGGGTATGTATACGACCCTTCAGGACACACGGGCGAAGTTTTGTTTAGGGCATTCATGAAGTTAATCAATGTTCAACCCAAAACAAAAGAAGAGGGATTACAGAAACTAAAAGAAAAAGGTGTGCTCATCCTTAATCCAACCTATACACCTGTAAACAAGCTCTCTGACAGAGAAGCAAATGAAATTATCCTTGGTGAATACCAGAATTTTAAAAAAGATTTGTTGCGGTTTAATCCCAAGAAAAACATTCCGCTCATTTTAGTGAAGGCAAATATCTGTAGGTTATTGGAAAAACCACTGGTTGAAGATGGTTTTGAAGTACTTAACAAGGGACAAATGATACCGTTTCCTATTCACTATCATCAAGAGAAATTTCATACAATCGTCTCTGAACTCTTTGAGTTTTGATATACTTTGGGTATGAACAAGAATGAAATCATCAATAAAACAGTAGATTTTGTAAAAGAATCACTTCACAATGCCGAGGGTGGGCATGATTGGTGGCATATCTATCGAGTTTGGAAGAACGCACAGCACATCATGAAAAAAGAAGGTAATGTAGATGAACTCGTGGTTGAACTCGGTGCACTCCTTCATGACATCGCTGATTCCAAATTCCACGATGGTGATGAAGAAATTGGACCAAGAACCGCACGAACGTTTCTAAAAAGTATTGATGTTCCTGAAGAAACGATTGTTCACGTTGAAAATATCATTCGCCACATTTCATTCAAGGGAGCACTTGAGGGTCAAAAATGGTCGTCACCTGAACTCGACATTGTGCAAGATGCAGATAGGTTAGATGCGCTTGGTGCCATCGGTATCGCTCGTACTTTTAACTATGGTGGTCACAAGGGAAGAGAATTATACAACCCCAATATCCCACCAAATCTGAATATGACGAAAGAAGAATATAAAAAGAGTACCGCACCTACACTTAACCATTTCTACGAAAAGCTCTTGTTACTAAAAGACCTTATGAATACTCAAACGGGAAAGAAACTTGCCACGGAACGTCATCATTTTTTAGAAACATACCTACAACAGTTTCATGCAGAATTTGAAGGTGAGTTATAAACTTTGCAATATCTCAATCCGAACACCGTCCTACATTGTGTATTGATGGAAAAATTTAGTATTTTTATATTTGTGAAAAAGCCTCTTGTTACAGAGGCTCCTGATATTGATTTCAATTCTACTTTTTCCTTTTTAGGTGTGTTGTCGTTACTTTTGCTTTTCCTGTTTCTGTTTTATTAGAGGTATTTCCACAGGATGTTTTCTTTATACCTCCTCTTGAACCGAACATTCCCATAATTTTTTGATGTTGATTTATAAGTTGTACATTAAGTTAACACTTATGCCATCAGTTAGAAATAAGTGTATGTCAAAGTGTAATTCTACGTTCAGTATATGAAAAATTTAATAAAAATACAAAACCAGCTTCGGCAGGTTTTTGGTATACTTAACACATGTTTAAAAGTAAAGTATTTGACCTCGTAATACTAGTGACTCTCATTCTCTTATCTTCTGCTGTCATACTTCTATTTGATGTAAATTTTTTATTTGCTACACTCCTTTACTTTGGTTTACCTAGTGCTTTTCTCATATACAAAAAACCGTCCAACCTATTAAAAGCGTTCTTGTCGGCAGTTGTTTTTGGAGGGCTTTGGAGTTTCTCATTTGATTTCTTAGCAGAATTCAACAACGCATGGAACTGGGATTCAAACACTGACTTAGTTTTCTCTAGTCACTTGTTTGGGGTTGTGTCATTGGACATAATGGTTTGGTACATATTATGGATTTTTCTTATTGTTTCTTATTACGAATACTTTGTTGAATACGATTTTTCAAAGCAAATATCAAAACACATACAACTAACCCTTATTACAGGAGTAGTTGTTGCAGTCATTCTCGTATCACTTCATAAATTTTACCCACAAATTCTTAAGATAAATTATGTATACCTATGGCTCGGTCTCGCTGCTCTAGTTGCTTACTTGCTTTTAATGATAAAGAAACCTACTTTATTCAAAAAGAGTATGAAAGTAATCCCATTTTTCTCTTTCCTGTACATTACCTTTGAAATTGTAGCCCTCGAGAAAAACCTCTGGAGCTTTCCAGGTGAATATATTGGTGTGATTTCAATCTTGGGGCACGCCTTTCCAGTTGAAGAGTTTATATTTTGGATTATTTTCAGTAGTGCTATTGCAACCGCTTTTCACGAATACGGTGTGGATAATTTTGAATAACATTCGTCCGAACAGAATCCCACATCGTGCAAAAATCAAAATACCGTAATTAGTTACGGTATTTTGATTTGATTTCGTCTGAAACTGCACCTACTTTCTTCATAAAATCAGGTTGTGATGTATCAATTTTGTAACTAAATAGGATGTCTGAAATATCAGGAAAATCATCCAAATGTTTTTTAAAACAGGGTTAATGTGAATCCATATAATTGGTGTATTGTATTTTTCTGTTAACGCTTCAACGAACTCACGTGTTTCACGTCTAGCGCAATTTGAACCATACACAACTGACCTGTGCTCGGAAAGTAAGCGCTCAAGGACGATAGGCATGATCTTGCTGTAGGTCTCTGTTGAAAAACTATTTTCTATTCTTAATAGTTTTCTTATTTCATCGTTTGAAACATGGGCTAGATCAAGTTCTGTTTCAAAAAATTCTGCAATCGTTGTTTTACCTGATTTAACTTGACCAACAAGACATATAACAAAGGATTTGGGTGAGATTTTATTTTCATTTATTCGAGAGTAGTATTCATCAGCAAATTCTTGAATCTTGTTTTCTGGTAGTTTAGTGAGTTTTTTCATAGCCATATTATAAACTAGTTTTAGATATCTCATTCCGAACAAGGTCTGTACAGCCGTTCGTGCGTCAGGGTCCGAGCTAGTCCTACATCGTGCACTGATGCAAAAATATCGTAGGTAGCTACGGTATTTTTGTTATAATTATTGATATGGAAACAATAATTATAATCGGGGTATTGGGAGCAATTATTAGTGCGGTTACAGGAACACTATGGTACGGAGGATGGACGCCAATGGGAAAATGGCACATGCAGTACCTCGGGTTTGATGGGTTATCAGAAGAAGAAAAGAAACAGAAAATAGAAGAAGCAAAACCACACATGGCAAAAACGTACGGGGCGCAAATGTTCCTTTCATTTCTGACTTCATTTTTTATTGCTTTTGTAACCAGCTACAGTGTACAAAACGGGGCACCAGCAAGTTCAGTGTTCTACTACACCCCGATGATTTGGTTATGTTTCACCGTGCCGATGATTGGGCAAAATATTCTTTGGGGAACGTCAGAAGGAAGCCTTGCGTGGAAACGATTCTTTTCAGATAGTTTGTACAACTTGATAACCTTCCTTGTTATTGCATTTGTCGCAACCCTTTTCTTTTAAAACCAGCTTCAGCTGGTTTTTTGAAAGTTTTTTAGGATTATACTGTGAACATGAAATTACTCTTTGGTATCATCGGCGGAATCTTGGCGGTAGCAGGTAACCTGCCATACCTGAATGACATTATAAAAAAACGAATCACTCCACACCCCTACACATGGTTTGTATGGTCACTTGTGTCGGGTGTAACCTTCATTGGACAAGTAGTAAAGGGCGCAGGCGCTGCGACCATTGCATTCGCATCATCAGAAATATTTACTATACTGATTTTTATTTTTTCCCTACGCTACGGATTCAAGAATATACCTAAACGCGATACGTATTTTCTCGTTGCGGCACTGATTGGTATTGTGCCGTGGATTATTCTCAAAGATCCAACCTGGTCGGTAATGATCATGGTTACGATTGATATTATCGCGTTTATACCAACAATACTGAAAACATGGCAAGCACCTAAGAGCGAATCACCGATACTCTATGGTTCAAATGTCCTGCGACATGGTTGTGCACTGTTGGCGCTTTCACAGTACAACATTGCAACCATGTTACATTCTCTTGCTATGATTGTTACCAATACGGTGATGACATTCATTACTATACTACGAAAAAAGAGTGTTACTCGTGTTGATTCATTCACACCATCGAAGTAACTATAAACACAGTCTTTCTATAAAAATTATACTTGGTATAATTTAAGCAATGTTTTCGTACCTCGCGAAAACAATTATTCATAACGAATTAATAACATCTATGAAAAAATTACTCATCATTACTATGACACTTGGTGTGGTATTCTCAATGACCACATTTTCAGCACACGCACTTGAATCTGAGGTTCAATCAGAATTAGGTGTTGATCTTGCCGACGAATCGACAGTACAAGATACCGTCGAAGAGACTGAAACTGAATTGCGTGATAACCACAACCATTGGGGTCATCGCCACCACGAACGAAAAGAAATACGTGGAAAACGAAGAGGTCAAACACGGCAACTACCATACTATCCACTGGCAGTTGCATACGCGGTTGAACTCATCCTCGAACCATAATCGTTAACATTAGTTAACTCATAACAACCCTTACGTGTGGGGGTTGTTATTATTAATCACGGGGTGTCTCTGATTCTGTTATCTCTCTGTTGTGATGTTTTACTATATAATAATTTGTATGAATCTCTCGAAACAACAACAAGATACTATTCTGCGTGCATCATCAAAAGCATTAGCAACGTATTCGGATATACATGGATTAAACGTTGTCCCTGTTTCGACCATCAACATGGTTAACCATCACGTTGTGTTATGTAACTACTTTATGAATAAAACACATGAAAATATTGTGCACGATCATCATGTTGCGCTGGCGTGTTGGTCAGATGGATGTGGGATTCAAATGAAGGGAACCGCGCAGTACCACGAATCAGGTGATCTCTTTGAACACATGCGAGAGGGTGTGGCACGTATACATCCAGAACGAACCTTGCGTGGAATTATTGTCATCACCGTGGATCACATTTTTGATATATCACTACCAAACGGGGTATAATACGTGCATGAAAAAATTTACTATCATAGCTTTTATATTTGGTGTAGCAATTGGGTACCTCATATTTATTGGACTCGATGAAGTCTCGAATCAAAGGACTATCAACCAACACACAGAGGAATATGTTCATGCTGGAGATGAACACATGCACGAACAGCGAGACGTAACGTCACCAACAATACCAACACTCGATGTGAGCGTATATCCTGATAGCAAATCTGGTTACAACATTCACATTATTACCGATAATTTTACGTGGACACCCGAACGCGTAAACACTGATCCTGTTGAAAATGAAGGGCATGCACACCTATACATTAACAATGAAAAAGTTGCCCGTATCTATGGACCATGGTTCCATCTAGATGATCATCATCTCGTACCAGGAAAACCAAACACTATGCGTGTTACCCTTAACACAAATGATCATGCTGAATGGTCAGTGGAAGGAAATACGATAGAATTTATTAGCGAATTGTAAATCACCATCATTATGAAACGAAACATTCTCATACTCTTAGGAACACTTGCGTTGCTTCCTGTTACCGCCTTTGCACACGTCCGCTACATTGCAACTGACAATGAGCAAGCGCTGTTGAGCTACCATGATTACGCGGCATTTTTTTCGCCACTGTCTGAACCAAAGTACCTCGCAATGATTATTGCCACACTCGTGGTGGTGGTCGTGGCATACCTCATACTGGATCACAATCGGTTTTTTCATCACTGGGCAGAACACATGGCACACGTTGGGGAATCATACCGTCCGTTCATCCCCTGGATTACACGACTTTCGCTCGGTATCATTCTCATTGGTGGAGCAACTGATGGATTTTTGATTTCGCCTGTACTTGATATGCCTCCGTCACTGTACCTTGTGCAACTCGTCATTGGGTTCTTCCTCATGGCTGGTTTCTTGGTTGAATTCTCTGCGGTTGTTGCATTTTGTTTGTTCATCTTTGCACTCGCACATGACCCATACCTCATTGGATCATTTGATATTCTCGCGCTGATCATTTCGCTGTTCATTCTTGATTCACGACGCCCTGGTGTTGACGATATTATTGGCATTCCTGATATATTGCACATCAAACGGTGGCGACGGTATCTCCCCGCAGTACTACGCATTGGTATCGGTGTCGGGATGACGTACCTTGCGATTGTCGAGAAAATTCTCACACCACACCTCGCTGCCTTGGTTGCTGAACACACAGCGCTGGTTGACGTGATTCCTGTTTCTGCAATGATGTGGGCATTTTCTGCAGGTATTATTGAATTAGTTGTTGGTATTATGCTCATCGTGGGATGGAAAACTCGCCTCGCCTCGGTTGCAGCACTGGTGATCCTCTCGATGTCATTCTTCTACTTCGGTGAAGACGTGACCTCGCACGTTACCCTGTTTGGAACCCTCTCAGCAGTATTCATACTCGGCGTTGGACCTTGGGGTATTGATAAACCACATCCTATGCATAAATATTAACAAACAAAAAACACCCATGCGCGTGGTGTTTTTTTGTGTATCACGTGTGTGATAGATGATTACATTCCAGCAACGGTATCCTTCAGTGCTTTTCCTGCCTTGAATTTTGGAACGCGCTTTGCAGCAACCTGTACCATTTCTCCAGTTCGTGGGTTTCGAGCAGTTCGTGCATTTCGCATTGCTCCTTCGAATTTCCCAAATCCAGCAACATCAACAGTTCCTCCCTTTGCCATTTCTCCTGCAATAGCATCAAAGATTCCTTTTACTACTGATTCTGCTTGTGTTTTGGTTCCTCCAACCATATCGTGAACCATGTTTACCAAGTCTTGTTTTTTCATAGTTTTTCTACGTTTCTGTGTTACCTGCTAATAATGTTGAAACCTTTATCCACACAAATGGAATTCATAAAAGCTTTCACGGGGTTATTATACAATGGTTTTTTACGAATCTGCAAGGAAAAAATTTTGACAAAACAAAAAATAACCTGCATGAGGTTACTTTCGCTTCGAGATGATGCCATCGACAATACCGTATTTTTTCGCCTGTGATGCATCCATCCAGTAGTCCCGATCCATGTCTTTTTCTACCTGGTCTTTTTTCTGTCCGGTTGCCTCAACCATCATATCAATCAGTGTTTGTTTGATTTTTAAGATCTGTTCAGCTGTAATGGCAATATCAGATGCCTGACCCTCAACACCGGTCATTGGCTGGTGAATCATAACCCGACTGTGTGGCAAGACGTACCGTTTACCTTTGACTCCTTGAGAAAGAATCATTGCACCCATTGACGCTGCCATACCCACACATACAGTTGATACGTCAGGTTTGATAAACTGCATGGTATCAATCATTGCCATACCCGCATCAACTGAACCTCCTGGAGAATTCACATAAATCGTGATGTCTTTTTCAGCATCTTCTTGTTCAAGGTGGAGGAGCTGTGCAACCACGCTGTTGGCGAGATCTGCGGTGATGTTACCACCAATGAAAATAATGCGTTCTTTGAGTAATCGCGAGTAAATATCGTAGGCACGTTCACCTGCCTGTGTTTTTTCAATAACCGTTGGAATTAACATACCTCTAGTCTAAATAAAAAAATGAGGTCTGCAACCTCACTTACCGTAGTGCATGTAAATCAGAAATTTCTACAGTATCTACTTACTGTTGATCTAAAAAAGTAAAGACTTCTTGATGAGTCAATACATTTGCCACGTAGGCACGTACGTTATTCTCGTCGATACCTTTTTGATCCTTGTACTGTTCCATGATTTTTTTAGTCTCTGCCTCAACCAATTCATCAGATGGATCAATCTTCTCTTGTGTGGCAATGTGGTTCAGCATGAGCTGTGTCTGTGCACGTTTGTATGCTTGGTCACGCCACTCTGTTCGGTAATCATCACGGGTTTTGTTGATTGATTGTAGGTAATCATCAAACGACATACCCGTCATGGCAATGTTTCCCTCAAATTCGTGTACCATTTTATCGAGCTCGTATTCAACCATCATATCTGGCACCTCGATTTTTGAATCTGCAATAATTGCCTCAATCGTTGCAATACGACGTTTCTCGTGATTCTTTGCTTCTTTTTCGCTTACAAGATTTTCTTTGATCTTTTTTGTAAATTCCTCAACATTTTGGAATTTCCCAATAGTTTTTACCCACTCGTCCGTAACCTCAGGTAAGTCTTCGTCCTTGATATCATTCCACGAGACAGGATCTTCGCCGTCCTTGAGGTTTTCCATCGCATTCTGCTGTGCACGCATTTTGCGCAGATTTGTAATAGTCTCTTCAACCTCGGTATCATCAACATCAGTAGCGTATTCTTTCTTGTTTTCTTCTTTGGCGATTTTCTTATAGTTACCAAGTTTAATATCTGGCAACACGGCAGTAGTAATTGTAAACTCAAGATCAGAACCTTCGGCAATTTTAGTAATTGCAATCTGTGGATGACCAATCGCCTTAATATCTTCTTTTTGAAGAATTTCAATGTAGGCATCACTGATCGCGCGATGTGCCATTTCTTCAAGAATCTGCATTCCACTGATCTGTTTTAATGCAACATCTCTCGGTACCTTACCTTCTCGAAATCCATCAACTTTGACTGAACTGATGAGTTCTTGTTCAGTCGTTTCGCGATATCCTTCCAATTTCTTTGCTGGCAAAACAACCTTGATTTCAACTTGTGCATGTTCTCGTTTTTGTACGTCTATTTTCATGGGGCTCACTATACCAAACCAACCTCGTAAGTAAAGAAATGGTTCTAATACCTATAGTAAGATGGTATAATTTTTCTATGATAAAGAAAATATTTGCACTATTCATAATTCTCATGATGCTAACTACCCCTGTTGTATCGCGGGCTCAAATTGGAGGAGTTGTTACCGACCCGGGTAACACAGGGGTCAATTTAAGTCAGAAAATTTGGCTTGAAATCAAAGAAGAGGTGATCGTTCCTATGGTAAAACGATTAGCTGATCGTGTTATGACGAAAATGAGCAGTCAAATCATCAACTGGGCGAATGGCGGGTACGATGACGACCCGAGTTTCATAAATAATTTTGATGAATTTTTAAAGGGAACAAAACATGAACTCATTGCATCCAGTTTTGGATATGCGAGTGCTGTTGCTCTTAATGCTGCAAGCGGGGGTGGATTTATTGCCGATGCTGAATATCTAGCATGTGTTGATGTGGCAAATACAAACTATGATTTCCGCATTGAAGTTGAAGGTATGCCTGCTGAACAATCAGCAACCATTCGTAATGCAGATATTGTTCAATGTGAGAACGATGCTCGTGATCGACAAATTGGTGAACAAGCCCAACAAAATTACACATTATTTCAATCCAGTAACCCAGCACGAGATGTAGCAAACACGATTGCTAACACTGGTATTAGCCAACTCACAAACAACGATCAACTCAAACAAATTATTGAAGGAAAAGGAGAAACATTGTCTAAAATTCTTGGATCAGAAGCAGATAAACAAGCATTTATTGATGATCTCAAAAATGTTGAAAATAAAGATGCGGCAATTGTGTGGCAAGCATTCATTGCACAAGCAGACAAACACAACCGCTCTAGCGGGTTAACTAATCTCGTTAATGAAATACTAGAGAAACAAATTATTGATAATCAACAACAGACACTCGATGAACTCAACTTGCCAACAACACTGCTCAGTAAACGAACGTGTACTGATTACAACGATGATGGTACCTGTGCACGTGAAGAAGTAGAAACACCAGGTGATATTGTTGCTGGAAGATTAGTTGAAGAGTTAGGTGTAGAACAACATAAAGCAGAAAGTGTTGGGGGAGCATTAGTACAATCGCTCATTAGTGGCCTCGGGAAACTTACCGGAGACCTCACCAATCTTGGACTCAGTAAATTAACCAGCTCTGTTTCGCAAACATTTTTTAGACAAGCTGATATTCAACCACTATTAGCTGGTAGTAGCACCGGTGGTGGGTATCAATCAGCATTTGACGTACTTGGTGTCAGTGCAAACGGTGATTTTGGTGGTGATTTTGGTGGTGATTTTGGTGGTGGTGTTATTGATGATGGTGTTAATGGGGTGAGCAATAGCATTTATGACATCTTCGTTGGTGGGCCTGAGCATGCCAACACAGGATTCAACGGGCAACCACCGATTATTGTTGACTTTAAAAAAGATCTCGAACGAAATATTGCATACGTTGAAGAAGAGCGTGGATACTACGAAGAATTAAACGATATATTACTTGGAGCAACTGATGTTATTTACGAATTTGATAAATGTGTACCAGGACCAGACTACAACTGGGATGATAAATATCGAGATAAGATTATTTACGGGATAGAAAGCGAAGATGATCGAGCACTTAACAGTCTCGGATTCTCGGAAACACAATCAATGATTCGTGATCCGCGCGTCACTATACCCGGCGGGGTAACCATGAGAGAGCGTGTAGGAAGACTCTTGGAAAATGCAAAAGAAACAACCCAGGAAAGTAAAGAGTACGAAAACCGAATACAAGACGCGCTCTTGACGTTAGGTTATATCAAAGATGCTATTTTGGAAGATTTTGAAACACAAAAAGCAAGTATCCATCCAAACCTTGTCTTGTTTAGCGATGAATGGAGTGAACTTTCAGATCTTATTAAGCAACAACTTTTAGGAGAGGCTATCGATCGTGGATACTACTTGAATCCAGCATACATAGATGGTGAAAACATTTACTTTACAACTGCACTAGCAGAAGATCCTGGTGGAACAAAAAACGCGGTACTCTCGATGGCATGGGACTTGTGGGTTGAACAAACAGAGGCGGGCGATAAATTACAGCTCAGGCAAGCGTACTACGGGCTCGATCGTGAAGGAAAATTATCAAATGAAGAATTTATTGCAACCGCGCAGTCACGATTGAATAGAACTCGTCAAAGCGTTGAACAATCCTATGGTGCTGCACGTGACTGTTTGGCCTTCAAGGCATACGCTGTTGGCTACGAACGTTCACAAATTTCATCAATCACGTCAAATCCATCATTTACTGAATTAACCAAGATTGAAAAATTAGCAGAGCTGGTGAATGCTCTTGATCCAAACAATTTTGAGATCAATCAGCCACCATTTGGTGCGGTATTCCTAAAATATAACGTTAACAATGCACGAAGTGATAGTGCCATCAAAGCATTCCTTAATGCTGAACGAGCACTCCAACAATCAGGAGGAACCAGTGTCTTTACATCAGCACTAGTAACAGGGGAAACAGCGATTGCAAATAGTATCCTTGGATTCGCAAGTGATACTGAAAAACAGGACTATTTCGCAAGTAATTATCCTGATGATGAATTGCCGACTGATACCATTAAAAACAAACTCACCATTAAGGACATGTACGAGGTAGACCGTATGTACGCGAAAAGTAATCGTATCGAAGCTGGTGCAAAGGGACACCTCTTCTGTCGTACATCTGCAGAGTATGAAATTATTAACAGTTCAGGAGGAGGAGATACCTATGGAACCTACTGTTGGCGAGATGTGTACGCTGCACGTGGACTTGATTACCGACTCATTATTGAAAATATTGATTACTAAAAAAACCAAGATTATCTTGGTTTTTTGTATAAAAAATACCCAACACGATGTGCTGGGTAAGAAAGAAAAAATTTCTTTAATTATTTTTTTAAAGCGGTCCAAGACCCTTGAAAGCGTTCGGGAAAACTGGGTCCACCGGACCGTGTTACGACAAAAGTAGATTTCTCCAAACGGTAAATTTTTCCATTTTTTTTACCGGTATATGTCACCGTGTAGTCCCATTGGCGTTGGCCATCGATGTGTCGATAATCAGTCAACGTAATGTCTTCTGTATTATCAAGATTGTGACGTTTTTGGATGAATCCTTTTGCGTAATCGTTGGTGTAATAGGCGTCACTGTTTGCATCAAGGTTTGCTTGATTGACAGTAACACCTGACTGAGCATATATGTCGACTGTTCCTAAGAAGGATAGAGCAAAACATACTGCAATAAAAATTAACTTTTTCATAAAGAACAGATAGTTTGATTCAACAAAAATTGTATAGATCAGTAGAGATCCGACCTTATTATGACACTAAAAAAAACATTTTGTAAAGTTAGTTATCCACAAACCGATATAACCTAGTATCAATAAAATCAAGGTGTTATAATCGAACTATATGAAATTGCTCTCTCAACGTTTGGTATCAATGGTGGTCATAGCGGTTGCGCTCCTTGCACCGGTACACGTACAATTTGACGGTACTCCATTTCAGAAGTATGCAACACAAGAATTAAACACTTTGGGACAAAAACAAAATCTAACAATCAACCAAATGCAGGTGGTACATGTAGAAGTTGGAATCGCACATGCACAACAAACACCTGATACGTGTAGTTTTGGTGATTTGGGATGCTATTTTGTAAATTTACTCGAACTTATTCTCGTAAATACTACGATGTTCTTTGCAGGAATTGCAGGGTTTGTACTAGATTTCTTTTTAGAGTTCAGTATTAATTCGGCATCATACCGTGATACAGGGTTCATTGAACAAGGGTGGGAAATCATACGCGATTTCACCAACATTATCTTTATCTTTGCACTGCTCTTGACTGCATTCAAAATGGTAGTAGGCACTCAAGGAGGTAATACCAAAAAAACGCTCATTAAAACTATTCTCGTTGCACTTACCATCAACTTCAGTTTATTTTTTGTATATCTGATTGTTGATAGTTCAAACTTACTTGCCTATACGTTTTACAACAAAATTGAAGCGCCAGAAATCAGCTTTAATCCACGAGGAGGTGGTATTACAAGTAGCTCTGGAGGAAATAGCGGTAATCCGGATGCTGCAGGTAATTCAACTGAATTTGATTTAAATGGAACAGCTATTGAAGGACGAAAGGCTCCATCAATATCGCTCGCACTCTTGCAAAAAGTAAATCCTCAAAAACTCCTCGATGAATTAAAGGGGGAGAAAGACGCCGAACGTATGATTTTGATCTTTATCGTTGGGGCAATTAACATTGCGTTCATGTTCCTGTTCCTGTCAGTATCCTTGCTCTTCCTAGGTCGGACACTCGGGCTGATGATACTTGGTATTACGGCACCATTTGCGATGGCATCACTCGCGCTTGGTTCAAAAGCGGCAAATTTATCTTACGTCGGATGGAACAAATGGTTTCCGCAGGTAATCAGCCTGTCGTTCATGGCACCGGTGTTTGTGTTCATGTTGTACCTCACCACCTTATTCTCAAAAATTACTGATAACCTCGTCATTGATAACGCGGCAGGTGTCATTAACACCGTGTTTAAGATTGCACTGCCAATGCTCGTGATCTTTACGCTCGTTCAACTCTCAAAAAGGATGGCAAACAAAATGGCAGGGGAAATAGGTGGTTTCATCAATGGATACGTACAAAAGGCTGCTGGGGCAGGACTCGGTATCGCAGCGCTGGCAGTAACAGGTGGGGTTGCTGCTGGAGCGGGAGCTCTTGGTAAGGGTGCAAGTATGTTTGGTGCCAAAAACTTTGCTGAAAAAGCCCGTAACGTAGCAAAAGTGGCAGCAAGTACTAAGTTCGATGTTTCAAAAATTCCAGGGTTTTCTGCGTTTGCAGGTAAAGATGGTTCGAAGGTAATGTCTAGTTTGTCAGGTAAATCACTCCGTGAACAGTATCAAGACAAGCAAAAAGAATTCCGCGAGAAAGGTGTGTATTCAAACGATACTGCGAAATTAGATAAACGCTACGAAGAACGTAAGAAGAAAGACGCTGATGATAGTGCGGACGAAGCGCGCAAGAAGGCGGAAGCGAAACATGAAGCTGAACTCTACGAAGCAAAGATGAAAGAGATGACAGCAAAGCAAACCGAACAATACAAGGCTGTCGATAGACGTCTCCAAGAAGCAAATGCTGCCTTGAAACAACTTCTTGCCGAGGAACGTAGATTAAAAGGGATCATGAGTGACAAATCTCGTAGTGATACCGAAAAAGATGCTGCAAAGGCTGAGCTTGAAACACTACGTAACAAACAAGCTCTACAAGAAGAAAAGAAGAAAAGTGCACAAACAGAACTCAAAGATATGGGAATTCCTGAACTTGAAAAACGAGTCAAAGATGTTGAAGATAAGAAAAAAGACGACGGTGATCGTGCAGAAAACCAGTCTCGACAAGCTTCAGCAAGTCAGGTTATCGGGACTGATCCCGCACTCGCAAATGCAATTCTCAATAAAAAGAAAGCAAAAGGTAAACAAGTGGACATCGAGAAATTTGAAAAGTACGTCAAAGACCTCGATAAAGACAGTTAGAAAAACCCTCGTTTGGGTTTTTCTTTGTATTGCTCTCACAAACGAGATGTTAAAATTTTCATTTCCCTGGGGTAGAGGTATACTAACAATATGAAATTAACCAATGCGGAAATACAACGAAAAATTTCTGAACTTCCTGAAAACATACGAAATGCCATCAACCAATTTGATTGGTCCGGTGAAGTACTTGCTATTGGAAAAAGTCACAATTTGCAAATTGACGAATTGAATATCTTCCAAAAACACACACTTGAGGTAATTGTTGGATTAACATCAGCGAGCGACTACCAAGGTATATTACAGCGAGAGCTCGGAATAGATACACAAACAGCCGAAGATATTGTCATTGAAGCAAACCAAAGAATTTTTCGTGAACTACAAAAAAGAGCATTTACTACTGAAATAGATAATGAGGTGGAAATAGATACTACTTCTGTAAATTATGAACGTAATGATCCTTATCGAGAACCTCTTGAACACGACGGCATTAAACACGTCATGCGTACTGAGGGTATTGAACTCCTTGATCACGATGAGGATATGATAGTTACAACTGAGGTAGATACTCTGGAAAAACCGAAAAGTAACTACAGTGAGCCACAGTCAGCGAAACCTGCTACTAATTACCGCGAGCCTATTGAGGAACAAGATTTGAAGGGGGTTAAACAGCGGACTGCAGATATGAGAATTCTTAAAACAAAGAATCACATAACACCAGACAGCGCTTTTAATGAAAATACTTCTATACCATCAGAACAAGTCATTGATCAGAGTCTCGATAAGAAGCTCCATGGAACTATACATACAGGAACTGAACACACTATTGACCTATCACACCTAGGGAGCGAGCATCAAGAAACAGGAGGTGAAAGATTTTTACAACAATTGTCTGACGCAGAGATTGCTGAGCATTAGTACAATGCTTCTTTTCGCCATGATATACTCGTCCTATGAGATTTGAAGTTCCACAATTCATCAACGTACCTGATAAACTCTTTGGTCCGTTCACTTTCAAACAAGCCCTCTACCTGGTTGGAGGTGGTGGTCTCATCTTTATTTTGAACAAAACTATGCCATTTTTTGTGACCATTGTTTTGGGTATTCCGATTGCAGCACTTTCTCTTGGACTTGTGTTCTATAAACCAAATGGTCGTGACTTCATTTACATGGTTGAATCGTTTCTCATCTACAGTTTTAGCCACAAATTTTACCTCTGGCGACAACGAGAGCCCGAACCAGGCGCACAGGATGTTACCCACATTCACGCACCATTTCCTGAAGAAGGATCAGTTCCAAAAGAAGACAAACGTGAAAAAATTTCTGATCTTGCGTGGAGTTTAGATATCTTAGATTTTGATGAGTAAGTATCCCTATCAACAAGATTGGGATTTTTCTTTTAAACGGTCATGTTATACTGATGACACGTATGGCAGATGTTAAAACATATACTGGTCCTCGAACCCAAGATTTCATCCCGGTAAAAGAAATTCGCGATGGGATTGTGGTACTCGAAGACGGCAGTCTCAGGGCTATTTTGTTAGCCTCAGCAATCAACATTGCACTGAAATCTGCTGAAGAACAGCAGGCAATTGTATTTCAATTTCAAGGATTTTTAAATTCCATTGAATTTCCAGTTGAAATTGCCGTGCAATCACGGAGACACGACATTAAACCCTATCTCCTCACCCTCGAGCGACGTGTTGAACAACAAGAAGAAGAACTCCTGAGGTTGCAAACCAAAGAGTATATTGAATTTATTAAGTGGTTTACTGATTCAGTCAATATCATGTCAAAGAATTTCTACGTGATTGTTCCCTACACTGGGGGGGCATTCAGTGCGCCTCAATCAAACTCAAAAAATCCTTTGGCTGGAATCTTTGGTTCCAAGAAAACAACACCTAACTTTAAACAAACATCGGCAAAATTTGAAGAACAACGCAGTCAAATTGAACAACGTGTTGCTATCGTTAAGAGTGGTCTCTCTCGTTTCGGGGTTCGTTCTGAGCAACTCAACACCGAGCAAGCTATTGAAGTGTTCTACAATATGTTTAACCCAGGAGAGAACCATAGAAATATCCCTCAACTTGAACAGTAAAACATCCGTTACTAACGGGTGTTTTGATTATATACATTGGTAGATTCCTACGAGATATCGTATAATGCAACAAGATTATGTTAGAGCAAGCCTCAAAACACCTAACCATTCTCAGCCTCATGTTCTTTGGGTTTTTCACGGTGTACATTGGAAATGTAGCAGCTCAAGATATTCAACTCTATTCAGAACAAGATATTAGCGTCGAGGTAATTCCCGAAATTCCTGGACCTAACGAACACGTGAAACTTCGATTAACAAGCTACAGCTTTAACCTCAACAACTACTACATCGCATGGTTTAAGGACGGAGAACGTCAGTCAGGCGGGTACGGGCAACGCGATTTCGATTTTACAACCGGTAACTCTGGTGATGTAAACAATATTACCGCAGTTATAGAAATTGGCGGACAAGTATTTCGAAAAGAACTTCGTTTCGCACCATCACAGGTAGACCTCTTGTGGGAGGTAATTGATGGATACGCACCACCATTCTACAAAGGCAAGGTACTACCAATCAAACAATCAGATATTCGCGTTACGGCGATTCCTGAAACACTCCTGATTGAACCAACTGATGCACCAAATTTGGTGTACTACTGGGATCGTAACTATAATCGCGTTGGATCACAATCTGGTTTTGGAAGACAGTACTTTGATTTTACCCTTGATCCACTGTTAGCTAGCGAAAAAATTCAGGTGACCACAAACGATCGACGTGAAAACTCTTTTGCTAAAAATACTCTGACCATAGCTGAATTATTAGTCGAACCTAATATACTGTTTTACGAAATTAACGATTCTGGAAGACTGCTTACTCAACAAGCGCTCAATATAAATAAATATGTAACAGGTGATACTATACGTTTTGCATTTCAACCACTTTATATGTCAACAACAAAGAAAAACTTTAACGATTTGTTTGTGGGGTGGTCTATTAATGGGGAGGCGCGTCCACCACAAGATTTTAGTAAACAAAATGAACTCTACATAGGGGCAGGTGGTCAAAGGGGTGAGGTGACTATTAATCTACAACTTGAAGGTATTGAAAAATTATTACAAAAAGCAAGTGGTGGATTTCAACTCATTTTTACAGAAAATTAAGATATGAAACAATCAATTAAAATAATTGGATACATCGTTGTAATTCTTGGGCTTGGATCTACATACACGTATTACCACACTGCACACGCCGCTGAGGCGTGTCGCATTAAAGAAACGCCAAGCCTAACATCAGCAGGCGGGACTATTAAACACGGTAGTAAAGTAATACTTACCGTTGAAGCTGAAAATTACGACAACTGTATTAATACTGAGGGTAATCCTGATAACGGTAAGTTCCGTGTTGAAATTTGGGAATACGATAATGTGATTATTCCCCCATATATCGATACAAATGATAATCAGGTTGAGATTGACTTACTTGGGTCAGGAATAGAATTTAGACTTACTGAAAAGCTCGAATTGCCATTTATTACTGGTAGCGATGAGTGTGGTTTTGAACCTGAGTTATGTAAATACTATGCTCGTGTCATTATGGGTGACCAGGTTCTTGAAACAAATCAAATTCAATACGACTGTCCAAGTTCTGGTTGTACCGATGGTTGGAATGTGCACCCGGAGATGTTTGCGCTTATTTCAAACTGTACGGTCACTAACATCGAACTTAATCCTGATGGTGATCAAACCGACGGTGGTGTTAACGGTGGTCCATTTTTAGGAAGTAGTGGGAATGGCGAATATCAAAATGTAGAAGTCATAGTCACCACACAAGGGTGTGCCCCGTACAGTACTGAGAAAAAATTCTTTGACGTATTCATTGAGATTGCAACAGAATTTAACGAAGATAATGAACCAATCGAGTGGCAAAAAATTTCGTCCGGTGATTCACAGCTCAAAGGTGCCTTCGTTGATGAAGATGGAAAATTAAAAATTGTATACCGACCAGGTGATGATCTGTGTACTGACAGCGATAAGTGTGTCTACAGAGCAACGGTTGATACACAAACTACAAGAATTAGTGGTTTTGAAATGGCACTCATTACTCCAACCCCAGGAAATTACTTTGCTGGGTTAGCTCTGATTTTTGATGGTCTTGATGGATTGACATCGGTTTCACTAGGTAAACAAAGTTCTGATTTTTATGGAAGCACTATTCAGTACAAATGTCTTGAAGAAAATAGCTCAGGTGGGTACTGTAATAATGTTGACTGGGAAATCAAATTTCACAACGGCGTAGATAGTGAGGGAAACCCTATTATTCAAGATCCCTCTCAGTTTTTTGACCCGAATAGTCCATGTTATACCGAGGAAGATAAACTGGTTGCTGGAACTATTCAAAAGGTTCCTGCATACCTTGAAGACTGTTATGAGTTTCTCGCACCGATTCCAGGATTTAGTACAACTGATGATGCGGGGGGAAGCAACCTGATTGTTAATGGTGATCGAATTGGTATTAGAAATATACGTGAATTAAAACTGGAAGATTATATTAACTCAATATTCCAAATAGCACTGGGTGTCCTCATGGTGTTAGCGGTCGTCATGATTATTGTGGCGGGCGTTCAATATATGACAGTCGAGAGTTTCTATGGTAAATCTGACGCAAAAAAGCGTATAGGTGGTGCACTCACGGGACTCATTCTATCACTTGGTATCTTCATCATACTTAACACCATTAACCCACGACTCTTGCAGATTAATTTTGGTGATAATATTAAAACGGTAACCTTAAGTATTGATAGTTTCCATGGAGGTGATGGTGGTGCAAAACCTGGTGGAATAATTGAACAAATTCCTACTGAATTAATGTCAACAACATTTATTCCTGGAAAGATATATTGTCCAGGAACAGGCGGTCAGTCAGAAATCCCTAAAATTGCTAGAAGTTTCATTGGTGTTTCAACGTATAGATACGGAGCAAAAGGTGCACCACTAAACTCAGGAGAAATATATCAGGATGCCCCAAATAAAATATGTGAGAATGGTCAGCAATGTCGTACGTTCTGCCCTGAAAATTCTTTTTGTATAGATTGTTCTGGTTTTGTTAACCATGTATTAAAATGTGCCGGAGTGATTGACTCATCATTAGGAAATACGAGGGCTATATTTGATAACGTACGTCCATACACTAGTTATAACCCAACCACACAAGAAATAGACAGTGTTCCACTTGAAATAGGTGATTTAGTTGGAGAACCTGGACATGTAGGTATTTATATAGGTGAAGGAAATATTGTTGAGGCTACATCATTTCAAAATGGTAGATTAACAAATAATAATACTCAAGAGAACTCATTTAACGAGAGACGAGTAGCATTCATTAAAAGAATTAGGAAATTTAATTCATTTTAACAAAAGAGACTATGTGGCTGGGCTTTTTGTTTATCGAAACAGTAAATACATAGTATACTAATAACATTCCATGAGGTTCAGTGTACGAAAAATTATAGTGCTCGTGTTAGCACTCATTATTGTTGGTGGTGTTTGGTTTTTTGCATTTTTAAATTCGGATCAACAAACTGAAGTTATTACTACGACGAAAAACTTATTCCCCTTCGGGGAAATTAATCAGAGTGGATCGACACCAACAAGCAATTCACAAGAAACAACGGGTAGTGAAACAACGGGTGGTTCACAAACAACCAGCGATGACACTACATTTGAAGTTGAAGGACCGCGGTTACGACAAGTCTCATACTTTCCAACAGGTGGGTTCATTCCACTCACACGTACCGAAGAGGAAGATGTTGTTGATATAGTGGTAGATGAGAATGGTATTGAAACAGAGATATTCAACACCACAACTATTGAACACCAGTATGTTCGCTACAGCAGCATTGCTGATGCGACTATCTATGAATCAGAGCTTACACCATCAAGTATTCAAGAAGAACAGCTCGTTGAAAACTTCATACCAAATGCCGAGCGAGCACGATTCAACCGTGATGGTAACCGTGTGCTATTTCAATACTGGGACAGTGATGATGGGGTACCTGAGAGTTACCTCGCGCGGATCGAAAAACTCGCGCTCACTATCGAACCGTGTCCATTTGATTTCGGCCCTATTACCCTTGGTGAAGAAACTGAGCGCGTACGCGATATTCACACATTCCTCAACCGAAATGCTCAAACAAGAATCGCACGTTCAGGAATTAATGCGCCAGGAAATGAATCAACCCGAGCTAGTGATGCAACTATCACTGCTATTAAAAACTTTCAGAGTCTCTATCAAATCGATATAGATGGTGCTATCGGACCATCAACGCAAGCAAAAATGCAGGAAGTGTGTAACGACCAACAGCGACGTGCTGCTGAAGAATTGTTCAACAAACAAGACGAAAAATACAAAATCTCTGGATTCTTTTTAGCTCAAAATATTTTGGAAGCTGACATGAGTCCATCAGGTGGAGAACTCTTCTATCTCCAAAAAGATAACCTAGGGGTTATTGGGGTAATCCGAAATCTCATAGATGAAAGCAAACGGACCGTATTTGAATCACCGTTTAGCCAGTGGTTAGTCAACTGGAATAATCCACAAAACATTGAGCTGACAACGAAACCAAGTTACCGTGCTGATGGTTATACCTACAGCCTTGATCCGGATACGAACCGATACTTTAAATCACAAGGAGAAGAGCTCGGACTCCTCGTCAAACCAAGTCCAGATAATAGCAAGATGCTGATTATGGAATCTACGAATAGTGGCATTCAATTGGGAATTTTTGAACGAGCATCAAAACGTATACGGCAGCTCAGTCTCCGAACCCTTCCTGAAAAATGCGTGTGGCTCGAAAATAGTGTCGATCTGTACTGTGGGGTACCAAATAGTATGGCATATGGAAATCAGTATCCCGATACATGGTATCAAGGACTTGAAACCTTTACTGACTCACTCTGGAAAATTAATACCACAACTCTCGAAGAAACTGAAATTTCAAACATGAGTCGAGAGTACCAAGCTACTATTGATATTGAAGATATACAGGTTGATGAACGAAATGAGTACTTGTACTTCATTGATAAAGGTACTGAATTCTTGTGGAGTTACCGTCTCGTTGATTTTTAAACCCCTACAGTATAGGTGGTTTTTTTCTTAAAAAAGAAATAAGTATGTAGTATACTGGTAGCATGTCGTTGCTCTCAGACTTACTCGGTACAAAAAAGAAGGTCGAAGTGAAGAAAACCGCGGTACCGGTACTACCAGGTGAAATTTATAGAACAGCAAAGCTCCAACTCCAAGATATTCTTGCACCAGCAGCGCTCGAAGTCTCATCAAAATCAATCAAGATTGCTGGTAAAACATCTCGTACGTTCTTTGTTATGTCGTACCCACGATTTCTCACTGATGGGTGGCTCGCACCTATTGTGAACCTCGACAAGGTATTTGATATTGGTATCCACATTCATCCCATTCCAACTGAAAAAATTCTCTCTGAATTCAAGAAAAAAGTAGCCGAGGTACAATCTCAAATTAATACGAGAGAAGCAAAGGGATTAGTGCGTGATCCTATCCTCGATACTGCGTACCGTGACCTAGAACAGTTACGTGATGCACTCCAACAAGCACAGGAAAAAATCTTTTCAGTAGGTCTTTACATCACCATCTATGCTGATAGTGAGGATGAGCTCTTTAAAACCGAGAACGAAATTCGCTCGCTCCTTGAATCAAAACTCATTTACCTTAAACCAGCACTGTTTCAACAAATGGAAGGATTTCTCTCGGTCGCACCTATTGGAAAAGACAAACTCCAAGTACACACAAAACTCAATACAGGGCCAGTATCATCATTCTTTCCATTCATTTCATCTGAATTGACTGATAACAAAGGTATTCTCTATGGTATTAACCGTCATAATTCAGGACTCATTATTTTTGACCGGTATTCGCTCCCAAACTACAACTCAGTGATTTTTGCGACATCTGGAGCGGGGAAATCCTATGCGACAAAACTCGAAATTTTACGTACCATGATGTTTGATACCGAAGTGATTGTCATTGATCCAGAACGCGAGTACGAGTACCTTGCCGAAGCAGTTGGTGGTCGATACTTTAATATTTCATTGTCGTCTGAACACCACATCAACCCGTTCGATGTTCCGGAACCGCTTGAAGATGAAGATCCAGCAGATGTGCTCCGTACGCACATCATTCACCTCGTGGGACTCTTCCGCATCATGCTCGGTGGTCTCAGTCCAGAAGAGGATTCAATTATCGATCGCGCCATTACTGAAACCTACGCACTCAAAGATATCACACCAAGTTCAAACTATGCGAGCATCGAACCACCACTCATGTCAGACTTTGAAATGGTACTCTCATCAATGGAGGGAAGTGAATCATTGCTCACTCGCCTCACTAAATATACACGAGGAACGTGGTCAGGGTTCATAAACAAACCATCAAATGTTGATATTAATAAAAAATTAGTGGTTTTCTCAATTCGCGATATGGAGGATGAGCTCAAACCAGCCGCGATGTACATCATCACCCAGTTCATCTGGAACGCGGTTCGTAAAAATATCAGAAAGCGACTCCTCGTGGTTGATGAGGCATGGTGGATGATGAAATCAGACGATACCGCATCATTCTTGTTCATGATCGCAAAACGTGGGCGCAAGTACTTTCTTGGTCTCGCTACTATCACTCAGGACGTGGGAGACTTCATTAAATCACGGTACGGGGTTCCTATTATCACGAACTCATCCATGCAGTTGTTGTTAAAACAATCACCGAGTGCGATTGATCAACTTCAAGAAATATTTAGACTCACCGACGAGGAAAAGTACCTTCTGATTGAATCAAACGTAGGTGAGGGAATCTTTTTTGCAGGACTCAAACACGTTGCAATTAAAATTATTGCGTCGTACACAGAAGATCAAATTATCACCTCAGATCCGGCTCAAGTACTCTCTATCAGAAAAGCACGTAAAGAACTAAAAACATCAGAAGAAAATACAAGCTTTGTAAATTAACAAAACACCTAATGGTTTAGGTGTTTTGTTTTTTTACTGTCAAACGTCTGTCTTTACCCTCACCCTCAGAAATAGTCTCAAGCCCAGGAGTATTTTTAAGGTAGGTGTGTATGAGCATTCGTTCGTATGCATTGAGGTATCCAAACTCATACGGTTTGTCAAAGAATTGCACACGCTCAACAGCAATTGATGCTTTCTCTTTAGTAAAATCAATGAACTGCTTATCTTTACCGTTGATATCAATAACAATATCCTTGTAGAAGTGATGTTTTTTCTTCAAGAGCTCTTTGAGTAGGTGTCCAAGACTACGCGATAATTCACTGTGATTGTCTGTAAAGAGCTCTTCTTCAGTGCCAGACATACGAATACTGACAATGTGAAGGTGGAGGTCAGTATCAACAACTACACGAATCTCTTTAAATGAGACCCCCATCATGGTGAGCAAAGTTGAAACTTCAGTTGTGATAAGCTCGGCATTCATGGTCATTTCAGTATAACATGATGGGGATGAAGAAGATAAAAAGAGATTATACAATCTCTTTTTTCTTTAAACGCTTCATAATGAAGTGTTCTTGAACGATCATAAAAATGTTCGATGTCACCCAATAGAGCGCTACCGCACCTCCAATAATGTAGGCAAAGATCGTAATCATCACGGGCATGGTGTAGCGCATAGATTTACCAACCATTGTCATCATTTTTTCCTGGTCGCTCTCGTCTCCTGTTGGTGATGCTTGTTTAAAACTTGCTGAACGCGAGAGGTGAATGTACTGTGTGAGTCCAGTGAGAAATGCGAGGAGGTAACTCTTCTGTGCTAAGTCAACACCAAAGGTTACATGATTAATGGTATCAGGAATGTGTACGAGCGGGTAGAGAATATCTGGATTAATCTCAACACCACCTTCACGAAATACCCAGTAGAGAGCAATGATAACAGGGAACTGTACTAAAATCAGGAGAAAACTTGAGAAAGGATTTACCCCATGTTCTTTGTAGAGTGCAAACGTCTGACGTGCCTGTTCTTGTTTATCGGTGAACTCTTTTTTAATCTGCTTTAATCGTGGTTGGAGTGCCTTCGTTTGAAGCTGTGTCTTCAGGGCTTTGTACGAAAGTGGTGAAATAATCAGTCGAACAATAACTGTGAGAATAACTACAGCGATAAAGAGTGAGTGGTTGGGAAGTACATCAACCAGCCACACGAGTGCATTGTAGAGAGGATTGTAAAAAATGGTGTGCCAAAGTGCAATCATAGAAGAGATTGTAACAGATTATGATAAAAACAACAGAACCAAATAATTACTTCACCTTACTGCATACTTTGCTCAAACCATCTACAAGTTCAGTATACGAGAAACCTTGTGTACTGTGCCTGAGTGAAAAGAGATAGTAACCAGTATTTCCAGTGAGTACCGATTGTTGTAACACATGCAGTATGCGTCGTTTCTCTCTATTTCGGTGTACCCGAAGAGGAATAACCTTTTTAGGTATTACAATACCAACACGAAGTTCATCACGTGCAAGATAAGAGAGAGTAAACAACGGTGTAAAAAAACGCTGCCCATCTTTGAAGATTCGTTTAATAGTGCGTGAGTCTAAACGATGTGGTTGAGAGAACATAGGTACAGTTAGTATACGACAAAAGTCTCCTATGTGGAGACTTTTGTCGATAGGATATTATACTGTGAGAGATTTTCTTCCTTTTCGTCTTCGTGAGAGGAGGGTCTTTCTTCCACCAGCAGTTTGTGATCGTTTGAGAAATCCGTGAGTTTTTTTCATTGCACGATTTTTTCTCTTTCGTAGAGTTCCTGATTTAGCTTGCATAATAGTATAGAAAGTTAGTTGGGTAACGTAACAATAACGATATACTAATACAACAGTAAAAATAAGCAAGTCTCTATAATAAAAAATATGTTTGACAAGTTATCCACAACAACGTGATTACTATTCACAGTTTGTAAAGTTATCCACATTCATACTATAATGACCCTACGAACAGCTACTATGAGTACGATTGAAAAAAAATGGAAAGATGTTTTAACTGATATTGAACTTGAAATCTCTCGACCTAACTTTAATACGTGGTTCAAAAAAACATTTGCGGTAAAACAGGAACATGGCATTTTTTACCTCGGTGTACCCAATGAATTTAACCGTGAGTGGCTCTACACCAAGTTTCACGACATGATTCTAGAAAAACTCAAAGATATTGATCCAACTATAACGAGTATCGAGTACCTCGTAAAGAGGAGTGGCACACCAATAGAACCAGTAAAACAAGCACTTTCAAAAGGAAGAACTCAGGAAAACGCACTACCCCTTGAAAACATTCAAATAAACAAAGAGAGTAACCTCAACGATCGGTACTCATTCAATTCATTTGTTGTTGGTCCGTTCAACGAGCTCGCATACTCTGCATCCCAAGCTATTATAAAAAAACCAGGTGTGTATAATCCACTCTTTATCTATGGAGCTACGGGACTCGGAAAAACTCACCTCATACAGGCAACAGGTAATAAAATTAAAAAAGACAACGAGCAACTTGAAATATTCTACACGAGCTCGGAAAAGTTCTCTCAAGACTACGTGAACGCCCTTAAAAACAATCGCATCAACGCTTTCAAGAATAAGTACCGAAGCTACGATGTGCTTATTATGGATGACATTCAATTTTTCTCAGGAAAAGAAAAACTCCAAGAAGAACTTTTTCACCTCTTCAACATCCTCTACGATAAGGGAAAACAAATTATTTTTTCATCGGATAAACACCCTAATTACATTGTGGGACTTGAAGATAGGCTACGATCTCGATTTTCTGCAGGGATGATTGTGGATGTTACCAAACCAGACTACGAATCACGAGCAGCACTCCTTAAAACCAAAGCAACACAAAAGAAAACCCCTATTGGTGATGATGTCGTTGATTTCTTAGCTTCAAGCCTTGACGGAAATATTCGAGAACTTGAGGGCATCTTAAACGCAATCAGTATTCAAACCGAACTAAGAAACCGAAAACTATCAATCAACGAGGTAAAAACATTGATTAAAAATAATATCAAACCCAAAAAACACCTCGCGGTTGAAGAAATTGTAAAAACCATCGCGGGGTTCTACAATACCGACCCAGAAAAAATCTACGACAAAACAAGAAAAAAGGAGGTTGTGTACGTGCGACAGGTCGCTATGTACATTCTACGGGAATACTTCAACATTTCATATCCAGCTATTGGTAAAGAAATTGGTGGTCGAGATCATACAACAGTCATCCACTCATATGATCGAGTAGTAGAACATTTAAAAGAAGATCCAAACCTTCAACAAGAAATAGAACAACTCAAAGCGGTGCTCGATGTGTAAAACTCTGAGTATAAACCAGTGGATAGGTATTGAATATTGTGTTGAATATATGTGTATAGTAATACTTAAAGAAAAAAATCTGTGTATAACAGACAGTAATTCTATAAAAATACCCTATACTATACACAATGTGAGAATATAAAATTCATTATCTTATAATACTATTATAGGTAATCCACACATTAAACAGGTATAATAGTAATATTAATAAATTATAAACAATTAAGTTTGTATAACTATGAAGATAGAAACAACCCTAGAGAAAATTAAAGATGCGGTATCGAGAGCTCAAAAAATTTCAACGAAAAATTTAAGTCTCCCAATACTTGAAAATGTATTGTTGGTTGCGCAGGGTAAATATCTTACCCTACGCTCTACTAACCTCCATGTTGGGGTTGAACTTACTCTACCTGTAAAAGTGAAAACAGAGGGTGAAATTTCTGTAAAACTTGATGTACTCAGTCAAATTATTAATAGTCTTCATGGTGAAAATACTGTTATTCTTGAAGTTATTGATAACACCCTTCATATTAGTACTGAGAAATCACAGATGGATATTAAACTCTTTCCTCATGATGATTTTCCAACACTTCCCCGTGTTGAAGATGGTGTTGATATAACTCTCCCTATAGGAACACTCATTGATGGAGTTCGTAGTGTTGTTTACAGTGCTTCACTCTCTGATATTAAACCAGAGATTTCGAGTGTATACCTTTACAATGAAAATAACGAACTCGTTTTTGTTTCAACTGACTCATTTCGTCTTGCTGAAAAGAGAATTGTTGTTGATACTAAAATAGACATTGATGGTTTAATTGTACCGGTTAAGAACATTCAAGAGTGTATTAAGGTGTTTGCGGGCATTGAGGGTGATGTAGAAATACACCTTGGAAAGAATCAACTCTCAATTGAATCAGAGAATATTTACTTTACCTCTCGTATTATTGACGGTAACTATCCAGACTACAAACAAATTATTCCAAATGAATCGAATACTGATGTTGTGGTTCTTAAAGATGAACTCATTCAATCACTTAGGCTCATCAATGTGTTTTCTGATAATTTTAACCAACTATCAGTTAAGGTTGATGCGAAAAAGGGACACCTCCTCCTTCACTCACGAAACACCGACGTTGGTGAAAACAACACCTCTGTTGATGCTGCGGTCACCGGTAGTGATATCGAAATGTACCTCAACCACAAATACCTCTCAGATGTACTTCCCATTCTCTCTGGGGATAGTATTCAATTTTCATTTATCGAGAAGAATAAACCATGCCTCGTTCGGAGTGTTGGTGATGCATCGTTCCTCTATCTCATCATGCCAATGAATCGGTAAGTGTACATGGCTATGGGCTTTAACATATCTGATATTCTCAATAACAAGCGGTCATCAGTCACTCCCGAAATAGTTATTCTGAACATACTTCAGAGATATGAATCAAATATGACCCTTTCTCAAGTTGATTTTCACAACGGTATATTGTACCTCAAAGGTGTTTCACCACATCAGAAGACTCATACCCTCCTTAAGAAACTAGATATTATGGCCCAAGCACGAAGAGAGGGAGTAATTATTCGTGATATTATGTAGAGTATGAAAGTACTCGCTGTTGATCCTGGATACGAACGCCTTGGACTCGCTCTTCTTGAAAAAAACAACAAAGAAACCGTTGTGCACTCAGAGTGTTATCAAACAATGAGTAAGGTATCGTTTTCCGAACGCCTTGGACTTATCGGTAGCCGAGTACGAGAACTCATTGAACAGTACCAACCAGATGCTCTTGCTATTGAAGATCTGTTTTTTGCGAAGAATACAAAAACAGCACTCAAGGTGAGTGAGTCACGTGGGGTGGTAATTTTTCAAGCGGTTGACGCTGGTATTCCTGTCTACGAGTACACCCCAAATCAGATTAAGGTTGCCGTTACGAGTTACGGGAATGCTTCAAAACACGATGTGCACACTATGGTGAGTCGACTCGTTGATCTTGGGGATACGCACAAGCTTGATGATGAAATTGACGCGATTGCGACAGGTCTCACATTCTTTGCATCACACCGGTAGTACATACTGGTGTTTTATTTGTAAAAATAGCCCAAAATGTATAATACGTGTGATGGAATCACCGAGAAAACACTATACGCGATACGCACGAGCATACCTCAAACGGCAACGACTCTTGGCGAAAAAACACCGTAAGTACATGCAATTACGTGCCTTGCGGTATGAGACAAGCGATATGCACATACACCGCAATATAGGAAACGTGATTACTCGTACATTGAAATCGTTGTGGTTTTCAATTCGTGAATTCTTTTTTACCGTACAAACGCTCATTGAAATTGTATGGATTAACCTCCGGTATCAAGCAAAAAAATTTTGGTATCAGTTCTCTGATGGGGGAAATACAACCATAGAAAAAGGTGGTACAGTAGATACCATGGATACCCCTCGCAAGCTCTCTGAGCGACACACACACAATAAAAAAAAGAAAAAACGTTCACTGAAAAAGATGTTTTTTACCTTGGCGATAGTTGTCCTTGTTGTCATGGGTATGTTCTTTATGTGGGTTGCGACTCTTGAAATTCCAAATGTTCAAAATTTTGAGAATCGTAAAATATCAAATTCTACAAAAATTTACGATCGAACAGGGGAAATTGTGCTTTATGACATTCATGAAAATATTCGCCGCACCGTGGTTGATTTTGATGATATCAGTGACTATGCAAAAGACGCTATTGTAGCGATCGAAGACCACACGTTCTATGAGCATAACGGGGTGGTATGGAAATCAACTATTCGCGGGATTCTTCAAACACTCATGAACTATGCAACAGGTAGTCGTGAGACTGTTGGAGGTTCAACCCTTACTCAACAAGTTGTAAAGAACACACTCCTCAATCGAGACAAGCGTATTACTCGAAAGGTAAAAGAGTGGGTGCTCGCGTATAAAATTGAGGGAAAACTCTCAAAAGATGAAATTTTAGAAATATACCTCAACGAAGCACCCTACGGAGGAACCATTTACGGTATCGAAGAAGCGTCAAAACGATTCTTCGGTATACCGGCATCCGAACTCTCATTGGCGCAATCAGCGTATCTTGCAGCAATTCCGAACCTCCCAACCTACTACTCTCCGTATGGACCGAACAAAGTAGAGCTCGACCAGCGTCAACAAACCGTGCTCGCTCAGATGAAACGGTACGGATTTATTTCTGACGATCAGTACCGACGAGCACTTAGCGAAGAGGTAGTATTTCTTCCTGAGGCAGATAATTTTGCAAAATCACTTCACTTTGTTCAGTACGTTCGGGCACAACTCGAAGAAACATACGGTACCGACATGGTTGAAAATGGGGGACTCCAGGTGATCACCACGCTTGATTATGAACTCCAACAACGTGCTGAAGAGATTATTAAATCTCATATCGAAGAAGTAGAAGAACAGTATGATGCATCAAACGCTGCACTGGTTGCTATTGAATCATCAACAGGTCAGATACTCACGATGGTTGGATCTCGCGATTACTTTGATACCGAGGGGTTTGATGGAAACTTCAACGTAGCGCTTGCCCCACGACAACCTGGTTCATCGTTCAAGCCGATTGCGTATGCAACTGCGTTTGAACGTGGATACCTACCTGAGAGTGCTATCTTTGATGTCGAGACGCAATTTAACGCACGCTGTGAAGCGTACGACACGACGAGTGAAAATGGATGTTACTCACCAAACAACTACGACTTTGACTTTAAAGGACCTCTCTCGTTCCGCAACGCACTCGCGCAATCACGAAATATTCCTGCGATTAAGGTTAACTACCTTGCGGGTCTTAGTAATGTAATTGAAAAAGCACGCAGTATGGGTATTACCTCACTAACCCAGAAACCTGATTTTTACGGTCTTGGACTGGTACTCGGAGGTGGTGAGGTATCTCTCCTTGAAATGACCAGTGCGTATACGGTGTTTGCAAACGATGGTGTTTATAATAAACCAACAGGCATCCTCGAAATTACCGACCTTGAGGGTAACACCCTCGAAAAGTACGTCTCTGACGAGGAGCGGGTACTCGACCAAAACGCAGCGCGCATGGTGAACAGTATTTTATCTGATAATGAGGCGCGAACACCACTCTTTGGTTCACAGTCATTCCTCTACTTTGGTGGACGTGATGTCGCTGGTAAGACGGGTACAACCAACGATAATCGAGATGCATGGCTCATTGGGTACATTCCACAGGTTGCGGTTGGAGTATGGACAGGAAACAATGATAACAGCCCTATGAAGAAAGGTTCATCAATTTCGGGAAAACCGTGGCGTGCATTCATGGATGAAATCATCAAAAACTATGATAGTGAATCGTTCAGAGATTATGAACTGCCAGCTGATTTTGGTACCTATCCTAATATGGTAAAGGGTGAGTGGTATGGTGGTACCACTATCTACATCGACAAGGTATCCGGTAAGCTCGCAACCGAGTTTACCCCAGAGGAAACACGACTCGCGGTTCCTCAACCAAATCCACACACCATTCTCCACTGGATTAATAAAGATAACCCACAAGTACTTGATGAATCTCACACTGATCCACAGTACAAAAACTGGGAGTATGGTGTGCAAGAGTACACACAAAAGAACCTGCAATCAATTTTGAACTTAAACATTACGCTTCCGAGTGACTATGATGATGTTCACACCGAAGAAAACCCAGCAAGCTTTGCTGTGACGATTAATGGTATTGATGAAACTGAGCGGTATCCTATTGATGAAGCAATCGATGTGCGAGTACAGAGCGATGAGCTTCGGGATAGTGATCTTGAACTTGTACAGTTCTTCATTAATAATGCGTTTGTTGATCAAGATCAATCAGCACCGTTTACGTTGAGTTTCATACCGGAAGACCTCGCTTACATCGAAGAAAATAATCTCATGCGTGTTGTTGTCATTAGTAACGATGGTGCTCGGTCTACCCAAGATATTTCGTTCACCCTCGATCTTCAAGAATAAAAACCCATTTGGGTTTTTATTCTGTGTTGTGATACACATCCTGCACATCGTCGTTCTCTTCGAGGGATTCAATAAGGGATTCGAGTTTCGGACCCGTTTCCTCATCCAATTCAATGGTGCTGTTCGGTATCCAGTCACGGTTTTCGTCTTGGGTGAAATTCCATGACACTGAACCTTGTGCTCCGAGTGATCCACCTGATTTTGAGAAAATATGTTTTATTTCAGCACTCGTTCGATTGGTATTATCGGTGAGACCGGTTACAATCATGCCGACCCCTCCTGGACCATAGGCTTCGTACATGACAGGGGTTGATTCACCGGCTTCGAACGCCTTTTTAATTGCACGTTCGATATTATCTTTTGGCATGTTCTCCTTGTTTGCCTTAGCGATCGCAGCTGCAAGACCAGGCGAGTTTACATCTCCGCCACACTTTTTCGCCTCGACCTGAATAAGGCGTACCAATTTCCCAAAGATCTTTGATTTTTGAGCATCCGTTGCCGCTTTTTTGTGTTTAATCTTTGACCATTTATTGTGTCCTGACATATACTTGGTAGTGTATAGTTCTTAGTTTTGAGTTGCAAGTACTAACGAGTGTTAGGGTTTTGCACAACTTCATCAATTCCAAGTTCCGAGTATATGATTCCTTTTTTATAGTGTTCTATCCCCATCTTTACGTGATCCATCATATTTTCGGGTAAATCATCAATATCAAACCACTGTAATTCACTACATTTGTGTGGTTCCATGTTTGTTATCTCGCCAGTATAATCAGAAGCGATAAAGAAATAATCAACCCGATCACCTGTAGGGTCATGTTTTGTTCGGTACATTGCGTGTACGAGCTGTATGGTTTCTCGATTGAGTTCAATACCAATTTCTTCGCGCACCTCTCGTACGAGTCCATCGATAGGAAGCTCGCCCTCTTCAACATGACCAAGCAGGTACACCCCAATAATTATCGTAGTATCCAGTATTAATTCTGTGACCAAGTAAAATGTTATTGCCATTTTTTAAAATGAGATAACTTGCTGGTACAGCTTTGTGACGTTCTTTCATAAGTGTAATGTAACATTAATTCTTAATGTTGTAATAATTGATTATAAGCTTCTTCACTAAATCCATTTCTTACAGCTTCTTTTTTGATATCTTCCCAGTGTGGCGCATAGTTTTTTATAATGTATTGTTGGTATTTTTTATTTACCCCCTCTAGATTCACGAATGTTTCCCATGCACCAATTAATTCTTTTGCAAAACCGCTATTCACTGTTAGTGCATTGACTCTACGTTCAACTAAAAACCGAAATCTGACATCAAACAAATATCGAATAACAAAGAAAATAAATTTTCTGTTTGTCATTTCATTATATTCAACGATGTGTCCTAATTCGTGACCAAACCAGCCGACTAGATCATCTTCTGAAAGTTGTGAAAGGATACCATCAAACTTGTTAGTGTTTACAGCAACAAAATATACTCTTTCTTTTTTCCATAACGAAGGAAATTCAATACCCGATCGCATGGTGAAAAACCATCCTCTTTTGAATATTAATTTGATATGTTTATTTTTTAGTTGGGGATAGCGTTCTTTTGTGCTGTCGAACAAATTATTCAATGTAACGGTATTTATCATAGTTATGTTGCGATGAATTCTCTAGTTATCTTAACACTAAGAAGAGTCCAAAAATAATACACACGAAGAGTACTATTTTTTTTGAAACCGAACGCCGATCAATATCTTCCTTGAATAGATGGGGAAAACGCTTTCTTAATATAACCGCATACAGTAACACAAAAATTGATTCAGTTGATATAATTGCCTTAACAACACTAACCGGTGCAATTGAGAGTGCGTACGTTCCCGTTGCTATTCCTAAAAATGTTGTGAGTTCTTCAAGCCCAAAAATGTATACGTTCTGTGCAAATTTTTTCCAATCACCCACGATGTGTTTTTTGTGTTGGTGATGTAGTAAAAATAGTAACGCCAAAGCAAAAGAAAAAACAACAGGCCAGGTAAAACCAGTAACCCAATTTACTGACTCGAATAATAACTTATACAACACATACTCAAACGAAAGGATGAAGGTACATAACAACATCCACCAAAACGATTGATTAATCTTTATAGAGACATGTTTGTCGAGACTCACTGCTAAACTTGAAATCAATACAATTCCTATACCAATGTATTGTTGCAGGGTTAGAACCTCATTAACCATGAAATAGGCGAGAATAGGTACAAACAGTTGCCCAAGAGCAAAGAGTGCAACAACGTTTGAGGTATCATTGCTTTCCAATGCTTTGTAGTACGGATAGAGATAGAGAATGTTGATGAGTGCTAAACCTAAAAATATCGGCAGGGAAGCGTGTGTCGGAATATTAGGTAATCCAGTCAATAAAAATACTAATGGTAAAAACACCATATTTAGAAATGATGCATAAAAAATGAGCGATACCTTGTGAGTAAACACCTTATTTGTGAGGTAATTGTCCAAAATGTTTGAACACGCGTGTAGTATAGGGTTGAGGAGGACATAAATGATCCACATACGATGTATGTATTTTATCAAAAAACGGCCACAGACACCGCTTGCATTTGTAATACATTTGTGTTACAAATGTATTACATTACTAGGATAATCAACATCACTAATATGGCAAAAGATAAAACCATTAATTTAAGAGTTTCAAAAGAGCTCTACGAGAAGATCAAGAAAAAAGCGAGCGAAAATAGAGAAACCATTTCATCAACTACCAGACGATTTATTCAGGATAGCTGCGAAATTATCTCTGACCTTGCGGGCGAGGTATTGACTCCACGTGAAAAGGTGTTTGATTTCGAATACGATGGTAAAGCAGTATCCGATACCGCCTGTGCTCTGTGCGATAAGAAAATTAAGAGAGGGTCGAAAATTAAGATTCAAGAAACAAACGCTGGTAAGAAACGTACCGTTTGTGGAAAGTGCGCGTAGCGGTATGCGTCTGCTTGAACTGCTTTTTGTAGGTGTGAAGTTGTACCTCTACCGACTCGTTCACAACAGCAAAGAAAACTTTAACCAACGATTCGCTGTCAAATTGAGGTCGACTTTCGAGTCTCTTGGGCCCGTGTATACCAAACTTGGTCAGATGCTCAGTATGCGACCTGATTACATTGATGATGTGTACTGTCAGGAATTTGAACTGCTTCTCGATTCGGGAAGGCAGATACCACGAGAAAAAATGCGCAGGTATTTAAACCGTATTGCAAGCCCTTCTCAATTCAAACTCGTTCAATCTTTGGGTGATCCGATTGCGGTTGCCTCTATTTCACAGGTATACCAAGCAACTTTGCCATCAGGTGAGGCGGTTGCGATAAAGGTTCTGCGTCCTGGAGTGACGCACATGGTAAAGCGCGATTTCAAAATTCTTCGTCTTTT
>JAGQMN010000008.1 GCA_020428645.1 Patescibacteria group bacterium
CTCCTTGAAGAGATTGATTATTTTTACGAGGCTCGGAACATTGAACTGATGAGGAAAGATTTTGAAGGTTACGATAATATTCTCATTCCGCAGTATTACCCTGATCTCAGCAGTAAGCAGATTCTTGTAATGGAATGGATTGATGGACACTCCATGCTCGACCTTATTCGCATGAAACGCAAGGAAGAACTGCCTGATTTTGATTTTTCTCTCGAGGAAAAATTTGAAGAAATTATCAGGGATGTTGCGATCAAATCGTTGCTCCGAGGATATTTTCACGCGGATGCGCACCCGGCGAACATCATGATCACCAAAGAGGGCAAGATTGCCCTTATCGATTTTGGTTTGATACAATTTTTCAGCAGAGAGGTGAGGAAGGGAACCATTTTGTTTTTGCTCGGCATTACGTCAAACGACATCGAACTCATTTTTAAATCAGCCGAAATGCTTGGTAAAGAGGACGCACAATTTAACCGTGATGAGGTATACGAAGAAATAAGCCGCCACCTCTACGATTACCTTGATGCTTCAGCTCATGATGTCAGCTCGACCAAAATTTTGTTCAGTATTTTAAAGGTGTGCCTCGAGCAGGGCTTTCAATATCCATGGAGCCTTGTCCTCTATACACGTACGGCCGTGAACCTCGACGGGCAAATTTTGAGGGTTCATCCAGGCTTCTCATTCTCGTCGTACGGTAGACAGTACTTGCTTGAAGTGTATCTTAAGACGCTGCTTGAAGAACACACGTCAGCATCGCACGTTATTAAGATGACCGAAGACGTAATCGATTTGGTTCGTGATTTGCCAAAGAATTTGAAAACCATCATAGAAAAAATGGCAAAAGAAAAACAAACCACCACATAATGTAGTGGTTTTATTTCTCAAAATGTTCATATGCCTTTTGTGTTACGACCCGTCCGCGAGGAGTCAGCTGAAGGAGTCCTTTTTGTATGAGGTAAGGTTCGATGACGGATTCAATAGAATCAATTTCCTCATGTGTTGCGGTCGCAATGGTTTTGAGCCCAACAGGTCCCCCGTTGAATTTTTCAATAATTGCGGTCAGCACGTCACGGTCGGTTTGTCTGAGACCGAGTGCATCAACACCAATCATATCGAGTGCTTCGAGCACGGTAGCTTCATCAATCGTTGTGCCATGTACCTCCGCAAAATCACGTACGCGTTTCAAAAAGTAGTTAGCGGTTCGTGGCGTTGAACGACTGCGTGCGGCAATCGCGTGTACACCACCGTCAGTAATTTCTATGTTGAGCTTACGTGCTGACTGGTTGATAATCTGCTCCATTTCAGAATCAGTGTAGAATTCCAACTTAAAGACTCCACCAGAGAATCGTGAACGCAGTGGTGAAGAGAGCATGGCAATTTTGGTCGTTGCAGCAATCAACGTGAATGGAGGCAGGTCGAGCTGTATAGTTCGTGCAGATGGTCCTTTACCAATAATGATGTCGAGCACCCCTGACTCCATAGCAGGGTAGAGCACTTCTTCGATGTTGGTGTTTAATCGGTGAATTTCGTCAATAAAGAGTACGTCTCCTGCACTGAGGTTTGTCAGGATACTGGCAAGATCCCCAACTTTTTCAATGGCGGGACCAGAGGTGATTTTGATATCTTTACCCATTTCTTTTGCAATGAGGTGCGAGAGAGTTGTCTTACCGAGTCCTGGAGGTCCGTAAAAGAGGAGGTGTTCCGCCTGTTGATTACGCTTTTCTGCTGCAGTTAAGAGAATGTGAAGGTTGTCCTTAATTGATTGCTGACCCACATACTCATCCCACGTATTGGGGCGTAACTGTGGATCGAGGAGTTGTGTTGTAGGTACGTTTGACATGTGTACAGTATACCTTATTTAGGTACTCCTTTCGAAATATTGACAAAAATAAGTTATTCACATATTATACACACCTGTTTGTAGTGTTCTTTATAGAGAGGTGTTATGATCCCCTTGTACTGATCTGTTTTTGGATGCAGTAAAAACACTTGACAATATATTCTAATATGATAATATATTGACAGTTCCTTGAACATAGTAATCTCTAAGCGATCAGATCTCGCGAATTTGGCTTTGCGGATAGGAATGATTGGCACCCACCTTAGTAGTGGACTCGCTGACCATCTCGTTGAAGTCTAGTCATCCTTTAATTTTAAAGTTTCTTCTGTTTGTTTAGAGATTACTGTACTCAAGGTCACCGCGCAAAGCTCCCATATGGGAGCTTTGTTTGTTCTGTTGTATACTACTGGTATCATGGTCGATTTTGATAATACCCAGCAATCCAAAAAAATAACTGAGATCAAACGTAAAGAAGAAGAATCGTTTGTCGAACGCATTGCCGACAAATTTAATCTTCCGTACATTGATTTGACGGGAACGACTATTGAAACTGATGCACTTGTAACCCTTGATCAGTCAGTTGCCGAGCGTGCCTTTGTTGCTCCATTTAAAATTGTTGGCAAGGACTTGTATGTTGGGGTGAAATCACCAAACTTACCACAAACGAAACAAATACTCGACGAACTCGCGAAAAACTATAACCTCGGAGTTCATATGGTATCAAACCGAAGCCTCGAAAAGGCGTGGGAACGATACGCTGATGTGTCCAAAGCATCTGCTTCTGAAGGTGGAATGCTCGATATTTCTGAAGACGATTTAAAAAATATTGCGTCAAAAATTTCAACGAATGCTGATGTTGCTGCTATTTTTAACGAAGTGCTTGCAGATACTGAGTCAAAAAAAACGAGCCAACTCATGGAAATTATTTTTGGTGGGGCTATTGCAACCGCATCTTCAGATGTACACATCGAAGCCCAAGAGGGCCGCGTGCGTCTGCGATTTCGACAAGACGGTGTTCTCCAAGACATTACAACATTTGACTACGATTCGTACCATCGGTTGCTCTCGCGTATTAAATTGCTCTCTGAGATGAAGCTCACCCAAACACAGAATGCACAGGATGGACGCTTTACCATTGATTATGACAACAAAGAAATTGAAGTCCGTGTATCAGTGATTCCAAGTGCCTACGGTGAGTCGTTTGTGATGCGTATCTTGAATCCCGATGGTATCAAGGTTGGGGTTGAACACCTCGGTATTGAACCGCGACTCTTTGAAATTTTGATGAAGGAGATCGAAAAACCAAACGGTATGATTCTGACCACGGGGCCAACAGGTTCAGGTAAGACCACAACGTTGTATTCATTCATGAACAAAGTCTACTCTCCCGAAGTGAAGATTTTAACCATCGAAGATCCAATTGAGTATCACCTCGAAGGTATTAGCCAAACCCAGGTGAATCGTCAGAAAGGATACGACTTCCTTTCAGGTCTCCGCGCTGCACTCCGTCAAGATCCTGACATTGTGATGGTGGGAGAAATTCGAGATTCGGAAACAGCGAGCATTGCGGTGAACGCGTCACTCACCGGACACATGGTATTTTCAACGCTCCACACGAACGGCGCAGCTGGGGTGATTCCACGATTGCTTGATCTTGGGGTATCACCACAGATTCTAGCTGCCGCACTTTCGGTATCACTCGCACAACGATTGGTGCGTAAGGTATGTACCGACTGTAAATACCAAGAAGTACCACAAGCACACGAAGAAACCATTATTCGGGATATTCTCGTTGAGGCTGACCGAAACGGTAAACCACTCCACGAGTATGGATTGTCGGTTGATCAACCGATCATGCTCACCAAGGGACGTGGGTGTGATACCTGTAATGGAACGGGATACAAGGGTCGTATTGGTATCTTTGAGGCGATTATTACTGATGAGAACATTGAGGCACTCCTCAACAAGAAACCTTCTGAACAGGAAGTTCGCAAGGTCGCGGAAACCCAAGGACTTCTCAACATGCGCGAGGACGGTATTATCAAGGTGCTGAATGGAACCACGAGTTTGTCCGAGGTGCAAAAGGTTGTTGATCTCGATATCCGAGGTGTTACTGATTCAGCTGTACATAAAACAAATAACACCCCGTCATCGATTATTGATACAACCTCGATGAACCCAAACGCACTCTTGAATACTAAAAGTGTTGAAATGGGACTCCTCATTGATTACCTCAAAAAACTCGAGGATGAGCAACAGCTCGATCCAGAGAAAGATGTCTCAAACGAGATTAACGAGGTACGTACAACGATTCTCGAATTGCTAAAACATAGCGAAGCAGAAGAGGTCTTTGATGAGAAAGAAAATTTTGCGTTGACCCACAAAACATTTCAGCGACTTGCCAACGATGTTGCTGAACTTCACAATCATTCGCAACAGAATCCATCGGGTGATACCGCCAAGAAACTCCGTCGTATCCGTGAAGAAATAGAACACCACGACGTACTCAAAAAAGCCTAAAAAATAGGTCTTTTTTAACGGGAAAGAGGCATTGACAATAAAATATATTTTGGTATATTTTAAAACAAACTATTGTATAACCGCGTTTACACGCCTTCAAATACCTTAAAAAAATGAAAAAATTACTAACACTTATGGCGCTTACGTGCGTTATTGCTGTATTAATTTCTTGTGGAGCAACCCCAAAAAGACAACAAACAGTTGTGCCGGAAAAGTCAAAATTCCAAGAAATTGAACTGACCATACCTAATTTGGTAAAGAACAACATCCTCGGTTCCGATCGGATACAAGGCTACGAGGTCTCAACCCGTACCTCAATATCCTTTATTGAGGAAACCCTGGTTGAGAACGATGGTAGTGGTAATTATCGTTTCCACATGAAAGAGTTGTTTTTACCGGCTGGTTACGACGGAGATATGCTAGCACCAGGAGATGAATTTGCAGACGGTTTGTATAAAACCATTTCTATTTCGTATCCAGGTGATCAACGTAATCTGGTGATTGAATATGAGGTTGTTCTGAAAACTCCACCCCTGAAAAAGCTTAAGGCTGGAGATGTACCGAACGATATGATAAAACAATCAATCTTGAAAATAGCTGTTGATAACACAAACTATCTTCGCGTCAATACTGGTTCATATAAAGGTTATTACGTAGCCTTGAAAGATGGGGTATTGGTGCCATGGGTTGATACTACTGCTGATCCCCTCGGACGGACACCGGATCGGTACTATTTCAAACTCTTAAAAGAAGGAGATATTACTGACAATCGCTTGTACGTAGATGACCATGGTTATCTTAGAAATGACAATGATGACTACGTTGCCCGTGGTGATGATGAAAATTCAATTCGGTACATCGGTCCTGAATTGGCAAGAATCCCACTTGGTTACATCCAAAAGGAAGTAGTCCCAGAGCGAGAAGAATTTGGCAGAAAGCCCGACACAAACTAAGTTTGTAAACAAAATGTATAAAACACCCCTGTATTGACAGAGGGTGTTTTTATATTGACATATAATATAAAATATGCTAAATTAATTATAAGAGTCAAGTTCTTTAAAAAGTTCTGTGAAAGGTTTCTTTGAAAAGGAATGCGACTCTTACGAGCTGATGGTTGGTGTAACGATGACCTCGTAAGAGTCGGATCGTCCAATTCTTATATAAAAAATATATATAAAAACCTTTCAATGAAAAATTTAATCTTAACTATTACATTATTACTTGGTTGTTGGGCACAAGCTCAAGAAACTATTGTTCTCTATGGAGAACCAACTCGCGCCAAAGTTATGGCCGCAGGTATGAACTACTACATTCAAGATCCAGCAAATGGACTTGATCCAGCCAGTCGTGCTGTTGTTGCTGATGATGCGAAAGCGTTCGGTAGAAATGGAAAAGAAGTTAGGTTATCTTACAAAGGATTTGCTAAAAATGTCTTTGTGAGTAACACCCTTCACAACCAAATGCACGGATCAACTTCTAATGTTTCTGTATCCGATATCATGAACAAGTACTGTGTCGTTCAAAGAGACGCTATACTAGCAATGTTATCTTTACTACCGAAACAACAGATTGTTGAAGATGGCTTCAAACTCAAAAAGTTTGAAGAGGGTATCGGCACCGGAGATGGGTACATCGAACAGAATCGCCAGAGATGGGAGGATGGTTCAAGTAAACCCGAACCCGAACCCGAAGTTGTGTACATTGATTGTACTGGTACCCAGGAATTTAAAGATTGGAAAGAATGGGTGTATGCATATCAAAATCACAAGAGCATTTATGTTGATGGGCAAATTGTTCGTCAAAAGTATCGTTTCCTTGAGAGGCAATATGAATTCTTAAGAAAAACTGATTGTGGTGCCATATATGTTATGCCAAATCGCAACAGTGACGGAAAAGTTGTTGTTGCTGGACTTATTGGTTTTGGTGCTGGAGTATTGGTCGGTAAGGAATTTGGTAAAGAAAAGGTTGTGTATAGAAATAATCCTATTACTCAATCTAATCCTACTAGGCCAACAACAACCACCGATAACCCACCTGTTGGACCTATTCCTGGAAATAAAACAATTTCAGGTAGAAGCACAACACGAGTTGTATTAGCTGGCAGAAACCCAATTTCTGTTAGAAAAAAAAGTTAATGAAACCTACAAAATGAATAAAACCCTGCACGCTATTGTCGCAGGGTTTTTCGTTATAAAACATGTGGAAAAACACCCTAAAACATTGACATTTCTTATATTTATTGATATTTTTTAATACAAACAATACTTAAAATATCTGAAAATGAAAATAAAACTCTTAATGCTAGCTATGCTGTTATGTGCTTTTGGAAAAGTACATTCAGCCGAAGTGCCACCAGGCACAGAAACCGAACCACATTACCTTTTACAAGGAGAGGGTAGAAGTCTTGATGCTGCAATTATTATTGCAAATGCGAACAGCTCCCACTTTCCTGTTAAGGTAGAAACAGTCTCTGGAATGGGAACTAACGTCATCTATCAACTTGTTGGTGGTGACGCCTACGGTATATCTGCTAAGGAGGAAATTACCCTTGGCAAAACAGTTCGTGATAACGTTCTTGCTTTGAATACGAGTGCAAGTATTAATTCAGTATGTCCCGAACAAGCGGGTCAATTTGCTCGGGTTTCGAAAAAAGGTTCTGAACTTTTTCTCAAAATTATTGAAGAGAAAACCAAAGAACCAGAATTTGAACTCGAAAAATTTGAGGAGAATACCGTCACCCGCAATGATCCCGATCTGGAGCAAAATCGTCAGCGCTGGGAAAATAATCTCAACAAGGCAACTACAGGTAGGGTAGTCTCATACGTTGACACTGATGGAAGTAAAAAAACCATCCCGGTAGATACAAAAGTTGAGTACCAACTTACGCAATGCCAAGCATATTGGGCGGAATTGTATCCACGTGCGTATCAAGCCTGGTCAGATCCACAATCCCCAACATACGATTCACGAAGAGCCTTCAATAAACAGACCATATCTGATGGTTCTGACCGCAGGAAAATGCGTCGTTGTTTTGAGGGTCCATCAGTAGGGCGTGTTGTTGCTGGAGTTGCAACTGTTGGAGTTGTTGCTGCTGGAACCTACGTTGCTGTTGATGCATTAACTCATGATGACAACGGAGATGGTGATGGCGGAACGATTGGGCCCATACCGGGAGATAAGGATTGAATTAGTGTTATCAGTGTGGCGCGTCGCGTAGCGATGCGCCTATCCTGGTAGCCAAAAATACCATACAATACGTATAGACACATTTCGTTTGTCTCTATAAATAAGCCCTTGCCCACAACGAGAGCTTATGTGTAGATATTGACAAATATATTATATATGCTATATTTATCACATTAATTATAAAAATTTTTTGTTTACTATGAAAACGTTTATTACTACAACACTAAAAACTTTTGCGATTCTCGCGGTGATGTTTGCCGGAGTGGCTTTTGCTGATGCGGCTACTTACGAAAACGATCCACTCCAAAACGGTACTGGTATTACCTCTATTTCTGAAGGTACTGGTTCATGTAATGGATGTAGTGGACAGGATACGTCAGTTCCTGTTGATATTGATCAACCAGGAGAATGGACAGAGGTAACCGTATACACGGACTATATGACGCAAATTGGATCAACCCAATCAATTTTTACTGCGCGATCATACTACCAAGTACAGAATGCGCTCAACCAAAGCTCATCAACATTTACCTTTACGACTCAGCTCAAGGCATCCAATGCATCAACGAAAACGGACTCGGTAACGGTAACTAACCTTCCAAGCTCTTATAAGGTTGAATACGTAAGCGGGCACATCGAAAACCAGCATGCGCAACAGTATCCTGGTACGTGTCAGTACCCTCAGCATGGGTATGACTACTCAGTAAACAGTCAAATTTTTAACTCAGGTGGGCAACAGATTGGATACGGAGGGCAGCTCGATACGACTGGTGGCAACTACTGTGCACAGGGAACGGTATCGGTAACCTATCGTATTACGAATACTGAACCAACAGCTCCAAACGTGGATGTTACGACAACCGGTGCGGATAACATCACTACCTCCGCAGCGCGTCTCAAGGGGCGACTCGAATCAGGTAATAGTGTTAACGTATGGTTTCGGTATTCAACGAGTTCAAGCGTTACCTGTTCAACAGGGACGAACACGAACGCATCACCAAGCAATGTAAGTGGAGGAACCAACTTTACGGGAAATATTTCTGGATTGACTCCAAACACGCGGTACTACTACCGCGCCTGTGCCAACGGTGATAGTGGAGATCGTCTTTACTTTGATACCCAAGAGGTAACTACTAATTACACCTATGCCTGGGAGCCAGGAGAGTGGGGTTCATGTATCAACAATATCCAAACATTAGATTTTGATTGTGTACGATATCCTGGGGGTGACATTGTTGCAGATAATCAATGTTATATACACGTTGGTCCCAAACCAGTCGAAACACGTGAGTGTGGAGTAACCGGTGATGATTTAACCATTACTACTGAACCAGCAAACGTTGATGAAAACTCCGCAACAATCAATGGTGAAGTACAAACAGGAGAAACGGGGCATGTATTCTTTGTGTGGAACGTAGAAAGTCCTAATGTTGATTGTGTAAATGGACCATACTTTGCTTATGTTCCCGATGTTAACTATCCTCTTGAAGCAGGTGATACATTTAGCTATACATTCCCAAATAACAGCATTACTCCAAATACCACTTACCATTACAAGGCATGTGCTCGTGATGATAACAACAATATTGTCTCAGGAATCCGTCGTGAGTTTACCACTGATGATAATGGCGGTATGCAACATCCAGATGCGAATACCCAGTCACCACAAGACGTAGGTGAAGATTCAGCTGAATTACGTGGATCAATTGATATGAACGACTTTGATAACGGAATCGTATTCTTTGTCTACGGACAGGATGAAGATCGTATCGCAGACGTTGATAATCATTATGATACCTATAATGATGTTGTTGATGACGAAGATAACGATCAGTTTGAAGCAGAGTTTGTTGATGGCAACTTTGATGGTGATGATGATTTCACAGAAGAGGTAAACAACCTCGAAGAGAACGAACGGTATTACTATCAGATTTGTGTAGAGTACGATGATGAAAACAACGACCCACGGCTTGAGTGTGGAGGTGTTGAAGACTTCGAAACTGATAACAACAATAACAACAATAACAACGATGATACAGAAATCGAAACTGATGCGCCACGAAATGTAACGCAAACAACCGCAGAAATGTGTGGAGACCTTGTTGATGACGGTGGAAATTCAGTCCAAACATGGATTGAATTCCGAAATGCGAATCAAAGTTTCTACAACTATACTCCTACACGTCAGCGTCGAGAGGGAACATTCTGTGAACGAGTGAGCGGGCTCACACCTAATACAACCTATATCTACCGTGCGTGTACCCCTGATGATTGTGCGCCAACGCGTTCATTTAGAACACTCGGAAATACGATTCAACAAGGACAATTACCTGTTATCACAACTGATCCGGTAACTGATATTCGTTCAAATTCAGCGGTACTCAACGGTACCTACGTAACGAATGCGCCATCAGGAACCTGTCGATTTGACTACGGTCGTACATCGGCGCTCGGGCGAAGTACCCGAACCTACAACGTGAGCGGATATGGAGCATGTGTTCATAGCTTTACGAACCTTGCTTCAAATACCCAATACTGTGTGCAGGCGGTTATTGAAACAGTATATGGAACCGACCGTGGTTCAGTGCGATGTTTCACTACTCCTCCATCAACAGGGGGGCCAACACCACCACCAGTAGTTGTTGTTGAAGATGATACTGAAATTGACCTCCTCGGCCTTGGTCTTGGAATTTCACTCGTTCGTCTCGACATTGATGATGACGAAGAAGTGATCATTCGCGGTGAGAATATCGATTATGTCGTATCATGGCAGAACGTTTCAGAACTCGATCTCTTTGATCTTGAATTGAAAGTGGTTATTCCTCCAGAGATTCAGGTCACTGATATCTCACGTGGTCGATTCGATCAAGATGAAAATACGATTTACTTCACCATTGATGAACTCCGTGGCGCTGATGTTGAACGAAACATCCCCGGAGAAGATGGGGACATGACCATCTCTGGTCTCGTCAATCGTGGAACCGTTGGTAACCTCGTTACTGCAGAAGCAGAAATTTCATACGATAACCCAATTAACGATGCACGTGAAGATGCCATCGCGTGGGATATTGATGAATATGGAGTACAGGTTGCCGGGGTAACCGCTTCGGTCTTCGGACTTGGAAATATTACCTTTCTCGGATGGCTCGTGATTCTCCTCGGACTCTTCATTATCTTCTTGGTAGCCCGATGGCTTTACCTTGAACGTGAAGAAATGCGTGCCCAGGCGTATGCAGGATACATGCCGTATCCCGCGCCAGCACCGTACAACGGAGGGTACGCCGCGCAAGCGAATGTACCTATGTATGCTGAACCAGACGTTCCGTACATGCCACCGGTAGCATCACAACCACGTGATACCTACCAACCATACCGACCAAATCGAGGATAGTTTATCTATCTTTCGTAGACAAAAACACCACTTGTTGGTGTTTTTGTTATGCATACTATATAGTTTTTCTATGCAGGTGACCATACACACTACAAACGAACTACATGATTGGGTATACTCGTTCGTTCACACTCTCAATCAACGAAACCAGGCAACCATTGTTACACTTTCAGGTGATCTCGGTGCTGGTAAAACAACATGTGTTCAGTACATTGCACGTGTACTCGGCATTGATGAACCAATTACAAGTCCAACATTTGTTATCCAAAAAGAGTACCCAGTATTTGGTCATGATTGGATTACTCGGTTGGTACACATTGACGCGTATCGTCTTGAAGATAAAAACCAACTCGAATATTTAGGGTGGCAACACCTTGTTGATGATCCGCATACACTCATCTGTATTGAGTGGCCAGAAATGGTTTCTGGTATTGCTATACCGGATGCTCTTCAAATAACCTTTTCACTACAGGATAGCAATACGCGATTACTCACCGTAGTGTAAAATCCTTTCATACGCTCCATGGTACAATAGACTTATGGAGAGAAACCCCAAACAACAACTTCTCGTCCTCCTTGACGCACATGCGATTATCCATCGAGCGTACCATGCGATGCCTGATTTCACGACGAGCACTGGTGAACCTACTGGTGCCATTTATGGTTTTGCTACCATGGTGTTAAAAATTATTGATGAATTTCAACCTGATTACATCGTTGCCTGTTATGATTTGCCTGGTGCTACATTTCGACACGAAGCTTTTGAAGATTACAAGGGTACACGGAGCGAAACCGATGATGCACTGGTGATGCAGTTTGATGCAACGCGTGATATCTGCGATGCATTCTCTATTCCTATATACGATGCGCCTGGATTTGAAGCTGACGATATTTTAGGAACCATTGCGACCCAGCTAACAAATAACAAGAAGGTACAAATACTTATCGCTTCAGGTGATATGGATACGCTCCAACTCGTTGATGGACAGCGTGTTCAGGTGTATACCCTCAAGCGTGGTTTGAATGATACGGTTACCTATGATGAAGCTGCTGTACGAGAGCGTTTTGGATTTGCTCCACTGTCAATTATTGATTACAAAGCACTCCGTGGCGATCCGTCTGACAACATTCCTGGTATTAAAGGCATTGGAGAGAAGGCAGCAACATTGGCAATTCAAGCATTCCGTACTATCGAAGCTATGTACCAAACTCTTGAGCAAAAAGGTGAAGAAGCGCTTAGGAATGTTGGTCTCACTAAACGTATGGTAACCCTAATACAAGAAGGGAAGGAAGAAGCAGAGTTTTCAAAAGTTATTGCTACGATTCGTCACGATGCTCCTATTATTTTCGAGCTTCCAGAACACTCATGGAACAATGCGGTTGATACTGAGCGGGCACTTGCTATCTTTGAACGGTATGAACTCCGATCACTACCTCAACGTCTTGAATCGTCGCTTGGACTTTCAGGGCTTGTCAAGAAATCTGAGATGAAAGAACCCGTAGAAATGCGCGATTCGGTATATACAACAACATCGGCAATACAATTGTGGCTCATTGATTCTGACTACACCGATGCACACGTTGATGATATTACGCAGTATACAAAAACTTCTGATATTGCACAGGCACAAGTTAAGATTGAAAAAGAACTCGAACAAGATACAGAAAGTTTCAAGGTGTTTACCCACATTGAAGAGCCATTAATTCCAATTATTGCGGAGATGCAGCGTAATGGGATTTTGGTGGATCAGCAATTTTTTACCAAGCTCTCAAAAAATTACCACACTGAGCTTGATATTTTGGTTAAAAAAATTCATGCTCATGCGGGAACCGTCTTTAACATCAACTCTCCCAAACAGCTCTCAGAAGTGCTATTTGAAAATCTTGGATTACCGACGAAAGGTATCAAAAAATCAAAAACCGGCTCCTATTCAACCAACATTGCAACCCTCGAAAAATTGATTGATGAGCACGTTATTATTCCGTTGCTCATGGAGTATCGTGAACTTGAAAAATTGCTCTCGACGTACATTGATAACATTCCGAATATGGTTGGTGAGGATGGTCGATTACATGCTGAATTCATTCAAAATGGAACAGTAACTGGCCGATTCTCATCAAAGAATCCAAATATGCAAAATATTCCAACGCGAACAGATCTTGGACGAAAAATTCGCGAAGGATTTATTGCGACGGATGGGTACCATCTCGTATCACTCGATTACTCGCAGATTGAACTTCGGTGTCTTGCTATCCTTTCAGGTGACCCTGCGTTAATACATATTTTCCAGGAAGGACAGGATGTACACCAGGCAGTAGCTGCCCTCATTGGTGGTGTTCCGCCCGAAGAGGTTGATCGAGAAATGCGTCGCAAAGCAAAAATTGTAAACTTTGGAATTTTGTATGGTATGGGAGTGAACGCACTGCGCAAACAGATGGGTGGTGAACGTTCGGAAGCACAAGCTTTTCACCAAGGATTTTTTGAGCAGTTTCCACGAGCAACACAATACCTCGAAGATACCAAGGAACATGCACGGGAACATGGATTTACAAAAACATTGTTTGGTCGTAAGCGCCGGTTTAAAAAAATTCATTCAAAGCTCCCTTTTATTCGTGCGATGGAAGAACGCATGGCACTGAACGCACCTATTCAGGGAACCAGTGCTGATATGATCAAGCTCGCTATGATTTACATTAATATGTGGCTTGAGCAGAAAGATGCACAAGATAGTGCGCGACTCATTCTTCAAATTCACGACGAGATTATCTATGAGGTAAAAGATAGTTTTATTAAAACATTCGAGAATAAGGCATGTGAGATTATGCGCAATGTATTGAAAGATTCATACCTTAATTATGATTCACCAGTACCGATTCTCGTACATGCATCTCATGGCAAGCATTGGGGAGAACTGAAGTAACAATGAGACTATGTAAGTAGTCCATTCTACCTCACCTCAGACGTGTTCCGGGATCGTTCTCACCTTAAAATTAATCTAGAATTTATAAATTAATTGCGTGTTTACAAAATATTATTTTGTGAATAATTGATGTATATGAAGAAAAAATATTTAAAAAGTTATATGAGTAACTTTGTTATTATTCTTGCAATGTTTGGAATCCTATACTTTGTGCTCTGGTTGTTTATTCCTGGTGAATGGGCAATTGCAGACCTTGAGGTATCAACATTGGTTCATGAGGGACGATTAGAAATTGAAAAAGATTTTAGAGCAACCGGAATATACTCGTATCCTGAAAAAACGAGTAAGAAAATCTATGCGTTAGGTTACACCCCGAGTTTCGAATTAAAAGAAAATGGTGGTTATACGTACAGTGTTGTTTTAGATACGGGTATAGACGAAGCCTACTGTATTCATGAAAATGGAGATGTAGGACGTTATGCAAATTGGGGTTGTGATCCTGAAGACAAGTTATAACACCAAGTGGTGTTTTATTTTGTCACTTGTCACTCCGAACTAATCACTTTACACTGAAGCTATGCTCTACCTCCTCTTGGGAAAATCTGATCATCGCAAAGACTACGTTCTACAACTCGTCAAACAATACACTGCTACTCCTCAGCATGTGTACGATAACGACATTGCGGATCGCGAGCTCACCGATATTGTTCAAACGCAAACGGGGCTCTTTGGCGACAAGGAATTGTACGTTATTCACGATCTTGCCCGAAATCTTGATTTGAAAAGTTTTCTTGCTGAGTTTGCAGAATCCGATAATGTGTTCGTTTTCTCTGAGGAAAGTATCACTAAACCCATTCTCAAAGCATTTGAAAAAGTAAGTGCAATCATAGAAGACTTTGGCAAAGAAGAGAAAACGAAAACAGAATCGTTCAATATGTTCTCGTTGACTGACGCTCTTGGCGCACGAGACAAGAAAAAACTATGGCTCCTTTTTCAGGAAGCACTCAAAAACGGCAGTCCTGAGGAAATTCATGGTATTCTGTTTTGGCAACTGAAAAATCTTGCGCTCGTTCACGGTTTGAATACAAACCCTGGTATGAATCCGTTTGTATACAAAAAAACCCTTGGTTTTGCAAAAAATTTTTCTTCTGAAGAGATACGAGGATTGAGCCGATCACTTACTCACACGTTTCATAATCGTGATACGTATTCAACACTTGATATTGATATTGAGAAATTTATTCTCTCATTATAAAAACCAACATCTGTTGGTTTTTATTTAATGATACGTTGTGTTCGTAGCACGAGGAGGAGGGTAATGTAGAACATGAGCGAGAACAGCATAATAATTGCTTTCTTCACGATACTTATTCTCAAGAGTACCCGTTCTGCGGCAATATCGAGTCCGAGCATACCTTCCACGTCATCATTTTCATCAAGAATTGGTGCGTATGCTGAAAACCATTCACCCCAACTGTCAGTGTATGGACCATCAGCATAGGTAATACCAAGTTGGTGATTCATAATATCCCGCGCAGTCGCATCTAAATATAGATCTCCAGGAGCTGAGTAATCAAATGAAGCCGGATCCTCAGAATCAACGTAGAAAAATTGTTGACCATATTCATTAAGACCCATGATGTACACAAATCGGATATCATCATTAGCTGCGCGTATGGCACGCATGTGATTTTTTAGTTCCTGATATGATTCTTTTGATAGATCACTTTCATTACCATCGAGGTCAGTAACCAGTCTTGGTTCGAGGAGTACCGCAATGGTATTCGCCCGCATGAGAAGGTTTTGTTTTTCATCCACCTGCATTTCGTTGACAACAAATTTCGTCAAAAAGAATCCCGAAATAGCAATAAGCACGAGAATGATGACTCCTAATCCTACATTTGTTGATATTTTTGTTGTTTTCATACTATTCATATAACCGGTACTGTTCAGTTCGCTTTTCTTCAATACTATTAACATACTTTGAAACATCGCGGGACAGGAACGAGAAGAGAAACACGTTCGATATAATGACTATTGATATAATGAGCCACGTTAAATTAAAATTTCCCATAATAATTGTTGCATATTGTTAGACTAGACGACCAAACACCTGTTTATTTTTTGATATATACATCTATAGTAACAGATTTCGTTTGGTATGACACGCTAATGGCTACATGATACCGATGATTTTGGCAATAAACACGAGATAGAAAAATAGCATCGCAGCTCCCTCCCATGGGCGAATGCGATTATCGAACATCACAAAGATGGCAATAAATGTTGCGATAACCAAAAAAGGCAGTCCTACCCTAAAGGTAACAGGGTCAATGGCGAGTGGTCGTATAATTGCAGGAATACCGGCAATCAAGAGTACATTAAACGTATTTGATCCGAGTACATTTCCCACAGCCATTCCGTGATTACCTCGGCGAACCGCAGCAACTGATGTCAGAATTTCAGGCAGTGACGTTCCAAATGCAACGACCGTAATGGTGAGTGTTGATGAGGAAATATTGAGGAGTTCTGAGAGGGTAAGAATGCTGTCAATTAAATATTTTGCAGAGACCGAGAGGACTGCAATGCTTACCACGATAATGCCAATATATTTGAGAATGTGTTTTTTATTTTTGGTATGTTCATGACGTCCTTCAATGTCGGCCATTTCATCATGATCATCATCACCTGGTTCAGATTTGATATTATAAATAATGAAAATACCAAAGAACAGGAGTAGTGCAATACCTTCGACGAGTGAAATTGTTGTATCAAGGGCAAAGTATCCAAAAACTGCCATCGACATGAAAAAAAATGGCAAATCAACATCAATCAATGATGTATTCATTCGTAGTCCTTTCTTCGCAACAATTCCAGCAATTCCTAGAATAAGAAGTGCATTGGCAATGTTTGAACCAATGATGTTGTCGGCAACGAATTCCGTTGTACCTGCGCTTACCGCAAAGAGTGAAGACACCAGTTCAGGGAGAGATGTTCCAATAGCTACGATGGTTGCCCCAACAATAAATGAACTCATACCCAGCACGAGTCCCATTTTCTCACTATATTCAGTAAAGTAATCCGCTGATTTAATGAGACCTAATAAACTTACAATAAAGATAATAATCCAAAGGGCGATCATATGTTTACATAGTATCATATTATTGACTTTCCAAATTCTTTTTCCTATAGTGGTGGTGTCCTACGGTGCATTTTTATTTTGAAAGGTACCCCCCTGTAGCTCAGTCGGTAGAGCAGCAGCCTTTTAAGCTGACGGTCGAAGGTTCGAGCCCTTCCGGGGGGACATAAAACAAAAAAACCGCATGTGCGGTTTTTTTGTTAATATACAACTATGAAAAAATCTGCTTGGCTTCACAACATTCGTTCGGTATACAACGTTGGTTCGATTTTTCGAACTGCTGATGCAGTAGGTATTGATCACATCTATCTCTCTGGATACACGCCCTTACCTGTGGATCGGTTTGGTCGTAACCGATCAGACATGCACAAGATTGCCCTTGGTGCAGAACAATCATTGTCGTGGTCGCAATTGAAACATATTCCACAGGATATTATTGATTTACAACAGAGTGGTGCACAGCTCGTATGTGTTGAGCAGAACAATAGATCTGTTTTATATGATGCATATACACCTGATACAACATGTACAGAAATAATTCTTGCGATGGGAGAAGAGGTTAACGGTTTTGAAGAAAATATTCTCGATATTGCCGATACCATCGTTGAAATCCCCATGCGCGGTGAGAAAGAATCCCTGAATGTTTCAGTTGCATTCGGTATTGTTGCATATCAAATGTTCAAATAAAAAAGCCTCTCGAAAGAAAGGCTTTTTGAGAACAGTGCGTTCCTTATAAAATTATTCAGTAAAAGTTAATGTGTTAGATGCGGTTACAACCGTTCCAACACCATCGGTACCTTTTACTGTAAGTGTCACCATATCGGTGGTTCCAGCTCCGCCCGAAGGTACAAATACTTCCGCACCGATGTAGATGCCATAGGTATTTGAACCATTCAGGATTTCTTCTTGATGAGGAAAGCCTGTAACAAACACTCCACCTTGGATAATACCAGCTAACCAGATTCCAGAGCCAGTTGAAGTTTCCTCCCAGCTGATTGAAATTGGTAGACTGTTGCCAATTTGAACGTTATCAATGTACCCGTTAGGATCCCATCCAACAGGAAGGGTATCTAACTGTAAATCAAACCGTTCAAACTGATCGTCGCCAGTTGAAGTAACTGTAAAGTCACCTACCTGCATGGTTGTTTGTCCACTCACCACGATACCTCCGTTTACGAGATTAAATTCGGCCGTGTAATTATTCGCAAGGGTCATAAAGCTCCCTGAGTCAACAATTTCACCATTGATACGGGCACTATATATTACTGTTTCCACCTGTTTATAACCGATAGTAGTAAATGAATCTTGCACTTGCACGCTACCTGGAGACATTTCCACAAAGGTAGTTTCGGTGTTGGTTGAGCTTGAAAATTCAACCTCAACAGTAACCAGACTGTTTCCTTGGTTGGTATAAATCCAACCAACGGTACCACTATTTGAGGTAACGTTGGTCACGTTACCAAATGCAAATACCACTTGCCCTGGACTACTTGTTTGGAATTCAATAAATTCAAACGGTGTCTGTGCGTCATTCAAGAAAAACTCAACTAGATAATCGATACTCATGTTCAGGCCGTTAAGTACCTCTTCAATAGGATAATCATCGGTATTATTAGGTAGATTCAAATTCTCCGAATTAGTTACTCCGTTACCGGTAACATCCATACGAACTGTACAATCAGTACAGTTGCGCGTTAATGTTCCAATTACCGTCGCACTATTGCTGGTAATATTGATCACACTCAACCCTTGGATACTGGCGGTATCATTTTGATTCACTTCAATAGTAAAATCAAAGATAATCTGATCCTGTGGATCTCCGTTAATGTCTGGAAATCCATATATAGGATTACTTGGGTCAGTATTACGAATACGTACCCGATACTCACCGGTAAGGTTTGCTAGGTTATACGACCACTCTGTTAAGCCCTCTTCAAAAGGTAATAAGAGTGTCGTTTCCTCGCCAACAACGGTTGAGTTCCGAAACAAGGTAGCTGCGATTTGACCATCTAACAAGGAATTATTTTGATAGTTAATTCCCAAGTTGATCGTGGTCCCATCATAGCTATGTTCTAGATTTAATAGTTCAACGGTTTGGTTTCCAGGATCTCCGTTCCCCATGTCATCCTCATACTCCAAGACTATTTGCTTTTCAGCAGATGCTACAACAGTATTTCCATTGTATGCTTCAACAATAGCAATGACCGTACTACCATCTGGTGCGTAATCTGGATGAACATTAACACTTGTACTAAACGTACCGTCAGAGTTAATGTCCAACTGTTTTTGGTCAAGAATATTGCCATTCACAGAAGATTCATAGAATACACCATCTGGACTACCGGTAACTTGACCTGAGAACGTTACTACTCGGGTGATTTTATCAAATGCCACCGTGAGCGTTATGTTTACAGGTTCGTCACTCGGTGTTCCGTCATCATCATCGTTATTACACGATGTGAACACTAGGACAAAAAAGGGCAGTAAAAGAAAAATTAATTTTTTCATGGTTTTTATGGGTTTTTAAAGGTTCTACTTTGTTTACATTTTGCATTTAATTTAACAAAATATTGACAATAAGTCAATATACATGGCTCAATCAAAAACGAGCTTGTGGATAGCTCGTTTTCCTGAAAAATCCTTAGTGTATATGGTTCAATGCTGATTTAATACGATCGTTTGTTTCCGTGATACTATCGTCAACCTTTTCGAGCGCCTGGTATGCCTGGGCAGGTGAGTAGCCGAGCGCAACCAAGGCATCAACAACATCAGCATCACCACTGTGGACGAGTCGTTCTGTTTCTCCTGCATAGTCTTTGAGTTTGTCTTTCAACTCAACGCACATACGTTCAGCAGTCTTTTTCCCAATACCTGGTACCGAGGTGAGAAACGCAATGTTCTGCCCAACGATCGCCTGGTACAGGGTGTCGGTAGAGGCAAGTCCAATAATTCCTAATGCTGACTTTGGTCCAATACCTGATACCTCGATCAATTTTTTGAAAAAGTAGAGTTCGTTTTTGGTTTCAAATCCATACAGTTCAAATGAGGTTTCGCGTACAACCGTGTGAATCCACAACGATATCGTTTCCTGCATGAGCGTCCAGTTGAGGGTTGGTTCAGTTAGTTCAATGTGGTAACCAACGTCGCGAACATCGAGCACGAGCCCGCCATCAAGTTCGTATAAGGGTTTTCCAGTAAGATAGGAGATCATGGTTATATTGTATCATGTTAAAAAGTGAGCGTTGGGAAGACACTCACTTTTAACGTTCGTTTTGGATTCCTTCAATTCTATCTTTTTCTTGTTCTGGTGTACGCATAATTCCATCAGGACCTTGAATTAGGCTATTCACAGTCTCTTGTGCTGATTGTTTGTCTTCTTGACTTGGTATTTTAAATTCTTCCATTGCTATAGTGGTTACTTGACTTAATTTATAATGATGTTATTGTACACCAGAAACTCTAAATAGTCAAACTATGTTATTCACAATCGAAGATACATTTGACCTTGTCTTACTGGGCGAGATTATAAAAGGTGATTTTAAAAAGCTCATTCAAATGTTTCCATCTGTACGCGATAAACATATATTTTTTTGTAGTAATGGTGGGCGTTTAGTAGAAGCCTCTAAAATACACCAATATCTTTATGGAAAGAATATTTCTATAACTGCAGGTGAAAAGATAGATTCTTCTGCGATGATTATCTTTCTTGCTCCAGATGTGAATGACCGTTATGCAAAAAAATATACGCAATTTACTTTTCATAATCCAATTTTTGAGAATGGAACAACCGCAGAACAACAAGAACAGAGAAATAACTTTGCTACCCTTGTTGCACATAAGACAAATCTTTCTATAGAGGGAGTATTTGAACTTATGAACAATGAAGTTGTATTGAATTCAGATGAAGCCCTTAGTTATGGAATTATTAGTAAAATCATTGAATAAAAAAGCCGACACCGTGTCGGCTTTTTTTACTCATGATAAAATTTAATTATGAACATCGACATTCTCTTTGAAAATGATCACCTCCTCGTCATCAACAAACCTGCTGGGCTGGTAGTGCATAGTGACGGAAAAACTGATGAGCCAACAGTGGTTGATTGGATTTTGAATCACTATCCTGATATTAACGGGGTGGGTGAGAACATGCACATTCAACACAAAGGCAAGCAAATTGAACTCAATCGTCCCGGCATCGTGCATCGCATCGACCGGGATACCTCAGGATGTCTCGTTATTGCAAAAACACAAGAGTCATTTGAACACCTCAAACAGTTGTTTAAAGATAGAGAGGTAGATAAAACGTACGTTGCGCTCGTGTACGGAAATATTCGTGAAGAGGAAGGCACCATTCATCAACTGATTGGCCGTCATCCCAAAGATTTTCGCATGTGGGTAGCGGGTGAGCATGGTCGCGGGACACTTCGTGATGCGATTACAGACTATCGTGTTCTTGGACGATACATCGACACCTCAACCAAAGACAAACAGGGTCAGTATGACCGATACACCTACGTTGCCTGTACACCACACACTGGACGGACTCACCAAATTCGCGTTCACTTGAAATATATGCAACATCCTATTGTCGCGGATAGTTTGTATGCTGGTAGGCGCACACACACTCTCGGCCTTACACGCATGGCGCTCCATGCACAGTCGATTCATGTTATTGATTTTGGTGGAGAGTTCATTCACGTCGAGGCACCACTACCTGATGATATACAGACAGCTATTAATTCTTTATCTCTTGCATGAGACACCGTATAATGAATCTATGAAACAACGCATTAAAAAAACTGCTCTTTTCATGCTCGTGTTTGGGTTACTTATAACCAGTATTAGTGGATATTTTACATTTAAACAGTATGAACTTATCCAGCATGGGCAACGTGTTAGCGGTACGGTAACTCGTATCATCAGCGTTCAAGGGGATGACGGTACGACCTACAAACCCGAAGTTACCTATACGATTGGTGGTCAAACAAAAACGTATACCCCTTCCTACAGTAGTAGCATCACGACACGTGAGGTGGGCGATAGGGTTGTTCTCTATGTATATGGGAACCGTGCTACCTTTGGTGGTTTTCATGCAGGATGGATTGGATTGACCGTGGCTCTTGGACTTGGGCTCATCTTTGCTCTTGGTGGTCTTGTATGGATGTTACGTCACCTCAAACGATACGACACGTACGCACGATTGAAACGGTATGGACGAAAGATCACAGCTCGGTTCGTTCGCAAGGATGTAACGAGTTATAAACTCAATGATCAGGCAGGATCGATTATCTATGTTCAAGAAGATGGTGGTGAACGCATCTTTCAAACCCATCCTATTTTTAGTGACTTTTCAATAAAATGGCTCGAAGAACACGTCTTTGACGTGTACATTGATCCAGCAAACCCAGAAGAGTACTACATCGACATTGAAAAACACTTTGGTGAACCATCACCTCATTATTAAAAAATCACGCGATGTGGTTTTTATAAGAAAAAATATTTTATCAGACTGACAATACCGATACCCATCCAAAAAATTTCAAGAACGAGGTTTGACCAGTTGCGGTCAGCGTACACACGGATACCTAAAAAGAGCGCGGCAATTAAATTCATACACGCGTAGGGTACCCCAGTTGAATCAATGTATCCCCATGCATTGAGTCCGTATGCGAGAAAGAGCAGTATGGTACCTAACCATCCAATCGTAATAATAAGGCGAGAACGTTGTCGTATCATCATGCGTTCATAGTAACATATCTCAAGAGTTGATATTTGAACAGACTGTGATAATGTGGACACCGTTATGAGTAACATTCAAGAACAATTCCTTCCAGAATCAGTTCGAAATCGTAAAGATCTCGACATCCGCGCGGGAGACACCGTGCGCGTTAACGTAAAGATTCAGGAGAAGGGTAAAACTCGAATTCAAGCATTTGAAGGGCTCGTTCTCGCTCGCAAACACGGCGCCGAGAACGGAGGGACCTTTACGGTCCGCAAGGTATCAAACGGTATTGGGGTAGAACGTATCTTCCCATTGTATTCACCGGCAATCGATTCTATTGAAATTCTACGTCGGGCAAAGGTACGACAATCAAAGTTGTACTTCCTCCGAGACGTGGTTTCAAAGACACTTCGCTACAAGCTTCGCCGTATTACCGATATGGGTACGGGAACCGCCGACCTTCCAGAATGGGATTCAGGGGAACCTGAGGTAGCAGCAGAAGATATGATGGATGAGGAAGTTATTGAAGAAACACAGAAAACACCATCTACCAAAGATGGGACGCCAGTATCAGAAGAAGTAGCAACTGACACGGCACCAGAATCGGAAATCAAAGAGGAAGAAACATCGGAAGAAGTAGTTGAAGAAGATTCTTCAGAGGAAAAAGAAGCCTAAGTATAGGTTTTTTTTATTGGTGTGACTCGTGGTACACTGTACGTGTTATGAAAAAAGATTTACGATCAGTTTCTGAGTTTCGCTTTCACCTACGCCGATTTATAAGCATCTCTGTCTTTGTGTTCTTTGCAATGTTTTGCTTTAGCCTACTCTTTGTGATCTTCAATCAATCACCACAGATTTTACACGTGACGCTACCAATATGGGTGCACTACTTAGGGATATTCATCTCATTTTGTATGATGCTCATGGGTCTGGTGTACATTGTGTTGATGAAAAAATATTTTCTTGAAACACAGAAACATTAAAACAACAACACCCTTTATCTATTCTCTTGTAACTGCTCACTAATAACTTTATACTGGTAGTATATGATTTGGCTTACTCTTGGTATTATTATTTCATCGTTAGGAGGGTTGTTACTGACCCGCTACATTGCAACCAACAAACATTCAGCAGAGCATATGGTCTGTCCGATTGGGCAGGACTGTCACTCGGTGGTAAATAGTCGATTTTCTAAATTTTTTGGACTCTCGGTAGAGACCCTCGGTACCTTGTACTATGGTATTATTGTTCTGCTGTATCTTGCAAGCATTGTACGTGACGTTCCACAGTCGGTGATGTTGATTGGTCTCTTATTTTCAGGTGTTGGTTTTGCCTTTTCAATGTACCTGACGATTATTCAACTTTTTGTGATTAAAAAATGGTGTACCCTCTGCCTGACTTCAGGAGCGATCAGTTTTATGATTATTGTGTTGGCGTTTCTTGGCTATGAGTCGGTGTTTGTTGAATTTGCGTACACACATCGTGATTTGTTCAAGTGGGTATACACACTTGGTATGTTAGCAGGGACGATAGTAACGACACTGCACGCACGCACGTTTGTTCGTTTTTTGAAAGATTTTACGATTACCCGTGTTGAAGAACGACGACTCGAAATGTTTTCACACACTGCCTGGGTAGCACTTGGGTTTTCGTTCCTCTCAGGACTCGGTCTTGTGTTGACTGATCGCTGGCGTGAATATACTGATAGCAACGCGTTCATCGTCATGGTGGTTATTATGGGAGTATTGATTACGTACGAGGTCATTCTCAATATGGTCATCAGTCCAAAATTAATTGGTGCGCACTTTGATGAAACATCTCTCGAAGCCCATGACCATGCGTTTTCTCGAAAGGTAGCATTTGCTATGCTCGCACTCGGTACGGTATCGTGGTACGTACTCCTCCTCTTGTCAGTGTTTAACTGGTTTCAATACTCGTCGGGCGAACTATTTGTGGGGTACATTATTCTGATTATTCTCGCGGTTGCGGTGACGATGTACGTCGAGGTCATCATCCAGCGCAAAGCACAACGTGCATACCACATCCACGACGATACTGTTGACGTTGAAACAACATCCTAATTTGAGGTTGTTTTTCTTTGAAAATTTTATTGGCTATGTATACTATATTTTGTCTTTCAAGAGATGTTTGAGAGCAAAATATATGGCGACTATGCAGAATAATAGTTAAGCACGGTTATTACGGTAATAACCAGCCGTAGCTAATCAATTTCAATTCTCGCTCAGTGTTCCATAATAATATTATGGTGACTATGGTATAACGGTTATTACTCCGGGTTGTGGTTCCGGCAATGTGGGTTCGATTCCCGCTAGTCACCCAGCATAGAAAAGAGCTAGGTTCACCCCTAGCTCTTTTCTCGTGCATGATGTGACTACGAGAACACGAGTGTGTTCGAGAGGGAATCGAAAAGAGTGAGTATATCGAGCGTAGCGAGATTCGAACGGCGGGGTCGAGCGAATGAGATTATCGTGAGTCCGTAGGACGAAACGAGAATCCATGAGGGTGACCGATTCCCGCTAGTCACCCCATTTAGTGCTAGCACGAGAAGGTTCGTTTTGGCATAACAAAAAGCACTCACTTAAGTGCTTTTTGTTATTCATAATTTTTAGCTGATATAATTAAATCATGAATATTGATAATGTGTTTGATAGTAATATTTTTATTTGTGATGAGAATGACCAAGGACAAGGAATGACAAGTGTTTGTATCATTAATGGGATAGAAGTAGATTCTGATTTTACTGTCGGACCCCTCACTCTTAGACCCTTAGATAAAGCCGTCGATCATTTCCCTCGTGATATAAGAAAAGATCTTCAGCACGCAGTTTTAGAGTTTAGATATATTGATAGAAAAAATTCTATTTCTAGATATGCTGAACCGTCTATTATCCAATCTGCAGCAATAAAAACTTTCAAGTTAATGGTTGATAGTTGGGCTGGAGCAACTTTGATTTATCATTTTGATGATACAGGAGCACAAAATGGAGGAACTTCAGGATCACGAAGATGGGAAACAGCCGACACAGAATATGTTCGGGAAGGAGCAAAACTGGAGGTAAGTGAAGAAAACAAAGAATTATTTAAAAATATTTTTTATTCAAGTTTTGGAAAATTAGAACATGCAATTGATAGGTATGATCGAGCATGTGCAGAAATAAAAGATGAAAGTATTCTAGATTTTATCATCTCATTAGAAGCAACTCTTGGGTATGGTCTTAATACTGAAATTTCACATCGTTTTTCTTTAAGAGGAGCAATTCTCTTGTCAGAAAATGAATCGGAGCGAAGTTCTTATTATGATTTGTTTAAAACATTATATAAACTTAGATCTGTGATTGCACATGGTGAACCTCTTCTAGAAAAAGAACTAACTAAGGGTGTATATGTTTCTGCAATTCAAAACTTAGGTTTTTCTTACGAAGAGCATGAGAGTTTTAAAATAAGAATTGCTGCAGATATTGCGAGACAGGTTACTCGTAGAGTTTTACTTAAATTTATCTTAAATGAAGAGCTTTTAGATAAAAACAAATTACTTAATTTAGAGTTAGGGATTAATTAAGTGAATCTTTTTCTTTTGTAAGATTAACTGACCCTTAAGACAATTCATAATTTCTCGTTTTTCTTCAAGCGACCCTTCTTTAAGAATAAATGTAGCGTAAGCGAGAGTATTAATATCTTTTAAAAATACTTGAGCCTTCTCACCAAGAATCGTTTCGTGGAATTTTTTAATCTAAGTTCCATATCCTATCCACAAACTGACCCAAACAAAAAACCAAGCCTCGCTTGGTTTTTACTCACTCGTCACTCCATCAAAGTGATCAGCATCATGGTTCGCCTCGGCGTCGGCTTTGGTCATGTGGATCACACCGTTTCTGTGTTCGGCTGGGCCGTAAACGGTGTAGAGTTTCATCGGGATATCGCCCGTGTTGGTGACGTTATGTTCAGCACTGGCAGGGATCACAATCGCAAAGTCATCTGCGACTGGTGTTTCAACGCCATCGATATACGCGACACCCGTTCCTGATTCGATTCTGATGAATTGGTCGTTGTTTTCGTGCACCTCTTTGCCGATATCTTCGCCTGGGGCGAGATTCATAACAACTAGTTGTAGGTGTTCGCCTGTATACAGAACCTGACGAAAATTATCGTTCGCTAATGTTTTCTCCTCAATATTTGCAATAAATCCTCTCTTCATATTTTTATGATTGGTTACGTTTCTAATACCTTTAGTATACATCTAAAATAGTTCGCATAGGTAAATATTGCTATACTTTTCCTATGTTCAACATCCACCAAGAACTCCTCACTCGTCCAACCTTTGTAGAAATTGATATGGATGCCGTGCGTCATAACCTGGCGCAGGTGCGGGCGATTGCACCTACCCAAAAAATTCTCGCGGTGGTGAAGGGAAATGCCTACGGACATGGCGCGATACCGATGGCACAACTATTTCAAGATGAGGGCGTTGATTACCTTGGTGTTGCGATTCCCGAAGAGGGTGTTGAATTACGACGTTCTGGTATCACTCTACCTATCCTCGTTCTCTCAGCAATTGCTGATAAACAAATCCCGGTGTGTATTGAGTACGATCTATCAATTACTGCACCGTCTGACGAAAAACTCGAAGCAATTGATCAGACTGCTGCATCATTTGGTAAACGTGCAACGGTACATTTAAAAGTTGATACGGGGATGGGTCGCATTGGGGTGAATTGGCAACGGGTTAAAAAATTTATCGCCGTGATGGAGCGATGTAACCACACTGATTTTGAAGGTTTGTACTCGCACTTTGCGTGTAGTGATGAGGTATCAGATACTACGCAGGTACAAATTGATCGTTTCAACGAAGTTATCACGACATTTGAACAGGCAGGATACACATTTCCGATTAAACACCTCGCAAATTCGGGGGGTATTATCTTTCACCCCGATTCTCATTTCGATATGGTGCGTGCAGGGATGATGCTCTACGGACTTTTTGAAGGTATTGATGTTCCCAATAGTGTTACCTTGAAACCAGCAATGACATGGAAGACTGAGGTGGTGTACTTCAAGTACATTGAAGCGGGAACTGGTATCGGATATGGACACAATTTTGTTGCAACAGAAGGAACACGTATTGTGACATTGCCGGTTGGATATGCTGACGGCTACCAACGGGCTATGGGTACAAACGGTAGGGTTATCATTAACGACACAATATATCCCATTGCAGGACGTATCTGCATGGATCAAATGATGATCAATCTCGGACCTGATGGTGAGGCCTACAAAGGGGATGAGGTGATTCTCGTTGGTTCATCACCATCACACGCCATCACATTTTTTGATATTGCGAACTGGAGCGGAACGAGTATCTACGAGCTGTTGTGTCAGATTTCATACCGCGTACCACGAATATATAAAAACTAGAACTGAGTTCTAGTTTTTAGTGAGTTCTCATACCTATAGCTTTTGTTATCAAGAGAGTAAGAGCGAAGATTATGCTCGCTGATAGTACGATGGATGCTCCTGAAGGTAAGTCTAAGTAGTAAGATGCAATGAGACCACCAATAAAGGCAACAAGTGCACATACAATTGACGAGACAATGTAAGCATGAAACGAATGGGTTACGAGTTTTGCAGTAACGGCTGGGGTAATCAGAAGAGCACTGACGAGTACGATTCCAAGGAGTTTTACTCCAAGCACAATTGCAATTGATAAGAGGATGTAAAACAAAAGGTTGAGTTTTGTGGTAGGTAAACCTGAAGTCCAAGCTAATTCTTCTGATAGCGACAGTAAGGTGAGTTGTTTAAACAGTGTGAATATGATTGTAAGGATAAGAATTGACAGCACGAGTATAATCCATACGTTACCCCACGTGACCGAGAGAATGTTTCCAAACAAAAAGCTAATGAGGTCTGGTTGGTATCCAGGTTGCAGTGAGATAATCGTTATACCGAGTGCCAAACCTGTTGTGAAGATAATTCCAATGACAGCATCAGAAGCAAGTTTTCCGTACCGTTCTAGAAGAAATATGAGCACACCAAACATGATGCCGACGCCGAGTGCACCGTAGAACGGTGTTATACCGATTACGATCGCGAGTGCAACACCAAACAGAGATGCATGTGCAATACCGTCTGCGAAGAATGACATCTTGCGGAGAGTTGCAAACGAACCAAGGACTGCCAGGAGCGGTGCCAGAACAATTCCGGCAATAAAGGCGCGCTGCATGAATTCAAGTTGTAGTATATCAATCATAGTTAGTGGCAGTTGTGCTTGTACGACGATACATCGTGGCCATAGAGGCTATTAATAATTTCCGGAGATAGTGTTTCTTCAGGTGCTCCGCTACAGAGCATTGTTTTGTTAACACAAATTACCTGGTCAGCAACCTGTGAGACAAGGTGCACTTCGTGAGATACCATAACGATGGTCACCTGATGACGTGTGCGAATATCTTTCATGAGTTCATAAAAGTTCTCTTCACCTCCAATGTCGATACCACTGACTGGTTCGTCTAGAAACAGAATTTTTGGTTTACCCAGGAGACTTCGCGCAATGAGTACCCGTTGGAGCTGACCTCCTGAGAGAGTACCGATCAGTGATTGTGCAAGGTTTACTACTCCAAGGTGATCGAGTACTTCAGTTATTTCTATGTCAGATCCACGGTGGGATGACTTTAAAAATTCAGTAACGGTGATTGGGAATGTTTGATCAAAGGTGATTCGCTGAGGTACGTAACCAATGATACCTCGCTTATCTTTTGGTTTACCGCTGTAGATGTTGACTGTTCCATAGGTTGGAGTCAACAACCCAACCATACCCTTTAAGAGAGTAGTTTTTCCTGAACCGTTTGGTCCAATAAGCATTGTAATTGAACCTTCTGTAATAGAAAACGACACGTCGTGTACCACGTCATGTCCTTTCTGGTAGCCAAAGCTTGCGTTTTGTAATTCGATTGCCATCGGTTTAGCCATGTACATATTTATTTTAATGTATCTACGACAGCCTGTACATTGTAGCGCATGAGTTCAATGTAACTTGATCGTCCTTCGACACCGCCAAGTGGGTCAATCGTAGCAAAACCTAAATTGTGGTCAGTTGCAAACGCCTTGATTGAATCAGTTGATAGCTGTGGCTCAAGGAATAGTATTGATACGTCGTGTTCTTCTACTTCTTCTTCAAGAGTTTCAAGGTATTGAGGTGTTGGATTCTTTCCAGCTGAAGGCTCAAATGTTCCAACGATGTTCAATCCAAACTCGTCGGCAAAGTAGTACCACGCATCGTGTAGTGAAATAATGTTTGGGTTTGAAATACTAGCTGTTTGACCTTCGAGTTCCTCTTCAAGTATTTCGAGCTGTTCAAGGTAGGCGTTAGCGTTTGCTTGATAACGTGTTGCATTTTCTGGGTCAAGTTCTGAAAGAACGTCAGCAATGTTGGTAGTTATTTGTTGTGCGTTATGAACTGACAACCAGTAGTGAGGATCGATTGGTCCATGGTTGTGACCCTCATGTTCTTCGTCATGTCCATGTCCATCTTCTTCATGTTGATCATCATGTTCGTGCTCTTCATGATCATCAACAGTCGCTCGTAAACTGATTCCTGTATCAACACGTACCACATCAGCACCAACTGATTCTGCTAGATTGTGAGACCAGTCATCGAGACCTTGTCCGATGGCAAAGACCGTCTGTACACCAGAAAGCTCTTTGAGTAGGCTTGGTTGTGGATCAAAAGTGTGTGGCGAAGCCCCTGATGGAAGCATTAGTACAACTTCAAATTCACCACCAGCAATGTTTTTGGTGATATCGTAGAGCGGAAATATGGTTGCCGCTACCTTCTTTGATTGAGTAGGGCGAACTGATTCTCTGGTTTGATGGGTAATTATCATTCCTGTTACAACAGTGAGAACTAATATTCCCATTATAATAATTGATTTCTTCATAAAAATATAAATTGGTTACCTGATATAAAACCAGCACTCGTGATGAGCCTACTGGGTCTTACTTAATACATTATATATTTGCGAAATATTTGCAAGTTATTAGATTGCATATTTTTGAAGAAGTGAAAGAATGGAGTACATGTACAATGAACTCTTGAAAACATCAGGCCTGTCAGTCACCCAACAACGTTTATCAATACTAAACGCGCTCAGTAACTTCAATCAACCTGCTACTATCGAACAATTGGCACAAACTATTGATATTCATATAAACACCTCAACCATCTACCGTTCACTGCGAGTGCTTGTTGATGCTGGTATTGTCTACCAAACTGATTTTCGAGACGGGGTATCATACTTTGAATTTCAAGAGGATCACCATCATCACGTTGTGTGTACGTCGTGTGGAAAGCAAGAGCGTATTGATGTCTGTATTGGAACCCATGTACCTAAAATTGAAAAATCAACTGGCTACACTATTACTAACCACATGTTAGAATTTTTTGGACTATGCAAAAATTGTTCATAATTATACTCTTGGTATTTCTTCAGATTCCTGTATATGCCCAAGGTACCGATGTGTCATTTGACAGCACATATGAGTCTGCAGTTGTTACTGGTACAACCCAGGGGCAAGGTGAAAATATACTGTACGTTACTGAACTCCCATCAGGAGAAACTATTAATCTTGATACGTACGGCGAAGCCGTGCCAATAGGGTCACGAGTGTACCTCGAACACTTTACCGATCAAGGGTACTATAATTTTGTTGCAGTAAATAGAAACAAGGGAATTCTCATACTCCTCACTGTTTTCATATTTTGTATTTTAGCCTTGGCGGGTAAAAAAGGGGTACGTTCACTTATAGCATTGGGTGCATCGATGGGGCTACTCTTTTGGGTACTCGTTCCGCTGTTGGTTAATGGCTTTGACCCTATTGTTACTACGTTGGTCTTTGGACTTGGTGTTTTAGGATTTTCGATTTTTATCACTCATGGTCTCAATCGTCAGAGTCTCGTATCGTTCATCGGATCTTTTTCTTCTATTGTTATTGCGGCGGTACTTTTATATTGTGTAACACGAGCCGCTTCTATGACAGGATTTATTGACGATCATATACAATATCTCTCATTTGCAACTGATAACACACTTAACCTTGTTCGCATTATCTCAGCATCCGTGTTGATCGGAATTCTTGGAGTGCTCGACGATATCACTATTACCCAGGTAGCCGTTGTGCGCGAACTCTCTGATAACGATACCCTCAGTAAACGTAACATTTTTCAAAAGTCGCTTCGGGTTGGGCGTGACCACGTCGCCTCACTCGTTAACACATTGGTGTTTGCATACCTTGGTGCAACTCTTCCTATGGTTATGTATGTTTCATTGCTGGAAATCCCTTTTTGGATACTTACCAGCTATGAGTTTATTTTTGTTGAAATTATTCGCTCACTCATCGGTGCTATAGCGCTCACGTTGGCTGTTCCTGTTACTACATGGTTGGCTACATACGTATTTATCAAGTCAATACGTACAGAAGGGGAAGCCTTTTCTACCGCTTGTTCTCACAACCATCACTAGGATATACTCTATATACCTATGGAATGGAATACACCACATCACCAAGCGTTATGGTTACTGAAGATAATCAGTCACTGAATGCGGTTTTGGTTACAAAGATGAATTCAGAGGGGTTTACCGTGTATCATACATTTAATGGTAAAGAGGCACTTGAGATTGTATACGACAAGAAACCTGATCTCATTTTGCTCGATCTCTTTATGCCAATATACGATGGATATAATTTTCTCAAATCTCTCAGGCAAGATGTGTGGGAGAAGAACGCACGTATTATCATTTTGACCAACACTAGCCTGGCAGATGACAAGGTTATAGAATTGATTGAACAAGAAAAACCTCTATCGTTTTTAGTTGAGACGTCAACGAAACTCCAAGATCTCGTATCACACGTCAACGAAGCGCTCGTTACTGTTTAGAACGCTTCGTTTTTTCATGTATAAAAGTGGTATACTCTAGGTATGAAAAAAGGTGTTCAACTACAGACAGGTAACACCATCGGGATGCAGTGGTACCCGAAAAAAATCGCCTTTGTGTCGAGTGTTTTTGTACTGGCATTCATGCTTATTTTTAGTAATCAACGGAATGCTATTGTGTATGCCAGTATCGCATTGATTCCTTCAGAACAGTGCTCTGGTGATTTCAACGGAGCATCCCATGCGAGTGGATTTTCAGATTTACCAGAAATGAATGAGGAATCATTCAGTGGTACTAACGCTGCATCGACTTCAACGCCCAATGCTACTCTCGTGTGCCATGTTTTTAATGGTGCTATTCCTGAAACCTCAGAACAGAAATTAGTACTCAATATCTCGTGGGTAATGAGACCGGCGGCCACTACTGAATTTTTTGAGCACACACCAGAGCCAACCATGAGTGCATCTCAGCTTCAATCTGATATTGATACCAATACTGATACAGTAGTAGCAGATCTTGATGGAAATACCATTATATTTGAATCTGAACCTACTGAGGTGATACTGGATCAACCAGAAGTAAGTATTGACGAAGAACCCTCACTGCCTGATGTAGATCCATCGGTACTCGACGATATCCCGGACGAATCTTTAGAAGTTGACATAGATATGTTAGAAATACCAATCGATTCTATGTTGGATATGGAATCCGACAACTCTGAAATCACACCCGAAATTTCTGAAGAAACATTAAGTTTTTTTTGGAATCTCTTTACCTCAGATGTATATGCACAAGAGCTCCCAGAACTCGTTGAGTCTCAAGAAGAGGTGACACCCATCGAACAACCAACTGCTATTGATAGCGCTACATCTGAAACACTTACCGTTGAAGAAACCACGAGTATCCCATTAGAAAACACCATTCAGGCTGATCTTGAAGATGCTACTGAGACTGTAATTATTGATTTCAATGGTACGTATGATGCTGTGCCTGTAGTGACGAATGATGTATTGTCGGATGTAGAGGTAGTAGAGGCGAGTGTTAATGCTTCACCTCTTCAATCTGATATTGATACCAATACTGATACAGTAGTAGCAGATCTTGATGGTGAAGTGCACATCATTCGTGATCATATCATACCAGTACCACCACGTGAAAATATTCCCTCATCGTCTCTTGTTGAAATACTCTACTCTTTAGGTGATGGTTGGCAGACTCTTGATGTTATTGATGAGGTAGACGGTCTTGCGAGTTTTGAGTTACCTCATACGGTAGTTGCTGGTGATCTTTCAAA
>JAGQMN010000009.1 GCA_020428645.1 Patescibacteria group bacterium
AGGTCAGCAACGAGACGATTCTGTTCAATTTCTGCAATAATGTCACCCTTCTTCACCTCGTCACCTACGTGAACATTGACGGCTTTTATACGTCCAGAACTTGCAAATCCGAGATCAACACGGTCACGGGCATCAATCGTTCCTGCCAAGAGTAACTCGTCCGATACATCAGTACGCGTAACGGTGTACGTTGAGTATGGTTCAGCGTTGTTTTTTCGAATAACAATAAGTAGTAGTATCAATAGAATGATACCTCCAATGATCCAGTAGCGTTTTTTAATTTTTTTGAGTGTAGCTAACATAGTATTGACTGATTATACCGTAAATTTGAGTATTGTGTATAAATCAATGTATGGACTTGCTATTTTAAAATATCAATATATGCTGAAGATCAGTTTACTTTTTCTATCAATCATTGGAGCGCCTGGTGCATTATTAATGGGGACATTATTATGTGAACCAGGCTGACTCCAGTGTGTGGAAGATTTCTTTGAAAAAAATATGCACTAGTCTGCTTCAGTATTAACCTTGTGAGGTTGGTTTTAATTCCTGAATCCTTGCTAGTGCAACTCGTTGTTGTTTGGTTGTTTAGTTAGCCGTTTGGCTTGATACCGGTGAAGTATTAGGGTTGCTGCTATACGCTTCACCGGTTACAACCAAAACCATAATCATTGTAGCGTATAGTTTACTTTTGGTTAGATTTAATTGCAAACGCTGCAAAAAAGCCTGTTTCGTTGACAGGCTTTTGTTTTAGTTCAATAGGTATCGCAAGGTTGATACCAGACGCACCTTTTTCATTTCGGGTGATGCTGGGTCTTTTTCGCTGATGTCAAAGACTCCTTGATTTGCCCGCGCAAGAGCACCAATCCCCGCTCCTGAATCTTTGGCAAATTGTTCTGCCGAGGTACGCGCATTCTCGATAGCCTCTGACAACATTTCAGGTTTATAGGTGTTGATGTCGTCGATTTCGTAGCTCACGTAGCTGTCAGACACCACAATGCCGTCCTCGATTAATGATAGAGTTTCCTGAGAGGTTGTTTTTACAAGGTCAATTTTATCCGTATACACCGACATTGATACACGGGCATTGTAACGGTACTGTGAACCGCTGTAGGTGTCCTGATAGGTGCTCGCAGGTGAAGTATTGATTTCACCGGCTTCGAATCCTGCCTTTTTCAGGAAATTGGTTACTCCGTTCACCTGGGTTGCAATCTGACGATAGAGGTCGGTACTATCGTTTGATTTCACATCAAAATTCATTGTCCAGATAGCCCGATCTGCCTTGATAATACGTTCAGACAACCCCTTTACCTCGACGTATTTCCCCTGGTTCGAGAATCCTCGTGCCGAAGACATAAAAATCAATGCCAATAATAACAGCACTCCTCCTGCAACCCCAATAATAATTTTAATATTTTTGTTCATAATTAGTTTTAATTATATCACTGTATTTAAAATAATTCGTTTTCAAATTTATGTTCCTGTACCTCAATCAATTTCCTGACTTGATTTTTATAAGTAACTTTTGCTTTAATTTTTAATTTTTTACCCAGAAATTCTTGCCTTCTTTCTAGGTTAAAATCTAAATCTTCAAGAAAAATCATTTGTACGTCTTTTTCAGTTCCATCAACTCTGAAGTTAAACGGGTTTTCATCGTAAAATTTACTTACACTAACCACCCCAATAAGTTCCTCTTCTTTTATATATTCTAAACTTTGTTGTTGAGAATTATCTTCCTGGATACCATCTAAAATACGATTTTTATCTTGAGTATTGATAATAATGTTAACATCTCCATCACCATTATTGATTACGAGATTGTTACCATTACCAGTAATTGGAGCCATTGTTTTTTCAATACTATTTCTTATCTTTGAGTTGTCTCGTAAAGCATCAATAATTTCTTGTTTTGGTTGGTAACTATTCTCATTTCTATGAAGATAATGATCAAATGTATCTTGTAGAAAAGGCATAATAAAAACTGCAATTAAATTTAAAGTGGTCTCATTCTTCTTTATGAATTTAACAATTTGTTTTAAGGAACCTTGTTCAATTTTAATAATTATTTGAAAATCCGTTTCAGAACGAGTTATCTTTTCTGCGTCCACATAAATATCTAAAATTTCAGAAATCAAAATCTTTAATCCCTGAAGTTCGCTTAACAATTCGTCCAAAGGTATCTCTCCATTATTAAATTTCTCACCCTCATATTTTAAAATCAATGTTTCTTCATAAACAAGTTGATTACCAAAAATATCAGTCATGCAAGGAGTATATCAAAAAACCACAAAACGAGATAGAGAGCGAGGCGCTAAGGCGCGAGGACAGGCGGCGTATACAATACGACAAGTGTCCGAGCGCCGAAAGCAACAAAGCTATCTGCTCATTTTGTGGTTTTTATTATTTGCGTTGACCTTTTTGGGCAAGTTTTACTCTGTTAAGTTCCCTCGCAATATCTCTCTCGAGTTTTGCGAAATCAACGTCTTCTTCGTGGTGTTTTTGATCCATAAAGTCTTGGGCACGTTTCAATGCTTCTTCGGCGCGTTCGATATCAATCTCGCTCGCGTTTTCAGAACGATCAGAGAGAATTACAACCTCGCTTCCATGACGTACTTCGAGGATTCCGCCATCAATCGCGTGGTAGACTTCTTTGCCGTCTTTTTTCACCATGGCTTGTCCGATGGTTAATGGAACAATCAATGGAATATGCTCTGGGAGAACAGTAATCTCACCTTCTGATGTGGTCACGGTGATTTGATCAACATAATCATCGTACACAGTGCGAAGTGGTGTCGTAATCACGACGTGTAGTTGTTTGTTTGCTGACATACGACTACAGGGTTACTTATTTTTTTCAGCAGATTCGTGTGATGCGACAACCTCATCAATTGAACCTTTCATGTAGAAGTGATTTTCGTTGATGTGGTCGTACTTTCCTTCGAGGATTTCTTTGAATGATCGAATCATGTCTTCGAGTTTTACGTACTTTCCGCTCATACCCGTGAACTGTTCAGCTACGTGGAATGGTTGTGAGAGGAATTTTTGAATCTTGCGGGCGCGGGCAACGGTCAATTTGTCTTCGTCAGACAATTCGTCCATACCGAGAATCGCAATAATATCCTGAAGGTCCTTGTATTTTTGAAGAACTCCTTGTACGCCACGCGCTACCTCGTAGTGTTCGTCTCCTACAACCTGTGGGTCGAGAATCGTTGAGGTTGATTCGAGTGGGTCTACCGCTGGGTAAATACCAATTTCAGCGAGCGCACGGTTCAATGATACGGTCGAATCGAGATGGGCAAAGGTGTTTGCCGGTGCCGGGTCGGTAAAGTCGTCCGCAGGTACGTACACTGCCTGTACCGAGGTAATTGATCCTTTGTTGGTCGAGGTAATACGTTCCTGGAGCCCTCCCATTTCAGATGCGAGGGTTGGCTGGTATCCTACCGCTGACGGAATACGTCCGAGAAGCGCTGAAATCTCAGAACCTGCCTGGGTAAATCGGAAAATGTTATCGATAAAGAGCAAAAGGTCTTGTCCTTTTTCATCACGGAAGTGTTCCGCCATCGTCAGAGCTGACAACGCCACACGCGCTCGAGCTCCTGGTGGTTCATTCATTTGACCGAAAACGAGCGCCGTCTTGTCGAGTACGCCTGCTTCTTCCATTTCTCGGTAGAGGTCGTTTCCTTCACGGGTTCGTTCCCCAACTCCGGCGAACATAGAGTATCCTCCGTGTTCTTTCGCGATGTTGTTGATCAATTCCTGAATGATAACAGTCTTCCCTACTCCAGCTCCTCCAAAGAGACCAACCTTTCCTCCCTTCAAGAATGGACAAATGAGGTCGATAACCTTGATTCCGGTTTCGAGAACTTCGGTTTCAGTTGATTGTTCATCGAATGATGGTGATTCTCGGTGAATCGGAGAAACAGCAGCATTCGCTGGTGCTGGTTTGTTGTCGATCGGTGCTCCCGTCACATCAAACATGCGTCCGAGAACAACGTCTCCAACGGGTACTGAGATAGGTGCACCGGTATCGATCACTTCCTGACCACGAAGGAGTCCATCGGTAATGTTCATGGCAATAGCGCGCACCTCATTCAATCCAACGTGCTGTTGCACCTCGAGAACGAGTTTTTGACCACCATTATCAACGGTCAGTGCGTTGTAGATTTCTGGGAGTTGCCCACCCGTAAATCGCACATCCACGACCGGTCCAATGATTTGTGTAATTGTTCCTGTATTGTTACTCATAGTAGTATGTTAATTACGACATTGCTGACGATCCCCCAACGATTTCGGCAATTTCTTGGGTAATGGATGCCTGCCGTGCACGGTTATAGTTAAGTCTAAGGTCTTCGAGCATTTCACTCGCGTTATCTGATGCGTTACGCATCGCCATTACGCGGGCGCTGTGTTCTGATGCCAATGATTCAAGAAGGAGCTGGTAGATCACCGTCATGAGTACCGCTGGTACCACGGTGTCGAGCACTTCTTGTTCATTTGGTTCAAAGGTGTACTGCGCGAGTGATTTTTTATCAGCCTGTTCTTTTAGTGAAAGCAGTTTTTCGGTTCGATCAACGTCGAGCGGAATCATCGGAATGACACGTGCTTCAAATGATAGTGATGAAACGAATTTCGTATACGCTACGACCACCTGACGGTACGATTCATCACTGCGGTAGGCTTCGGTCACTGTATGCAGGAGCGAACGTACCTCGCCTCCGGTAAAGTAATCCGAAAATTCGGTGAAACTCGCAATCACGTTGAGATTATTTCGTCCCGCAATTCGTTCAGATTGTTTACCAACAACAATAGCATCAATAGATGTGCCAGGGTGTTCGTTTACAAAATTGGTTACCTGTTTTGATACGTTCATATTGTATCCGCCACAGAGTCCCTTGTTCGATGCGATGATCACCATCAATACCCTTGTCCCGGTTTCTCGTTCCTCGAGAAATGGATGACTGAGTTGTCGATGAACGTGGAGATTTTCGAGGAGTTCGAATGATCGTGTTGCAAAGATGTCAGACGCAGCTCGTTTTTCGACTGACTTTTTCATCTTTGATACCGAGATCATCTCCATAGCCTTGGTAATCTTTCCGATGTTCTGAACCGACTTCATTTTTTGTTTAATCGTTTTTGTCTGCATGGTTCGAAAATCGTTAGGTTATCCAGTAAATACGTCGTTGAATTCAGTGATCGCTGCCTTGAGCGCGTCTTGAGTCGCGTCTTCCCAACCCTTGTTAATATCAGCGAGGAGCGACGATTTAGACGCCTCGAGGAATGCGTAAAATTCAGATTCCCACTTTTGAATATCCTGTCGTTCAATATTTTTGAGGAATCCATTATTGAGTGCGTAGATTGATGCCACCTGTTTTGCCATGGTGATTGGGCTGTACTGTTTCTGTTTCAATAGTTCAACTGATTTTGCACCATGGTCGAGGGTGGCCTTGGTTTGTGGGTCGAGGTCTGAGTCAAATTGTGCAAATGATTCGAGCTCTCGGTACTGTGCGAGTGCAAGTTTCATTGGTCCTGCAGTTTTCTTCATTGCCTTGGTTTGTGCTGATCCTCCTACACGTGATACTGAGAATCCAACGTTAATCGCTGGGCGAATACCTTTGTTAAAGAGCCCTGCTTCGAGGAAGATTTGCCCATCGGTAATTGAAATTACGTTGGTTGGAATGTATGCAGAGATATCACCTCCCTGGGTTTCAATAACTGGCAATGCAGTAATCGATCCTCCTCCATTATCTGCATTCAAACGACACGCTCGTTCGAGAAGTCGTGAGTGGAGGTAGAATACGTCTCCTGGGTATGCCTCACGTCCTGGTGGGCGTCGCAAGAGGAGTGAGATTTCACGGTATGCTGCAGCATGTTTCGTCAGGTCATCGTACACAACGAGCACGTCTTCACCCTTATCAAGGAAGTACTCACCAATTGCGACACCAGCATACGGTGCAATGTATTGAAGCGCTGAAGAATCAGACGCACCAGCCAAGACAACAGTGGTATAATCCATTGCTCCTGCTGATTCTAATTTTTGAACAGCGCGCATTACCTTTGATTTTTTCTGTCCAATGGCAACGTACACACATTTCATGTTCTGTCCTTTTTGGTTGATGATAGTGTCGATAGCGAGTGCTGTTTTACCGGTCTGGCGGTCTCCAATGATGAGTTCTCGTTGTCCTCGTCCGATTGGAACGAGCGCGTCGATTACCTTGATACCTGTTTGCATTGGTACTGATACGGGCTCACGAGTCATAACACCAGGAGCCACACGTTCGATCAACTGATCAACGTCTTTTTTAATATCACCATTTCCATCAACAGGTTGTGCGAGTGGGTTCACCACGCGTCCAACAATAGCATCACCGACCGGGATCGAGAGAATCTGCCCGGTTCGCTTTGCCTTATCACCTTCTTTGATGGCGAGGTAATCACCAAGCACAATAATACCTACGGTGTCTTCTTCGAGGTTGAGTGCTACCCCAATGGTTCCATTCTCAAACTCAATCATTTCAGATGCCTGACACTGCGAAAGCCCTGAGACACGCGCAATACCATCCCCAACTGCCTGAACAATACCGTATTCAGTAACGTCAACAGTTTTTTCAAAGCTGTTAATTTGCTCTTCAATTTTTTTAATAAGTGTTTCTGTATTCATATCAGTGTTATCGAGTTAACGTCGTTTTAAGTCTCGTAACTTGGTGATGGAGTGACCCATCGTACATGTGTCCTTGGTAGGTTGCCTTAAATCCACCAACTACCGATGGATCACGTGTCTCCTCTACCCTAACGTCCTTTGGTGCACCGGTGGTACTGCGGATATTGTCGATGTCTTTTTTGGTAAGTTCGTAGCGAGAGATAATGCGCAGTATGGTATCGGACGATGCACTCGATGTAAGACGTCGTACGTGATCGAGTACTTGTGGCAAAATCCCTGAGAGGTTATGTGCCTCAATGTATCCCAAAAAACGTTTGAGTTCTTTCTCTGCGTTAGGTTGTTCAGCGAGTTTGATTGCAAACTCTGCAAGCGTGCGAGATTTCATCATAGAACTACTGATTTTTTAAGAGCTCGAGCGCTCGCTTGCTCACTTCAGCGTTACGTTTCGTATCAACGTCTTCTTCGAGGATTTTTTGAACACCCATAGCTACCAAACCAGCTGTCTTCTCAAAAAGTTCTTTTTCCATCTGCGTTTTGTTCTTTTCGATTTGAACATCTGCTTTTGCAACGATAGCATCCGCTTCTTCTTGAGCTTTTTTCTTGGCGTGTGCAAGCTGATCATCAGCTGTTTCTTTTGCACTAGCAACAATGCCGTTGGCTTCTGCGCGGGCTTGTTTCAACGCTTCTTCGGCTTGTTGTTGTGCAACGAGCAGTTCTGTTTCAGATTGCTGTGCTTTATCGATACCCTGTTGAATCATTGAGCGACGATCATCAATGATTTTTTTCATTGGACCAAACACCCACTTCTTTAAAATGAAGTAGATGATTAAAAAGCTTACCAAGTTTGCAATAGCAACGCGGTAATCAAATCCAATTGTTCCTAAAATTTCAAGCATGATACGGGCTGAGTGTGTAGTAAATAATGAATAATAATTAGATAAGGAAGAAAAGTGCGAATGCGTAGAGTGCGGTTGACTCAGCAAGTGCAACTCCAATGAGCATTCGTGTAAAGATGGTTCCTGCCATTTCTGGGTTTCGTCCCATAGCTTCGAGTGCTTTTCCAATGAGGTATCCCTCACCAATACCTGAACCGAACATAGATACGGTTGCAAGTCCCTTTCCAATAAGTTTTGCTGCTTCTTCTGTCATAACAATAAATAAACTAATGTTTTCTTAAATAAATTTGAACCGAAAGGCTCATTGTAAGCGGAGAAACTATTTCCCCGACTACCATGAATCTTTTGATATATGTTCTACTCTTGCGTTCCTGCTTCTTCGGCTGGTTTGATTGCAAGCATGTAGTACGCTGCGACGAGTACTGCAAACACCATTGCCTGAAGAGCACCAACGAAAATGTTCATTCCATACCACACACCTGGCAAGATGTATGCGAATGCTCCGAGTAAAATAATCATAAGGATTTGTCCTGCGTACATGTTGGCGAAGAGACGAATCGAGAGTGAAATGACCTTTGCGATTTCACCAACAATGTCGAGTACTCCAACAAAGAGATCGACAAGAGAAATTGAACCCTCCCCAATACTTTTCTTGAATCCCTTGATAACATCTCTGAATTTAAAGAATTTTTCAAGGTACGCAATAATTCCCCATTCTTTAATACTAATCAGATTGATTACGATAATTGACCCAAGGGCAAGCCCAAATGTCGTATTAAAGTCACCGGTTGGTGTTTGAAAGAGTTGGTTACCATTCACCATAATTTCAGAGAGGCCCGGAACAAGCCCAAGCAGGTTTGCAACCAAGAGGTATATGAACATGGCACCAATCACTGGAAAAATAACCTCTGAACGTTTTTTGTCATTCGTAACCTCATCGAGCATATCAACCATACCAACATAGAGAAATTCCATTACGGTTTGAAAACGAGTAGGAATGGTTGTGAATGTTTTTCGTACCACAACTGCAAGAACAACAAAGAGCACAATAATGAGAAAAATCATTACTGTTGATGCGGCGATTGGAAAACCAGCAACATCAAATAAAAATACTGGATCAATACCAGGGATATCCCGTTGTATGCTAAAAAAGTTCATGTAAAAAACAGTGTTCTGAGAAACAATATCACTATTGTAGTACTACTCTTCCTCGTTGTCGTAATGTGGAGTAGGTGTGTCTTCACCTAATTCATTTCGCAAGTCTGCGATATTCTGATCGATACGTTTCATCTTTTTTGAGATGATGTTGAAGTATCGAATAGTCAAGACCCATGAGAATACAAAGGCAATGGGCAACGCTATCCAGGTAGCATTACCTCCCAACCGCATTCCTATAAGGACTGCAATTAGCAAAGGAACGGCAAACAAACCAGCGATTTTGAGACCTGCCCAAAAGATTCGGGTAACGTGCTCATCGCGTTCTTGTATAAGAGTTTGTAACTGTTCTTCTTTTTTCATAGTAAAAAAAGATCGACACTGTTTTTTACAATGTCGCGAACAGTATAGCATGGTTTGTTTTTAGAGCAAGAAAAAAGTAGTTGAACTATTATAGTTCAACTACTGTACCTGTTTGTAGGTTAATGAGTTTAAAGGCTCGTTCCCTGATATTGTCCTTTTTCTCTTGAATTAACTTTTGTATAAGTTTCTTTCTATTAAGAGAAGTTTCCTTAAAAAGCTTTTTAAATTTCCAAACGGTAATGCCAAATATTCTTCGTCGTACCTGGAACCATTGTTGCATTTTTTTAACGTCTTCATCTGAAATGTAAGCAAGAGATCGTTTGTCTGCAATAGCTTCTAAATCATACAAATCTAATGTAATGAAAGGTTTTCCAATTGGTTTTAGATCTTCTTTAGAAATAGTGAGAAATAGTTTTTTTAACCTCTCATAAATTTCTGTAGTTTCGTGTTTGTATTCTTCTTCGTTGATGGATTTCATGTGTCATGAGGAAAAAATTAGTGAGACTTCAGTTAGCAAGTTACGTTCTTTATGCCGAAGTATACCAAAACAAAAAACCTTTACAAGTGTAGGTTTTCATTGTATGTGCGCATGCTAGGACTTGGTCACCACGATGGGTCACGTACGATTTCTTCGAAATCTACTTAAACCTCATCGTCTCGACCCCGCCGTCACCTACGGACTGCGTCTGTCTGCCGACAGGCAGGTCCGGCTTCGCAGGTGACTTTTTTCAAGTCCGCATACGTTTACTAAAACAAATAGCCTCGACACGTTCGTATCGAAACTATTTGTTTTATGTGCGCATGCTAGGACTTGAACCTAGGACCTCGTCATTATCAGTGACGCGCTCTAACCACCTGAGCTACACGCGCATATATATTGTTGTGTTAAACAAAAGTTAACTGAAACAGAGTATATCAAAATAACTCGTTTTGCAAACAAAAAGGGAGTCAACTAATAAAAGAAGACTCCCCCTTACAAATTTTTCAGTAAATGCGAGGCTCGAACTCGCGACCTTCCACAAAAGCAGACGCTCTAGCCAACTGAGCTAATTCACCAAATAAATAGAAATTTTCTGTTAAAGAATTATGAGGCTATGAACCTAATGATTCTAGGAGAGTACAGCCGAGTGACTTTACGGACACTGTATTATTCCTAAAAAATTTCTAAGATAAATTTAAACCTTTTTTGTTATTTGGTCAAACAACTCAGGAAAGTCTTCATCAAGAAAGTGTCCCCTATCCTCAAATACATGTAATTGTGACCCTGGAATTTGTTCGTGGTATCTTTCTGATTCTTCAAAAGGAACAATTTCGTCGTCTTTTGAGTGGTAAATGTGAATTTCAGGAATGCTTTTTTCTAAGAGTTTTCCGGGAAAATTAGTAAGATTAAAATCACTTTGACTCTTGCCTTTATTTGCTAGGTCATAAACAGATCCAACAAAATGAATTTGCTTAATAGTTACTGGGAAATCATTCTCACTTAGGTACTTGGCAAGAAAAATTCCACCAAGGGAGTGTCCTATTAATACAATATCGTTACGTAAAAATTCAAAAGATTTTTCAAACCAAATTTTCCATTCAAGGTATTTCGCATTTTCCTTGTTAGGCATACGTGGACGGATAAGTTCATAAGTGTCCATGTTCAAAAATAACTCGTGGTTATGTGACCATCGATTTCTATGTTTCATTCCATCAATGTTGAAGTCCCATAACTTAAGCTGATCCAAAAAATCACCATAGGTATTAAAGCAACTACCTCCATGAATATGTAGTATCTGCTGTTTGTTCATAGATTCATTATAACAAAAAGACGATTATTCGTCTTCTGCTTCGAGTTCATCTTGTTTATGACGTAATTTTTCGTAGATGCGACCAAAATCACCTGCCATGATACCCTCGATGTTTGACCACGATTCTTTAATGCGGTGATCAGTAATACGGTCCTGCGGAAAATTGTACGTTCGAATTTTCTCTGACCGATCCCCTGTTCCAATTTGTTTCTTTCGTTTGTCAGCGTACTTTGCCTGTTCCTCTTCGTCTTTTAGTTGTTGGAGTTTAGAGCGAAGAATTGAGAGAGCGTTTTCTTTGTTTTTCAATTGGGTACGCTGGGCGGTCGATCGAACGTCCAATCCTGTTGGTTTGTGAATCACCCGCACCGCGGTTTCAACCTTGTTGACATTTTGTCCTCCTGCCCCACCTGATCGTGATGTTTCAAACTCAAGGTCTGCATCATTCAATTCAATCGTTGTGCGCTTAAACAATGGCATAATCGCCACTGAAATCGTTGAGGTATGAATACGCCCCTGTTTTTCGGTTTCAGGAACACGCTGTACTCGGTGTACTCCTGTTTCCCATTGGAGGTGGTCGTAGGCACCTTCGCCTTTTATTTCGAATGAGGCTTCTTTATACCCACCAACATCATTAGTTGAAGTGTCCACGATACTCCAGCTCCAACCCTTCATCTCAACATAGCGTTGGTACATTTCTGCCATTTCGTGTGCAAAGAGCGATGCTTCGTCCCCACCAGCGCCAGCTCGAATTTCCAAAATAATCTCGCGTGGAGACTCTTTATCAGCTTCTTCTTCCTTTTTGATAATATCCTCTGCCTGTTGAATATAGGTATTAATCTGCAAAATAAGGTTGTTAATCTCGTCGTTTGCAAGTTCTGCCATTTCAGGGTCTTCAATCATATTTTTCGTCTCATCGAGTTTACGTGTGAGATCAATGATTTGAGAAGCGAAAAACTGAGTGCTTGGGGTATCTTGAATTTTCTCAATATCGTGTTGGATAATTTCCATGCGAGCAGTATACACAAAAAAAGATGCATTTTAAACCTCGTGGTTAAAATGCATCATCTACGGCGCTTAATTTAACAAAATCTTATCAAATCTGTTTGAATAAATTTCATCAACAAAATAACGTGTTATTTCCTCAATGAGCCGAACCCGTGCTTCTGTATACACCGGACTTGGTTCAACAAGTTCGGGTTTGTTATTGGACACCATAAAGGTAGTTTCAATATCCTTTGACCAGCCAAAATTTTTTACAACCACTTGAAAACTCATCCGTGTGTAAAACAGTTTATCTTGTCGTAATACCTCAAATGTCTGCCACCCACCTTCGCTGCGCGCTTCCGGATAGGTTACGAGAAATCCATCATATTTACTCTCAATAATGAATTCGTGCGTGTGTTCTGTGCATGCATTTTGTTCACAGAGACGATCGGTCTTTGCAAAAAAATAGACACGTTTGTTTTTATCTTCAAACATTGCAGTTTGAAATCTAAAAATACATACATTAATTCGGTCATACATTTGTTGAAATGATGATGCTTCGCGTTCTAAGCAAAGGGTATACAGATCCAAGGGATCACCTGTGACAAACTCTTGTGCGTACACAGAGGAACAAAACATAAAACAAAATACATATTTAATTGTGCTCATGGTAAATTAATTTAAAGATCAACTGTTTTTTATTTAACCATAGAAATAAAAAACTACCTAGTCTTTATGTTGGTAGTTTTCGAGGAGGACATCAAAATCAGGTACTTCAATTTCAGCATCGTAGTTCTTGCGAACGTGATCAGCAGCATGAACAACACGTCGTTTGCACTGTTCAATATCAAATGAGAGTTGGTTGTGCAGTTCAAAGTCGTACTTGTCGCTTTTGAAATTTTTATGTTCGACCTGTTCGAGGTACTGGTCGTACAAATCGTACATGCGGTGCACTTCTTCTACTACAATTTCGCGATAGTTTTCTACCGCTTGTTGTTTTTCTCGATCAGTATAGTGGTGATCGGTTTTTTTACTTTTTTTGATGTCTTTCATTGTGCGTTTATTATAACACGTTGCTAAAAAAAATCGCAAAATAAAAACACCCAAACATGTGGTGTAATTATTTCTTCTGTGCAGCTGCCATTCGCTTCTTGAACTTCTCGGCACGTCCTGCGGTATCGAGACGCTTTTCTGTACCGGTATAGAATGGATGTGACGCTGAAGAGATTTCAACTTTAACGAGCGGATACTCTTTTCCATCGTGCCATTTCGCAGTTTCCTCTGATGGCATGGTTGATGAAACCAAGAATTGTTGTCCGCTGGCGTTATCGTGGAAAATCACCTTACGGTAATCTTGTGGATGAATGTCGTTCTTCATAACGTAGAGCATACTATCACATTAACCTGATTACACAAGTACTATTGCCGTTCAATAATGTCGATATTTGCTTGAATGCGAACAGTACGATTCATTACCCCATCACCATAAAATGCATTCTTTACGCTTGGATCAGAACAACTACGTCCTGAATAGTATTTACATGCGGCTTCTCGTTCAGCAGTATAGGTTTGTGCACCTGCACCAAGATCAGAAACGTACAGTGCTGTCGCATGAATGGCGTGTTGTGCATTCCATGGATTCGCTACTGAAACCCCAACTGATTTTGCAATTCGGGACTCGTAGCTTTGCCAGGTGGTTGGAATAAACTGTGATGGTCCCATAGCACCTCCCCATCCTGAATACTGACCATTTACTTTAATAGGACATGATAACGGTGTTCCAACAAGAGGACGACCTAATTTCTTCATCAACGATTGGTAGATAGTTTGATCGTCACGCCACGAACCACTCGTTGGTCCTGGCATGATGTCACTCCAAATTGGTTCGTTCGTGTTTCGGTTACACGTACCAACATTTTTACCAAGATTTGATTCCTGTTCAAGAATTGCCAAAATGAATGCAGGACGAACACCAGTTTTCTTACTTGCCTCTTTGGCAAACGCATATGCATCACCGAATGGAATTCCACCACCAGCAAGGTCACGCAATTCAAAGAGTTTACTCGTGATTTCTTGAATTTCTTTTTCTCGAATAGCACGCAGTTGCGTTAGTGAAGCTTCAGCTTGTTCACTGACCGCGAGTGCTTGATCACGTTCTTTCTTTTGGTCTTCTATCTTCTTCTGCTCAACCTGTAATCCGTATTTAGCAGCATCTTCTTCTTCTCGTTTCTTCTCAAGTTCAGATTTTTGACCGTAGATATCGACCTTGAGTTGATCAATGATAGCAAATGAATCAGAAAGTGAATCTTGTACATATGAAAATGCAGGGGCATCCTCATAAAAATCAGATACCTGTTCATTGCTCAGTATAAATTCGAACACCGTTGAATCATCAAGCTCGTATCGTTTACGGAGAATCTTTTCGAGTGATTCTTTTTCTCGCTGTAATTTTTGATTAAGTTGTTCAAGACTCTGTTCTCGCTCAACAATATCACTTTTAATGTTTTGAATGAGGCTATTTTTCTTTTTAATTTCAGTTGAGGTTTTTTTAATTTCACCATTTAATTGGGTAATCTCAGCACCAAGTTTTGCTTGATTTTGATCCTGTAATTGAATACCACCGTTAATAACCTGAATTTCTTTTGCAAGATCTTCGAGGCGTTTGCGACAGTCAGATTCGTTCTCTTCTCGGTTACATTTACTCACATCAAATTGGGCATTCACAGTGTGCGTCTGTAGTCCGTACATTCCTATCATCAATGTACTCACAAGAAATATTGTAGTTCGTATGTGTGTTTTCACAGTAGTGGTAGTATATCAGATTAATTTGTTTTGGTATCACATTTTGTAACTTGCAATATGTGCTTGAATATATATAATCCTTGGTATTATGATTGAGCTAAAAGTATTAAAACGAGATCCTGAAGATAGTAATGAATACCTACGGTCACAAGGGTTAGTACCTGCGGTAATGTACGGTGCTCACTACGACAGTACTCCAGTATCAGTGGATGACATTGAATTTCGTAAGGTATACCGTGAAGCTGGTACCTCACACGTTATTACAACGACTGGTGATATTACAGGTGAAATGTGTCTTATACAAGATATGCATGCACACGTTGTGTCAGGTGAACTCCTTCATGTTGATTTCAAGGTGATTAACAAAGGTGAAAAAACCGAGGTAACCGTACCTGTTGTACTGGTTGGGGAAGCACCTGCTAAGAAAAATGGTCTTGGAATTATTCACCAAGGGATTGAGGAATTAGTTGTGGAAACACTTCCAAGTAATATTCCAGAAAGTATTGAAGTAGATATCTCAGGGCTTACAAACCTAGGAGATGGGATTAAGGTATCTGATATCACCCTAGCAAAAGATGTTACCTTGATCGATGCTGATGAAGATATGACCATCGTATCAATTGTCGCACCACGTGCTGAAGAACCTGAAGCGGAATCAACATCAGATACCACTATGGAACCTGAACTTGTTGGACAAAAAGGTAAAGCAGAGGAAGTATCGACTGATTCTGAGTAGTAAAAAACCGGCTATGAAGCGCGGTTTTTTGTTACCATAAATTGTTGTAAACCTTCAGGATCACTAATGGTATACACCGGTATGGATTCTGGATGTATATTTAACTGATACTGTTTGTTATTATAAATGATTTTCATAGAACCCCCGTCCACAGAAATTACATTTTCTACAACAATACGTTTGTATACTTTTTCTTTTCGATCAATAATCCAAACATGTGGATACATAATTGGTCTGCCAGTTTCTGATTGTAATGATAATAAATCAGGTACAATTGGTTTAAAATAACAGTGTGGTTGAGTTAGTTCACAACCCAACGGATCTTTAGTGAAAGGTATCACTTCTGGAATAATGTCTGAGATTATTTCTGTCACGAGATAAATTTTTTTAAGTTAATGTTCAGTGTTGACTCTTGTATACATGAAAAAACAGATATTGTATATACCTGTTAACGAATTTCACACCCATTATATTCGAGGGTGCGTTGTATGTTTTGCATATCACTATCTACATCAACATCCGTAAGTGTTTGTTCTGGTGATTGAAATACCAGAGAAAACGCATACGACACTCTTCCCTCTTTTTCAAATTGGTCGAATAGAAATACTTTTACCAGATGCGAAGTGTCAGTAGCAGTAATATATCCATATGCGATATCATCGGTAATACCCTGTGGTGCCCAAAACGAAATATCTCGAGTCACAAATGGGTATGGTGAAATTGAATGAAAAGTTGCTGTCTCTTCGTAACTCTTCATATCAAAAATATTTTCATATGATTTCGGATCTATATGAATAGTATCGAGAGGAAAAGTTAGCGTATTCCCATGGTATTCAGCATCAATCTGCGTACCAACATGATTGCCAATATCAACCACAAGTGTCTCGAGCTGTTCTCGTTCGATGCCGTATTTTTTATTCGCTGATGTACCAGCATTCATAACGGCAATTGAGCACATATTCGCTTCTCCATCTTTGGTATAGACACGTCCAATTTCAAATAGTTGCGTACGGTCACCACCAAAGAAATCTTGATTTCGTGAATTGAGTTCGAGTGCGTCTTGTAGTCCGGTGTGGAGATTTTTTCGAAGCCCTGCCTTGTCGCTAGCAATTGGATTTTTAACCATAACCTCACCTTTTTTTGTAAATGAATACGTCATGACATCACAAAAACCACGCTCAACGAGCATATTTTTTATTGTATTCTGTAGATACACTTGTGGATGTATACGAGGTGTAAATGTATACCCTCCGACATCTTGAGTATCAATATTATGGTAGCCATAGATACGTCCAATTTCCTCGATCACATCTTCAGGAATCGTAAGGTCGAGGCGTTCAAAGGGTACGTGCACCTCAAAGACATCATCCTGTTCGTGGTGCTGGTATCCGAGCCGTTCAAAAATATCAGTTACGTCACGAGTTGAAATCTGAATACCCAGAAGTCGTTGAATGTGTCCCAGGGATAGTGTAATCGTTCTCGGTGGTTCAGCCACAGGATAGGTATCAGATACACCACTAATAGTGGTTCCATCAGTATGGGCAACGTCAGAGATGAGCATTGAAACATATTCCATAGCGTGTGGTGCTAATTCTGAACTAATAGCATTTTCAAACCGTTTCGAAGAATCAGTGTGGAGTTTTACCCGACGCGCAGTTTGACGTGTCGTCAGTGGATTAAAATTAGCCACCTCGAGAATGATATTGGTCGTGTGTTCATCAACCTCTGCCTTACGCCCACCCTTTACACCAGCGAGTGCAAGCACCCCTTCGTTATCAGCAATAACCAGATCATTTGGTGTCAGTATAATTTCCTCACCGGTTAAGGTAATCATTTGTTCGCCATCTTCTGCGTTGCGAACGATAATATCGCCAACAACCTTATCAGCATCAAAGGCGTGAATCGGTTGCCCGGTATCAAACATAACGTAGTTTGTTGCATCTACAATATTGTTGATTGAACGTTGACCGATGGCAGTGAGCCGATCACCTAACCAGTCAGGTGATGGTGAGACAGTGACATGAGAAATGTATCGCGCTACGTACCGGTAACACTGATCGTTGTTTTCAAGAATGACAGTAGGTACGTCTTCAGTATATGTAACTATATCGTGGTAATGGTAGCGATCACTCAATAGTTCATTCCGTGTTAATGCAGCGTACTCACGCGCAACACCAGCATGCGAAAGGCAATCGTGCGCACGATTTGGCAGTACATCAATATCAATAACGCTATCGGTATCTTGGTGATCAATACCTTCAAGCTCAAAAGCATGCATCATCAACGTTTCTGCAATGTCTTCAGTAGGGGGTAATTCAGTTGCAAAGTAGCTTTGAAGCCAGTTTCGTGAAATGAACATAATCGGTTATTAATTATTAGCATGTAGTGCATCGTGTAATTTCATGTCGCCCTGGTACAGTAGTCGAATATCATCAATACCGTACTTCATCATTGTTAGACGATCGATACCCACACCAAACGCAAAACCTGAATACTGTTCGGGATCAATGCCGACATTTTTCAACACGTTTGGATGCACCATTCCTGCACCCAACACCTCGAGCCAACGATCACCAAATTTTAGATCAATTTCAATTCCCGGTTCGACAAAAGGAAAATATCCTGGGCGAAACCGAAATTCAATTGGTCGTCCATAGTATTCCCTGAGAAACGTTTCAAGCGTTCCTTTGAGGTGTGCAAGCGAGATACCTTTTCCAACAACCAAGCCCTCAACTTGATGGAACTGTGCTTCATGAGTTCTATCGGTAGCCTCCTGTCGAAACACCATACCTGGCGCAATAATTTTTAGCGGTAGTTCTTTTCCGCTTTTCACAAAATCTTCCATGAAACGAATTTGTACTGACGAAGTATGCGTTCGCAGTACGTGGTCATCAGTACCTTTGATAAAGAACGTATCTTGCATATCACGAGCAGGATGATCTTTAGGTACATTCAATGCGTCAAAGTTGTGCCACTGATCCTCGATATGCGGACCATCAGCAATTTCAAATCCCATGCGTACAAAAATGTCACTGATAGTTCTGATAGTTTGAGAAATTGGGTGGAGTTTACCGTTTCCAGTCATGCTACTGAGTGTACCTGGAGAACCCTTAAAAATCAATTTTGGAGAACAGTGAATTGTTGACAAAACAACTTTTTAATAATATTGTTTTTATGTAACTCTTTTAAATCAATACGCAATGAAAAAAAATATTAGTTTTATTTTGCATTGTATTTTCATGTTTATTCTTATTGTTTGGTTTTTAACTGCAGTATCCGCGATGGTAAACCTTGCTCCAAATGATTGGAATGCTGAGATATTCCTAGTCTCCTGGTTTGTTGTATTATTCCTTTATAAAAAATGGTTCAAAAAAGGAATTTCAAAAACCCTCAAAATTTTTAAAAAAATTGGGGACAAATTTGATGAAGATATGGATACAATTTCACGCTTATTCTAAGTTCAAAAAGAATAAAAAAACTTTCATACTACCCCTATGGAAGTTTTTTATTTCAACAATTCTTCAAACAACTCGGTCAAAATCTGTGGGTTTCCGGCCCCCTTCGTTTCCTTCATCGCCATACCGACAAAGAATTTCATGAGCGTGTCCTTCCCTGCCTTAAACTCGGCAACTTGGTCAGGATTATCGTCAATAATTTTTTGCACAATAGCTTTCAAGGCCTCAGGATCGTTATCTTGTTTCAATCCCATTTCATCAGCAAGTGTTTCAGGATCGCCACCATCGGTCATCATACGTGCGAGGATGTCTTTAGCTCCACGTGAACCAATATCACCCTTATTCACCATATTCATCAATGTTGCAAACATTGATGAATCAAGAGTTGTCCATATGTTTCCATCAAAATTTTTAAACGCATCTGATTTGAGAATACCAATAATGTCAGATGTAATGTAGTTTGAAGCTGTCTTGATAAGGTTTGTATCTCCTGCAAATTCAGCAACTACTGATTCAAAAAAGTTCGCCATGTCAGGATTACCAATGTATGATTCAATATCTTCTGACTTGATACCATATTCAGATACATACCGAGCGCGTTTCTCTACTGGTAGTTCAGGTAAATCGGCTTGCATAGCATCGAGATCAAAAATTTCATGCAAATAGAGTTTTGGTAAATCAGGTTCAGGAAAGTACCGATAGTCTTTTGCATCTTCCTTCGATCGTTGTGAGAAGTTCGTTCCCGCTTCGTCATTCCATCCTCGGGTTTCTTGCACTAAGGTTTCCCTGTTTTCGAGTGCAGTAATCTGACGCTGTATTTCGTAGGCTGCAGCGCGTCCTGCTGCTGAAATAGAACCGATATTTTTGGTTTCGGTTTTTGTTCCAAGGGTATCGGTTTTTGAAACCGATATATTGAGCTCGATGCGCATTTCTCCTTTTTCAATGTTTGCATCACCTGCGCCAAGATACCGCAACACAAGCTGAAGTTCACGTGCAAAATTCATCACGTCATCAGGGGTGTGCAATACTGGTTCGGTCACCAATTCCATCAACGGAGCACCCGCACGATTAAAATCGATATCTGAATGGTGTTCGTGGTGTTTTGATGTTGCGGTATCTTCTTCGAGGTGGATACGGGTTAACGCAAAACCAGCGAGGGTTCCACCTGAAACAATAGGATACTTGTACTGTGAAATCTGGTAGCCTTTTGGAATATCTGGGTAAAAGTAGTGTTTACGGTCAAACTCGGTAAAGTTTGCAATCGTACCACCAACGGCCAGTCCAATACGCACCATATGTTCGACAGCTTGTTGGTTAATCGTTGGGAGCGTTCCTGGATGCGCAAGATCAATAGGAGAAATATTTTGATTCGGCTCAGCGTGGAATGGATTATTCAAGGATGGTGAAAACATTTTTGTTTTGGTCTTCAAGTGTGCATGAATTTCAAGTCCAATCGTTGCGGTGTAGCCTTTCATATCAATAGTCATGGTTTCTATTCTAAACGAAGGGGTCTAAATTACAATGTTGTTTGACAGAATTAATAATAATCGCTATGGTAATACTTAGATAAATCAACAAAAAAACATTATAACTAATGAATCTAATTATATTCACACCTCTTAATTTTAATCCGGAAGATAAATTTACTATTATTGTTGCTGATAGTAGCAACGAAAAAGTAAAGTTGAAAAAAAATGAATTGTTCCCAAATGGTTCACAGATCTACCATCTTAAAAACTGTTCACGGTTAACAGCAGAAAGTCGTTTAAATATGTATTCAAATACACCTAGGATGCGAAAAAATGAGTTTGACCTTTATGGTGATGTGACATTCGATAAACTTGGTGATTTACTATACTACGAAGATGAGGGAAGACTTATTCTGTCAAACTACTATTTGAATACAAAATTTATGAACCAGTTACCCAAACCGAGGAGAGAGAGGATAAGAGTGATTCCTTTGTTTTCAAAAAATTGGTGGAAAAATATTGCACTCTAATTTTTAAGACAAAAACCCGCACCTATGCCGGGTTTATTTTTGTTCCAAATAATCAGTGAGTACTTTTTTAAATGCCTTGATAGAGTCCTCGTCGTAGGCACTCATGGTGTAGATGCGGTCGTGCCCAGCAACACTTTGTATATCTGTAATAATCGCAGGTAGTTCAGGTGCTTCGATGAGATCAGTTTTAGACAAAAGAATAATTTCGTCTTTTGCAGTGAGTTCAGCATCATAATCACCAAGCTCTTTACGAATAACCTGGTAATCAGCAATTGGATCTTCAGAATCAAGACCAATAAAATGTACCAACGATTTCGTTCGACGAATATGGCGAAGGAATTTGTGACCAAGTCCTTTACCGTGTGACGCACCCTCAATAATACCTGGGATATCTGCAAGAATATACCCGTGCATATCACCAAGGTGTGGATCGAGTGTTGTGAAATGGTAGGCACCGACTTTTGATTTTGCATTAGTGAGCGCGTTTAACAACGTCGATTTCCCCGCGCTTGGCAATCCAACAAACCCGATATCAGCAAAGAGCCTGAGTTCAATAGTGAAATCAGCTTCTTCACCTGGTGTTCCTGGTGTCCACTCATACGGTGTAGTATTAGTAGATGATTTAAAGTGTTCGTTCCCAAGACCACCACGACCACCTTTCAGGAGGGTAATTTCCTGATCAACATCAGTAATTTCAATACTCTCCTCTGTTATTGTGTTTGTAATAACGGTTCCGCGTGGAAATTTGAGAATTAAATCCTCACCATTCTTGCCCTCTTTGCTATTGTTTCCACCTGGCTCTCCATTCTCTGCTGAAAAATTTCGTTTATGAAGATAGTAATCAAGGTACGCTAAATCAGCAACACCAGCAGCAATAACATTACCACCATTACCACCGTTACCACCACTTGGTCCACCTTTTGGTTTAAATTTCTCCTGTCGCCAACGAACAACGCCGTCTCCGCCGTTTCCTGCCTGAATATGAAGTTCTAGTTCATCGACAAATGCCATACTGCAATTAGTCTAGGTTGTTTTTATAATAAGTCAAAACACAACCTTAATTGTATAGTGCTAATTCAGCTAGTTTTCGTGCGCCCTCGCGCGTTTCTGCCACTGCCATAAATCGCGCGTTGTGACAAAATACTGCGTCAGGTACGCCAGTAACTTCTGCTAATTCACTTCCTCGCTTTCCTGCCCATGATTCAGGAAGTGATTTTCGATTTTCAAATGAACACGCTTCTTTGCGCATCGCTAACACTTTCCAGTTCTCGTTACTCTTACAAATAATGAAGATCACTTCCTTGTGCTTATCGAGCACTTGAATTAATGAGCTGACGCTTACGTGGTACGGAACTTCCAAAATGGTTGTACTGTCAGACTCGTCATAAATAGATTGAATTTTATTAACCATTTCTAAACGATCACCAGCACGCTGTATTTCACGTTCGAGAAGTTTTTGAAAAAAGTCTACGAGGTATCGAAAACTTTTCAATTGCGTATCTGTGTCACCGGCTTCTTTCCAGGTATTTTGATACGCACCAACAATACCATACATACCGTAATCACACAGACCACATTCAGTCGGTTCACTAATACTGATACCATTATCAATAGCATCTATAGGTTGTACAATTCTACGATCAATATCTTGGAAAATTTCATCACCACTACAGATACGTGATCCATACGTATTCCACACCAATCCAAATGCAGCGTACGGAATTCCATTTTCTCGTTCACCTGCGCCTCCTGGTTGGTGATGATCAAAACGATTCATTGATGGATCATGAACACCGCCAACATCAACCACATAGTCAGCTCGTGCAATTACGTCTTTATCTCGCGATCGAATAATGCGGTAGCGGTATCCTTGTTGGTGTAAATATATAGCAAGTGTAGCACAGGCAAAAATGTCATCCGCATGAAATGAACCGTTGTGTGTTACGATGCTCTTTTTCTTGGTAAGTATGGGTATCATACTTCTAGTATATAGAACTCTCTTTTTCTCGCAAAAAGAAAACAGGTCTCATTGACCTGTTTTCTATTATCCTGTTAATTTATCAAGAATCCAATTTGCTATTGTCAACGCAAGAGCTCCCCAAAGTGCGGACATAAAGTCAACGACAATAAATCCATCAATGATGGATGCAACAAACCAAAATAAGAGAATATTAATCAAAAGTCCAAAGAGACCGAACGAAAGAAGATTCAGCGGTAGCGTGATCACCCGTAAAATTGGTTTAATAGCAAAGTTAATGAGCGCAAAGAGAAGTGCCACAATAACAGCAGTACGACCGCTATCAATAGAAATACCACTCACGAGTTCAGGGAGAAGGTAGTAAACAACGAGTGCTGTACCAATAATATGCAAGATAAATTTCTTCATACTAAAATTTTCTCATATATCAGAGGTTTTCGCAAAAAAGAAAAACTACTATGCAAGTAGTTCATCAACAACAGTTTTTACATCAGCCCCGTCTGCTCTTCCTTTTAATTCACCCATTAGTGATCCCATCAATTGGCCTTTGTTAACACCATCGCCTATGTCCGCAATTTTTGCTTGAGCAATCGTTTTAATGTCATCGAGTGACATCATGGTCGGTAGGTACTGTTCAATAATTGCGAGTTCCGCCTGTTCATCTTCAGCGAGTTCAGGTCGACCAGCATCGGTATACTGCTGAATTGAATCTTTTCGTTTTTTTGCTTCTTTGGTTAGTACATCCATTGCCATATCGTCATCAACTGGAGTATCTGGTGCTTTACCAGTTGCAACAATGGCATTCGTCATAGCTGACATTAAACCACGGTACGTAGTAACCGCTGCCATATTTCGATCCTTCATAGCAGCTTTCATATTTTCTTTCATTTGTTCTTGAAGTGTCATATACAACAGAGTCTATATTTTTTATAGAGTGAATGCAAATTCCCACACAATAAATTATTTGACATATGATGTTTGTAATATATAATTTATACCAAATAACCTTTAACTTAAAGCTTACTATGAAAACACTGAGTATACTTATCATCGCGAGTTACATAACCATCACGGTGTGGATGATACATCGTGTCATTTACAAAAAAAAGAGTTTCCTTGCTGAAGAACTGTATGGATCAAATAAGCTTGATCCAATAATAACAGTTGCATGTGCCATTCTTACATTATTGCTTCTAGTTGCTGATATTTTTTTTGTAACCGCTGGTTATCAAACTGTTTTTAAAACGGAAGAAATTGTAGGACAAGTTATTGGAAACCGAAGTTGGTTGATTCTTATAGGTCTAGCTTTGGTATTCAAATCTATTTTGGTAATTGTTAATCAGAAATACTTCAAAACAATTAAAAAGTAATACAATTATTTAAAAAACCTTGGTTGATCTGAGGTTTTTTATTATTTTAATTTAATTGCTACAATACTTAATATGAAACACACACTCATCTTTCTCGATACCGAAACCACTGGAGCTGGTCCTGACGACCGACTCATCCAGGTTGGGTACCGGACGACCGACGGTACCGACGTGAACGAGTTGTATAGTACCGATCGCAAGATCGACATCGGTGCCATGGCAACCCACCATATCACTGAAAGCATGATCGAGGGTAAACCGCGATTTGTTGATAGCCCCGCTTTTGAAGATTTAAAAAATCGTTTTGCCAAAGATCACGTCTTCGTAGCACACAACGCACCTTTTGATGTGGCAATGATTGAAAAAGAGAGACTCCACGTTGGTCCGGTGATTGATACCTTGAAAATTGCGCGTGCACTCGACCCTAATGAGAAAATTGAATCCTATGCATTGCAATACCTGCGCTACTTATTAGGAATCGAGGTAAAGGCTACCGCCCACGACGCCTGGGGTGATATTTTGGTTCTGGAACAGTTATTCTATCGCCTCCTCAAAAAAATTGTCGAGGAAACGGGTAAATCCCAAGACGATGCTATCGATTGGATGATTGAAGAATCAAAGAAACCAACCCTCTATCGCAGCATTAAATTCGGCAAATACGCGGGGCAAAAACTAGAAGACGTTGCTGAAACGGATCCCGGATACCTACGCTGGCTATTAGGTGAGAAAGAAAAAGAAGAAATCCCTGATGAAAATTGGCTGCATACGCTAAAACACTACCTACACCTGTAAGTAGTGTTTTATTTGACATGAATAAATATATATGCAAATCTAAAAAAGAACTATTTTTAAATCAATTCTTTTACATTATGAATACTACACTTAAAATCTTCCTCTCAGCAGCACTAGGTGCGCTCATCGGAAGTCTTGTTGCACTCGAACTAACCAGTTACCTCTGGTGGATTGGAGCCATTGTTGGTGGACTTGCAGGCTACTTAGCCTATGAAATCCATCGAATACCAAGGGCGGTAAAAAATGGTTTTGAACAAATACTAAATTTTAGACCTGATTACAAGATGATACGCAGATTCTTTCTTGCTTATCTAGGGGGTTTAAGTATCAGCTATACTTTCTCTATCATTTGTTGTATTGGATTGTTAAACACAAACACAGCTATCAACAGTGAAGAAATCGTCTTGTTTTCTGTGATTTATTTACCTCTATTCCTCTCAGTATGTGCTTTGCTAGCAATTTTAGCGGCTACCCTTCCTCCTAACGAACAAACAGACGAGAATATTCGGGTAATAAGAGAAAGTCATAGAAGATTAAGAATGGTGGCAATAAAATATTTAAATCCACTCGCATTCCCTTTTACAATAATTTACTTAATTGTAAAATCAATTACAAAAAATCATCTAAGAATCATAAGTTTTATAAAAAAATCGCTTTTATTTATGGTTATAGGATTTTGGTTGAAACTTTATTTTTTATTGAAATTTATTTTCATTCAAATACACTCCGATGTGCGTGTTATTTGTATGATTGGAGCGGCCATTGGAAGTATTATTGGGTACATTTTTCAGAATCCAATTTTAGGAGCCATTGTTGGTGGAATCATGGGTATACTGAGCTATCAAATTATTTCGGTAAGAATTTTGAAATTAAAATCAAAAAGTTAATAGATACCAAAAATCGAAGCGTCAGATAAGTCCGGCGCTTCCTTTTTTATTTTCCATCTTCAAAATGCTACAATACCTACATGAACACTATTTTATTAATTATTGGAATTGGGATTGTCGGACTCTTAATCTGGCTCATCACCGAAATCCGAAAGAACAAACAAACTGCCGAGGATTCAAACGCGATGCAGATCTTGGTTCAGAATATGAACGCGCTGCAAGATCGCCTGGACGGTTCACAAAAAGACATTTCAGAGGCCGTGCGCAACCAGTTTTCGGAATCACAAAAATTGATCCAGCGCATCAACGAACAAATGTCACAAAACCTGGTGAATGTGACCAAGGAAATTACCGAGACCAAAGAAATGAATAAACAGGTCTTTGATCTGGCTGGTCAGCTATCAGACCTTGAGAAGGTTTTGAAGAACCAGAAAACGCGGGGAAACCTAGGTGAAATGGGATTAGAACTGATTCTGTCGAATATCTTGCCTCCGACGGGATACCAGATGCAGTATGGATTCAAGGATGGGAAAATTGTCGACGCTGTGATCAAGGTGCAGAACGATAAACTGATTCCTGTTGATGCTAAATTCTCGCTGGATAATTATCGCCGACTCGTCGATGAAACCGATGATGAGAAACGTGCTGAATTAGAAAAGGCGTTCAAGACGGATCTGAAAAAACGTATCGACGAAACCGCGCAGTACGTTCGCCCTGACGAGGGTACCCTTCCCTTTGCGTTCATGTTCATTCCTGCCGAGGGGATCTACTATGACCTTTTGGTGAATGAGATCGGCGCGGTCAAGGCAAATACCCGCAGCCTGATTGATTACGCCTACCACGATAAGAAGGTAGTGATCGTTTCGCCAACGACATTCAGCGCCTACCTACAATCAGTGTTGTACGGATTCAAAGCCTTCCAAATTGAACAGTCAGCGGTCGAGATTCAGAAAAACGTCGAAAAATTAGGCCGCCATCTCGCCGTCTATGCCGAGGCTTTCGACAAAGTTGGCAATACCCTTGGCACCACGGTAAACCATTACAACCGTGCGTCCAAAGAACTAGGTAAAATCGACAAAGACATCACAAAAATCACCGGGGCGTCGCCAGAACTGACAGCGAACCTCCTCGATAAATCCCAAGAAGACTAGTCTATAAGGGCTAGTTTTTGACATAAAAATGTTTATTGATATATTGAAAAATAGCAAAATATAATTAATTTAATAACACTAAACCATTTGATGTATGAATTTAGAATATTTATTTTTAGGCTTAGGACTTACTATTATCTTACCCTTACTTATGTACGGATCCTACCGAATCAGTCCGTTACGAAAAAGAAAAGAAATGTTTGCAAAAGCTCCTTGGTTAGATGAGGAAGTTAAGCCAAATGAAAAAATTCTCAGTTACGATGACTTTAAATTCAAAAGAAACGGTGTAAAAGTGGGAGTTGTAAGTCTTCAGAAATTAGGTGAGGATAATGGATATCCAGAACCTAAAATTAGAAAAGCTCTCGTTAAATATCAATAAAAAATAACTTAAATACATTTCTGCACGGAAACGTGCAGTTTTTTATAAATTACCAAGTAGCTCTTCAATATACTCTCGTTTATTTGAAAGTTTTGGTACCTTGTGTTGAGCACCAAGTTTACCGCGTGATTCCATCCACTGTATGAACGTACCCTGTGGTACAGCATGTAGAATTAATTCCTGCAGAGCAATATCATCCTGACGTTTCGCAGCGTAATCAGAATTCAATGATTGAAGTTTCTGATCGAGTTTTGTAATAAATGATTGTATATCACGAGGCTCTTGTTTGAATTCAACAACCCACTCGTGACCTCCCCTGCCGTGTTCATCCAGAAAAATTGGACCAGCCGTGTAGTGTTCAACTATTGCACCTGTTTGTTTACATACATGGCTCATAGCTTCGTCAGCATTCCCTACCATGAGCTCCTCACCAAATACATTGATGAAATGTTTCGTGCGTCCTGAAATTTTTATCCGATAGGGTTCGGTGCTGGTAAAACAAACCGTATCACCAATATCATACCGCCAGAGTCCAGCATTCGTGGTAATAATAACTGCGTAATCAACACCGACCTCAACATCAGATAATGTAACGGTTAATGGTTCTTTAGTTCCATACGAATTCATAAGAATGAATTCGTAAAAAATACCGTGATCAGTGAGAAGGAGCATCTCGCCCGGTTTAGATGGGTCGTCCTGAATCGCTAAAAACCCTTCAGAGGCATTGTATACTTCGAGATACTTCATATCATCAAACGGTAATAGTTTTTGAAAAATAGTTCGGTACGGTTCAAAGGAAACAGCACCATGAACAAAGAGTTCGAGGTTTGGCCACACATCACGTAGTGTTGTGTACGGATGGGTTTTTTGTAATTCTTCAAAGAGTGCAACAAACCATGTTGGCACACCTGATAGATGGGTAATATTTTTTCCTACCGTTTCTGTAATCATTGCTGGGATTTTATCTTTCCAGTGAGACATGAGTGCTGTCTTGATGGATGGTTCACGATACCGTTCAGCCCACTGAGGTAACTCTGACATAATAATGGCTGATACATCACCAATTTTGATACTGTGCTCGTTCGTCTCGAAACTTCCCCCCAGTGAGAAAACAGATCCGTTGTTTTCAAATAAATCACTGTCGGGATAATTTTTGAAGAATAGTGAATACAGATCACGTCCGGCTTTGTAATTGTTCCCATACAACGAATCATGCGACACAGGTATGTACTTACTGATGTCATTTGTTGTTCCTGATGATTTTGAGAACGAGGTTACCTTCCCTGGCCATAGTACATCAGACTCACCATCGAGCATCCGGGTAATGTACGGTGCTATCTCTTCATAGGTCATAATCGGTACATCACGTTTAAATTCCTCGTAGGTTTCGATGTTTTTAAAATTGTGCGTACGGCCAAACTCGGTTTGTTCACCCAGGTGAATCAAATCGTACAATAAAATTTCCTGTGACATCAGAGCACTGGTTTTCCATAGTTCAACCTGGTAGATCCGTAGTTGAAAGTATTTCTTCATTGATGTTTCAACAATGGCTTTCATACACTCGTAATCCTAGCACGAGCGCACGGAGTCTATAAATACTTGATAAATATATGATTTGTGTGAATATTTAAATTAATAAAACAGTTCTTATGAAAAATATACTACTCTTTGGGATATTCTTGATAATAAGTATATTTCACGTACACGCCCAGCGATCGCATGATTTGTATGTGCATCGCAACACCCCAGGGGTATGTATGAATCCATTCGGAAGACACATTATTGACCACAATGGACAAATTCACCTACTTGTAGGAAATAAATTTTGTAGTCAAAGATGTGAAGCAAAGTATGGTCACATATACCGACCAATGCCATTTACAAGCGTGCATCGGTACTGCACGTATCATAAAAAGTATGATGTTATATACATCCAATTTAATGATCAGATCTATTGTAAATCCTACTTTTACGATTACGTGTACCCGTATATAATAACCTGGGAAAATTACAGATAAAAAACCTATCGTACAGACTGGTTTTTTTACTTCTTCATCATCTTTAAGAACACATCGTGTGAAATGTTCACCCTTCCCATTTCCGCCATTTTCTTCTTTCCCTTTTTTTGTTTCTCGCGGAGTTTCATTTTTCGGGTGATGTCTCCTCCATATAGTTTTGCGGTAACATCTTTTTTCAATGCTGAGAGTTTACGCGATGCAATAATCCGCCCATTCACCTTTGCCTGAATTTTTACCACGAACATTTGACGTGGCAGCGCTTCGTACAATTTTTCAACGGCCTTTTCCGCTTCTTCTTGGGTGCGTCTATTTGAAATAATACGAGCAAAGGCAGGTACCGGTTCCTCGGCAACCAAAATATCCATACGCGTTACATCAGCAGTACGCATTTCTTTTATTTCATAGGAAATGGATGCATATCCAGATGACACTGATTTCAGTTCATCGAAAAAGTTACGCATGAGTTCACGAAGTGGCATCATCACCGTCATCTGCGTCCGACCGTCACTAAACGTATCAGTATCAGTTGTTTCACCTTCGTGTTCATAGAGGAGTCCCATAATATTCCCAATATATTCTGACGGTGAAATAATTTTTAACTCAACCCACGGTTCTTCCACCAAAGCTATATCTCCATGTTCAGGGAACAGCGCTGCTGAATATACCGTCACCATTTCCTCATTTTTCTTCATAACCTCGTAGGTGACGGACGGCATCGTCACTATCAGTTCGAGCTGAAATTCACGACGTAACCGTTCGGTAATGATTTCGAGGTGAAGCATACCAAGACACCCAATACGAAAACCACGACCGAGCGTTCCTGAGACCTCTTCTTCGTAGGAGAGTGATGAATCAGAGAGCTGGAGTTTACCAAGCGCAAGCCTGAGGAGATCAAAATCGTCCGTTGATTCAGGATAAATTGATGCCCATACAACTGGCGCTGGTTCTTGATATCCTGATAGTGTCGGGAGTGGTTTTTTAAATAGGGTTACCGTATCTCCTACCTGCGCTACCTTTGCCTCTTTGATACCGGTGGTCACGTAGCCAATTTGTCCGGCTGATAGTTCACCAGTTGATTGTGCATCAGGTTTAAACACACCAACATCGAGTGCAAAAAACTTTCGCTTTGATGTACCAAAAATCATTTGATCACCTTTTTTAATTGTTCCGTCCATGAGACGAACATAGATAATGACACCTTTATGGTTCGAGTATTCAAAATCAAAAACCAAACCACGCGCACTGTCAGAATCGGCAAGCATTTCTTTTGGCGGATCAACGTGTTCGATAATATGTTGCAACAATATCTCAACACCCTCTCCTGTCTTACCTGAAACGAGCTGTACATCCTCAGGTTGTACACCGAGGAGTTCGACCACCTCATCTCGTACTTCGTTCACACGAGCGAGCGGTGAATCAACTTTTGACAAAACTGGGATAATGGTGAGTCCTGCAGACTGTGCCATTTCAAGTGTCGTGAAGGTTTGCGCCTGGACTCCCTGGGTTGCATCAACCAACAAAATAGAACCCTCAACAGCTTTGAGCGCACGTGATACCTCGTATGAAAAATCAATGTGCCCAGGCGTATCAATGAGATTCAGTACGTATTTCTGCCTCTGGTACTCGTAGTTCATCGACACTGGTTGCATTTTAATCGTGATACCTCGTTCCTGCTCAAGCTCCATCGTATCGAGCATCTGATTACGCATGCTTCGTTCTGGGATAGTTTTGGTGATTTCAAGCATGCGGTCTGCGAGCGTTGACTTACCATGATCAATATGAGCAATAATTGAGAAATTTCGAATATTCTCTAATTTCATGCTGTCTATACTAGCAGAAAGCTAAAAAGTATAAAGAATGGTGCATGGTAACTTTACAAAAATATTAAAATCAGTATAGTAAAATACATATGGAATGGCTAACCCAAGCAATTATTACTCTGACACCACTTGCCCTTGTGGTGCTCCTTTTGGCTGCTATGGCAATTGGATGGATTGTATATGGATTTCGTGGATATGGTCACTGGTTCCGACGATTTCACCGATACCGAGCAATCCCTACCCGTCGCCAAATGCGTCGTGGCTATGGGTACGTTGAGTACGTTCCTGAGGTTATCAACCAACCAGTGATGCAACCACAGGCGCGACCTCCGCAGATTATTACGAAACCTAAACCTGTTATTACCACCCCGGTAGTAGAGGCGCCTGTATCGTACTCAACCAAAGATGACCTCCAGGTAATCGAAGGAATTGGTCCAAAAGTAGAAGAGGTGCTCAATCAAAACGGTATCTATACCTGGCACGAATTATCACAGACACCGATTGATAACATTGATGTGATGTTGAAACGAGCTGGTCTCACTCTCCAAGATCCTACCACCTGGGCAAAGCAGGCGTACATGGCCTACACCGGTGATTGGGATGAACTAAAAGCATATCAAGATATTCTTCACGGAGGTAAATAAAAACAACTCGCGGTTTAACCTATTCAAGATACTTATGTGGGTTTTTTTATTACCTCCTTATCAATAAGTCATTCTATCATTCTATAGAATGATAGAATGACTACAGAAAAACATAACTCCATACATGGAGTTATGTTTTTTAATGCTCTGGAATAAACCTGTGCGTAGTGTCCGTTCTGTGCCAGTACTCGCTATATTATATGACGTATCAAAACCAAAGACGAAGGTTACAACGATGCTTCTCCTTGATGTTCAATGTGTGTCTTCCAGAGCTTGCGACGAATTGATCGTAAAAAGAGGTACATCTCTTCATTATGCATAACAAAGAGTACAGCTCCACCTACGACAAAAGCAACAAGCCCGCTTATCA